>QJYB01000021.1 GCA_003247835.1 Gammaproteobacteria bacterium | reverse complement strand
ACGACGCTCAGCACCAACAACTTCTGCAAGGTGATGATCGGTATGAACATGATCATCGAGGGACTGGCTCTGGGTGCGTTCAACAACATGTACAAGCAGACTGAAGAGCCGCTGCTCAAGTCCATCACCTTCAACGTGATGCGAGACGAGTCCCGCCACGTCTCTTTCGGTCACGTCTACCTGACACCCACCGTGGCCGCTCTGCACGTGGACGACCGGGAAGATCTGGCGCAGTTCGCTTTCGATGCGGTGCAGATCCTCGTGCAGGGACAGGCGGCCGGTATGGACGCCGGCTTTCTGAAGGTGCTCGAGGTGAGCGGCATCGAGCCTGACGACTTCATGGCGGGCATGCAGGAAGCAGCCCAACTCGGCATCACCCGCGAGCTGCCACCGGGACAGATCCACTCGCTGAACGACCTGATGATGCCCGCGCTGGTACGCGCCGGTCTGGTGACACAGCGTACCAAGGCGCTGTTCGAAGGCATCGGTGTGCCGGTCAACGCGGATCTGACGGTTCTGGAAGCCATGGAAGACGCCAAGTCGGACCTGAACGTGCTGAACGCCCAGCAGGCCGCCTACTGATCGGATCGGTTGGGGGGTGAGCATGCTGCCGGGCGAGGTGACCGCGGTTCTGGCCGGATTTCCCGAGCCGCTGGTGGTCATCGAGCCTGGCGGCATGCTCGTCTTTCTCAACGACGCGGCCGGGCGGCTGCTGGAGGTCAGCGGAGACGTTGCCGGTACCGCCCTCTCCGACTTTCTGCCGGAGCGGGAACGGACCCGGCTGGATCCCCTGGCCTGGCTGCAGCGCTGGGCAGAACGACCGGACGCACCGGAGATGGATTACGTCCACCTCAACTGCCGGACCGCATCGGGACGGGAGTTGCCGGTCAGGGTCCGGGTCGGACGCTTCCAGCAGGCGGACAGCACCTACTACCTTGTAATGCTGCAGGACATCAGCCGGGAGCAGCTCCGGCAGCAGCAGAGTCGCCGGGCGCACCGACTGGCGGCCCGCGTGCTCGCCATCTCCGCCGACGCCATCGTCACCGTCTCTCCGGACCTGACCATCAGCTACGCCAACCCGAGTGCCGAGCGACTGTTCGGGTATGGCAGCGGTGCCCTCCTCGGTCGACCGCTCGGCGATCTGCTGCCATCCCGGTTCCGTGCCGACCACCCGGACCAGATCGCCCGGTTCGCCGGAGAGCCACGGCCGGCGCGACTGATGGGCGAGCGCGCGGAGATCGTCGGGCTGACCAGCGCCGGTGAGGAAGTGCCGCTGGAAGCATCCATCACCAAGGTGACGCTGGATCGGGACGTCTACTTCAGCGCTCACCTGCGGGATCTCAGACCTCGCCGGCTCGCCGAGCAGGAGCTGGCGCGCACCAGGGCCTCCCTGCAGACGATCTTCGATCATGCCATCCAGGCGATGGCGCTCATCGATACGGCGGGACGCGTACTGGAGATGAACGCCGCCGCCCGCCAGCTGCTCCCTGGCGGGGTGGATCCGGTTGGTCGGGACTTCGCCAGCCTGCCGTTCTTCTCCGCGGATCCGACGAATACCGCCTCGGGGCTGAAGACCGCGCTGGATCGTTGCCTGGCCGGAGAGCCCTACCGGATAACCACCCGGGTCTCACGTCCGGACGGTCAGCAGCAGACCCTCGACTTCTCCCTGACCCCGGTACGGGACGCAGGACGCACCTTCGCGGTGGTGGCGGAGGCCCGGGCATTGCTCGGCGCCGGGGACCACTAGTGCCGAAGATCATCTACGTGGAGCACAACGGAACCGAACACGAGGTGGAGGTACCGACGGGCACCAGCCTCATGCAGGGTGCCGTCAACCAGATGGTGCCGGGGATCGAGGGAGATTGCGGTGGTCTGTGTGCTTGCGGAACGTGCCACGTCTACATTCCGACGGAATCCAGTGAGCTGTGCGGTGCGCCGGACGAGCTCGAGCAGGGCATGCTGGAGTTCGCATTCGACGTCAACGAATCGAGCCGTCTGTCCTGTCAGATTGCGGTCACCGAGGCCATGGACGGCATGCGGGTGCTGATGCCGGCGCGCCAGTACTGACCTTCGAGACGACCTTCGACCCTAGGTGAATCTCCGTATTTCGAAGCCACCGTCCCCCAGGCAAGGTCAGCATATGAGCCGCAATCTACATGGCAGCCCGCGTGAAGGCTGCGCCCTATGCCCGACGAGAGGGCTCTGCATGGCCCGGGATCTGAGCGACGCCGCGCTCGGTGTGCTGGGCGAGGTGGTCTTCACCAGTGCGCCCATGGACCGGGGCGAGTACCTTTACCGTGCAGGTGACCCGGCACCTGCCTGGTTCGTGGTCCGCTCGGGGGTCTACAAGACCATCAACGATACGGCGGACGGCGAGGAGTATGTCACCGGCTTCTACTATCCCGGCGAGATTCTCGGCCTGGAAGGCGCTGCTTCCGGCTGCTACGAGGAATCCGCGGTAGCGCTCGGCAGCGCCACGGTGTGCGCTGTGGTGCTGGACAGCCTGCCCAGGATCTGGGTACTGGGCGCAGACCGATCGATCCTCAGGCTCATCGCTCAGCACGAACGCAACGAGAAAGCACTGCGCATCAACATGAGCCAGTCCCGGGCAGATGTCAGGATCGCCGGCTTTCTGACGCTGCTGATGGAAAGGACGGAACGACTGGGATTCGATCCCACTTGTCTCGCCATGCCCATGAGCCGCACGGACCTGGCGAATCACCTGGGGCTCACGCTGGAGTGCGTATCCCGCGTGCTCTCCAAGTGGCGCAAGGCCGGCGTCATCGATACCGATCGCAACACCGTGCGCATACTGCGGCCGGACGAGCTCAGCACGACGGCCTATCACCTCGCCGCCTGAGCCGCTGCCGGAATCCGCGTGAACAGCCATTTTCAACCGGAGCTCATTCGCGCCTACGACGTGAACGGACCACGTTACACGTCCTATCCCACGGCCAACCTCTTTTCCGAATCGCTGGACCGGCATGCACTGCTGCACGCACTGGACGGGCTGCCGGAAGATTCAGCACTTTCCCTCTACCTGCACGTCCCTTTCTGCGCCACCATCTGCTACTACTGCGCATGCAACAAGATCGTAACCGCCAACCGGAAACACGCGATTGCGTATCTTGAGCGTCTCCACCGGGAGATCAGTATGCTGGCCCCCCACCTGCCGGCGGCTCACACCGTGGAGCAGCTGCACTTCGGGGGAGGGACTCCCACCTACCTCACCGACCATCAGCTGGCCGGCCTGTTTGAGCGACTTGCCGACACGTTTCACCTGACCACCGATGACGGGCGCGATTTCTCCATCGAAATCGACCCGCGGACCGTGGATCCGGCACGGATCGCGTTTCTGGCGGCGCTCGGCATCAACCGCATGAGTCTGGGGATTCAGGACTTCGACCCCGACGTGCAGCTCGCGGTCAACCGCCTGCAGAGCGAGTCGGATACCGCCGATATCATGCGGGCTGCCCGGGACAACGGGGTCACCTCACTGTCCGTGGACCTGATCTATGGCCTGCCGCTGCAGAATACCGACCGATTTTCTCGCACCCTGGAGCGGATCGTCGGCCTCGCGCCCGACAGGATCTCGCTGTACAGCTACGCGCATCTGCCAATGCGCTTCAAAACACAGAAGCAGATCCGCGCGGAAACCCTCCCCAACGCGGAGACCAAACTCGCACTGCTCGGACTTGCGGTCGAAACACTGACGGAGGCGGGTTACGTGCACATTGGCATGGATCACTTCGCAAAGCCCGACGACGAGCTGGTGAAGGCCCAGCACAACGGTGGCCTGCACAGAAACTTTCAGGGGTATACGACCCACGGCCATTGCCAGCTGATCGGACTCGGCATCAGCGCCATAAGCAGTGTCGGCAGCCTCTACTGCCAGAATGCCAAGACTCTCGACGGATACACGCACGCCATCGATTCCGGTGAGCCCGCCGTCGAAAGAGGTCTCACGCTCAGCCGGGACGATGAGATGGTCAGGGATCTGATCGGCCGGCTGATGTGTGACTTCGAGCTCGACATCCCGGCATTCGAAGCCGCGTGGGGCGTGAACCTGAAGGCCACGTTCCCCGACGCCTGGCCACGGCTGGCCGTGCTCGGCGCGGACGGACTCGTGCGTCTCGATCAGGACCGCCTGCAGATCACGGAAGAAGGACGCTATCTGATCCGCAATGTCGCCATGGTCTTCGACAGGTATCTGCCGGGGAGCACGACGGGTTTCTCGAAAGCCATCTGAAGCCCCCCGGTGGTCCGAACGGCACGCCGCGTCAGCGTGAGCGGAGGAACTGTGTATCGATGTTGCCGTCCACCTCGCCGAGCTCGTAGAGCAGCGCGTCGCGTACCGCTTTCCTGCCCGCCTCGGAACGGTAAGCATCGACCGTGGAGACGATCAGCGCCAGCAGCATCTCCTCCCGACTGAGACCTTCCTCCTGGCCCGCCGTCACCGCCTGCTCGATAGCGGTCTTGGCGTGTGCGTACTTGCTCATGTCGACTCCTCATCAGTCTCTGCGAACGGCGCCTCCTCGAGGATAGCGGTGATCGCGTTCCAGTCCCTGTTTTCCAGCGCCCCCTCCAGCAGGGGAAAGAGGTGTGACTCCTCGAACCGCATGTGGCGGCGTTGCAGCGCAACATAGTCCGCCAGTGATTCCCGGAAGTCACCCGGATCCACAGTGCCGCCGCTCATGGCGAGGCGGACCTGCGACGACAGGGTATCGGTCAGGTTCTTGATCTCACGGTGCTGGCTCAGGTTGCGGAACACCAGGTGTCGCTCCGTCGGCGTCAGCCCCTTGTTGACCACCAGATCGAACAGGCGGTCTTCCAGCGGGTGGTGAACCCGATCGGCGAAGTACGCCAGAAAGCCGATCAGCCCATCGATTTCCTGCCAGTCGGGCTCCGCGGCCAGCGTGTCGGCCAGCTCCTCCAGTTCCCGGACCACACCGGCGATCTTCGCGTGATCTCTACCCAGTCGCTCGATGAGGATCGGAGGATAACCGGTGGAGACCAATGCACCTCCGAATTCACTCGTACTGCAGCCGTACGGCGAGCACGTTGCAGCCGACGTCATGCAGCACCGCGTTAGCCGTCGAGCCGAGCAACAGACTGAAACCGTGACGTCCGTGGCTGCCGATCACGATCAGGTCCGCCCTGGTTGCCTTGGCCAGATCCCGGATCGTCGGTCCCGGTGCGCCCAGCTCCACGTGCACATCACCAGGGTCGATCCCGTATTCTTCCGCAAGCGTGGTGAGCTGGCGGTGGGCCTGCGTCGTCGCTTCTTCCTCGAAGGAAACGGTGCCTGAGGCGATGGGTGCCATGTCGAGGCCCCCGTACACCTGGCTCAAGGGCTTGATCACCGTGACCAGGTGGAGCCTGGCGCCGGTTCTGGTGGCAACCGCCTTGGCCGCATCCAGCACTTCCCGGGATTCTTCGGACAGATCGATGGCGATGAGAATGTTGGAGTACGCCACGTCGCTCAAGCCTCAGCAGTCTGGAATCGATTCAATCTAGTATCATTGATACCCGCCGTTCAGGCGAGCCCGAACGCCGGACAGTGAACTGAATGTAGACGCTCGTGGTCAGAAGGCTCAATTCGTGGAAGACCGCCAGTCGTCTTCGGGAAACCCCTAGAGACACGGCAACTGACCACAGGGATTAATCAGACAGCTGCTTCAGACAGCAAGAGGTAGACCAGCCATGCTCGATATCGATGCCGCCCGCACCGAACTGAACGCCCGCAAGGAAGAGCTGCTGGCGCGGCAGGTCCGGGTGTCGAGACACACCCGACATCGCGAAGATCCGCTGCCACAGGATTTCGCGGAACAGGCCGTGGAGCTAGAAAACGGGGAGACGCTGGTTGCACTGGACCAGGAGCTGTCCCAGGAACTCCGAAGGATCGATAAGGCTCTGGCGCGGATCGACGCAGGGACGTACCCGGACTGCGAAGCCTGCGGGGAACCCATCGGTGAGGAGCGTCTGCGCGCCCTGCCCTACAGCGTGCTCTGCATCGACTGTGCAGAGGACGCGGCACAGCGGGGCTGATTAGATGAGACGCTGTACTCTGGTCGGACTGCTTTTCTGTGCCGTCACGGCACTGGCAGATTCCTACGACGGTGCCGAGCTCTACGCCATGAACTGCTCGAACTGCCACGGCATCTATGGTGAGGGAGACGGAGTCGTCATGCCGGATCTTTCCACGGCCAGGCTGCTGGATCTCCGCTACCTGTCGGAACGCAACAACGGCGTGTTCCCCACCCGGTTCGTAACCGACATCGTTGATGGCAGGGAAACCCGGGCGGCACACGGTCCGAACGCCATGCCTGTCTGGGGTGCCGAGTTCACCCGCAGCGAAGGGCTCGGCGAGGACGCGCAGGCGCGCGTCAGCGCGAAGATCGACGCAATCGTCACATACCTCGAGTCGATCCAGATTCTCGAGTAGAGACGCGCAGGCGCCCGCAGGGCCGGTTCGGCTCAGGGATGCACGACCAGAAGATCGACCGGCGAGCGCTCCAGGATTTTTTCCGCCGAGTTGCCAAGCATGCGTGCGCCCACTCCGCGACGTGCTGCGCTGCCGACGACCACGAGCCCCGCTCCGGTCTTTCGCGCCGTGGCCGCCACCGTGTGACCGACCTTGCCGGCCGGTCGATGAACGCGGCTCTTCGGGATGCGGTAAGGCGCGATCAGCGCACTGAGAAAGTCCTGACTGGCCGCCAGCGCCGCCCGGCGCACCTTGCGTGGATCGATCATCTCCAGGTCGCTCAGCACTTCAGAGTACTCGACTACGGACACGCAATGCAGGCGGCCGCCCCTGATCTCGGCAAACCGTGCGGCAGCATCGAGCACCTTGAGATTCAGCATCTGATGCGTCCGGTCACTGTCGCGGAGATCCACGGTCGCGATCACGTCACTGGCCGCGGTCTTCGCACGGCGTCTGGCGCCGCGGGTACCCACCAGCAGCAGCGGCGCCGGGCAGGATCGGATCAGCGCCCAGTCCAGCGGTGTGTGCATCAGGGTTTTCGAGCGGTGTACGGATTTCACCACCAGATCCGACGAGCCACATTCCGCCGCCACCCAGGCGGCGATGTCGTCGGTCCACACCACCTCGATGCTGATCGCAGCGTTGTCGAGCTGCCGATCCTTCACCAGGTTCCGGAGCCAGGTTTCCCGCGTGCGGACGATCTCTTTCTTCAGCGCGCGCCGCTGGTGAGCGTCGAAGACGTCCTTCTGCTCCGCCATGGCCAGCCAGACGAAGGAGACCAGGCGGAGGTGCGTGGTCGGCCGGGCCGTGAGCAGCCGACAGGCTTCGTCCAGCGCCGTCTGCTCGTGTTTGGGTTTGTCGAGAATGACGAGTAGAGAACTCGGCGCCTTCACGGGTGCTCCTTTTCCTGGCTGTCCGGGTGTGCGTGGACGCGGCTGTACCGCAGTCAGCCCGAGGCGTGCACGGTGACCACGTCGCAGTCGACGGCGTGCAGGATACGCTCCGAGGTGTTGCCGAGCAAAACGCCGCGGACTCCTTCACGCGCGTGCGTGCCGACCACCAGGAGATCCGCATCCGCGTCCTCGACGATTCGGGCGAGCACCAGCGCCGTCTGCCCTTCTTCCAGCAGCAGGTGGCGATACGAGACGCCGGCTGCGGTGGCAAGTTCCGCCATCCGTGCCCGGGCATCCTCCTCGACAGCGTCCTTGATCTCGGCGTAGCTCCTGATCGCGCCGAGCTCGCCCACCCAAGGCTCGAACAGCGGGTAGGCGTAAACCACATCGAGTTCCCCGCCGAGCCGATCGGCGAGTCCCGCAGCCTGTCTTAGTACGCTTCGGTTGAGCTCCGCGTGGCTGTCATCAAAGACGTCGAGAGCACATACCACCACGGGCTCCTCCGTCCAGGCGGCCGCCTTGACCAGCATGACGGGTACCTCTGCGTGACGGAGCAGATTCCATTCGTCCGGGGTTCGAACCACGCTGGCGACCCGCTCACCCAGACTCTCCTGCTCTCCAGTTGCGCGCAGGATGAGATCCGCGGAAGCATCTTTTGCGGCATGCAGCACGGCTTCCCAGGTGCGGGCATTCCACAGCGTCGCCGACTCCAGGTGCGGAAAGCGACCCCGCACCTTCTCCAGCTGGTCTTCGAGTGCCGATTCGGCAGACTGCAGAATGAATGTCTTCAGTCGGGCCGAATCATCGATGGCCGAGGTGCTGATCTCGGCAACGCCCTCGAAGATCACGTGCACGACGTGGACTCTGGTATCTTCGTCCGCGAGACGCTCGGCTTTCTCCAGGAGGTAGGGTATGGAGAGCGCATCGTCTACGACGACCAGCAGGTTGGCGATGGGCATCGGTACCTCTGCAGCGTTTTCTTAACAGGCCGTCAGGTTAGCCGAAAACGTCGGTCGAAGCCCTGCGGAATGTACCTAGAACACGGGGTCGGGCCGCACGGACGACGCCCGAATCCGTTACCATGCGTCGTAGAATGCAACATGGTGACGGGCACAGAAGATCTCATGAGCAAGCACAGCAAACCCCTGCTGAACAAGCTTCTGGTGGCGAGCGATACCCTGGAAGGTCTCGACGTGGCCCTGGAGAAAGCTGCCGTGATCGAGCACTACAGCGGTGCCGCAATCCAGGTCGTCGAGGTGGTCTACGACACCATCGCCGAGGAACCGGCGAGGGTGCTGCCCGCTGCGGATCAGGCCAACCTCATCGAGGGGCTCAAGGCGGCAGAGCGCAACGCGCTGAATCGTATTGCGGAGCCCTTCCAGGAGCGGATCGCCGAACTGGAAACCCGGGTGGCCTGGCACAAGAACGCCGCTGAAGGCATCCTGCGCGAACTCACCGGTGTGGACCTCCTGATCAAACCCCTTTCCCGGCATCATGCTGTCCTCGACCGGCTTCACGCGCCGCTCGACTGGACGCTGACCCGCGAGGCGCCCTGCCCGGTGCTGATCTCGAAACAACCGTGGACCGACGCGCACACCGTGCTGGCCGCTCTGGATGCCGGTGACGAGTCCCACCAGTCCCTCAACCGGACGATCCTGGCGACCGCCATCGAGCTGGCGCTTATCCTCGGCTGCGAGCTGGACGTGGTCTGCGCCTACCCGAGTCTGGGACAGACCGTGAACGAGCTCCAGGTTGCCATGGACTACGAAGGCATCAAGGAGGACATGCGCAACACCCGGCAGGCGTTCATCGACAAGCTGATCGACGAGCTCGATGCGACGGTACGCAAAATCCACCTGCTCGAAGGCAGCGCCCGGGACACCATTCCCGAACTGGCCAACGAGATGGGCGCCGTGCTGACGGTACTCGGTACCGCCGCGCGCCGCGGAATTACGCAACTGCTGCTCGGCAACACATCGGAAGCCATCATCGGTGCGCTGAACGGTGACCTGGTGACGGTACGCGAGCCGGCGGTCTGACCGGCCGGCAACTGCAACCTAACGATCGCCGTCCCGGCTCCCGGACGTTTCCGCGAGTCGCCGGACCGTGTCCATGATGGACAGCGGCAGCGGAAAGACGATGGTCGAGCTCTTTTCCCCCGCGATCTCGGTGAGGGTCTGCAGGTAACGCAGCTGGATGGCCTCGGGCTGCGTCGCCAGCGCGGTGGCGGCCTCCACCAGCTTCTCCGCAGCCTGCTGCTCCCCTTCCGCATGAATGACCTTCGCCCGCCGTTCCCGTTCCGCCTCTGCCTGCCTGGCGATGGCCCGGATCATGCTCTCGTCGATGTCCACGTGTTTGATCTCCACGTTGGCCACCTTGATTCCCCACTGATCCGTCTGCTTGTCCAGGATGTCCTGGATGTCGTTGTTCAGTTTCTCCCGTTCCGCCAGCAGCTCGTCGAGTTCGTGCTGACCCAGCACAGAGCGCAGCGTCGTCTGCGCGAGCTGGCCCGTCGCCTCCATGTAGTTCTCGACGTTGATGATCGACCGCTCCGGGTCGACGACACGGAAGTAGAGCACGGCGTTCACCTTGACGGAGACGTTGTCCCGTGTGATCAGATCCTGGGTGGGAACGTCCAGGACCATGGTCCTGAGATCGACACGCACCATCTGCTGAACGACGGGAATGATGAGGATCAGCCCGGGTCCCTTGACCTTGTAGAACCGGCCGAGCATGAACACGACGCCCCGTTCGTACTCCCTGAGCACACGGAACGCGGACAGCAGCAGGCCGCCCAGCACGGTGAAGACGATGACGCTGAATATTTCCATGTTCTGCCGACTCCTTTTTCCGCCGGGGACGACCTCTGACGATCAGCCCGGCTCCTGCCCCTGTTCCGTGTTGTCAATGGCGTCGACGACCAGAATCAGGCCGTCCACCGCACTCACCCGCGCCCGGCTGCCTGCTCCGAGCGGTGCATCGGAGCGGGCCTGCCAGTTCTCACCGAACGCATGCACCCGGCCAGGTCCGGGAAAACCTTCCAGCACTTCCACCTCCGCGCCTACCATGCCCTCCCGTCCGGTGCGGACCCGCGCCGCGCGGGCACGGACGGCCGCACCCACCGCGAACAGCATGATGGCCGCCGTGCTCGCCGCAAACGCGGCGATGACCGCCACCGGCAGCCCGAACTCCGGCGCCTGTGTGTCCATCAGCATCAGCGATCCCATGACGAAGGCCACCACCCCGGCAACACCGAGCGCACCGAGAGTCGGCGTGAATACCTCCGCCACCATCATGCCGATGCCGACCACGATGAGGGCAAGTCCCGCGTAGTTCACCGGCAGCATTTGCAATCCGTAGGCACCGAGCAGCAGGCAGACGATGCCGATCACCGCCGGAAAGAACATGCCCGGGTTGTAGAACTCGAGAATCAGCCCGTAGATGCCGAAGATCAGCAGTCCGTAGGCGATGGTGGGATCTGTGATCAAGGTCAGCAGCTCGTGCTTCCAGTCGACCTCCACGTGGTGAATGCCCGCATTCCTGGTTTGCAGGGTGACGATGCCGGACTCCAGCGCGACTTCCCACCCGTCCACGGCGTCCAGCAGCGTGGTGAGATTTTCCGTCACCAGATCGATGACGTTGTTTGCCAGTGCCTCGGAAGCCCGGATGTTGGCACCATGACGCACCGTGTCCTCCGCCCACTCGATGTTGCGACCGCGCAGTTCAGCCAGTCCCTGCAGGTAAGCCACCGCATCGTTCACGACTTTCCGCATCATGGCGTCCTGGGGCGGCTCGGCAGGTGGGCTTCCTTCGTCTTCCGGCTTCGACGCCGGGGTCGCGGGCGCGGGTGTAGGCGCAATGCTGACCGGGGTGGACGAGCCGATGTTCGTCGCCGGAGCCATGGCGACGATGTGACTGGCGTAGGCGATGTAAGTCCCCGCGCTTGCCGCGCGGGCGCCGTTCGGTGCCACGAAGGTGATGACGGGCAGGCGGGCCGCGAGAATGGCCTGCACCAGTTCTCTCATCGACTTGTCCAGGCCGCCGGGCGTATCCATGCGGATCACCAGGGCCTGGGCCCCGGCTTCCCAGGCGTCGTCGATGGAGCGGATGATGAGATCGGAGGTCGCCGGGCCGAGCGCACCGTCCAGGTCGACGACCCAGACCATTCGATCCCGATGCGGAACCGAATCCGCACCGGTCGCGGTCGCGGTGGAGGGTTCCCCGGCATCGGTCGACTCTGCGCCCTGCACCGCGCCAACGGGCGGCAGCCCGGCCAGAGTTGCCAGCATGCCTGCCACCACGAGGGATTTCAGCAGGCCGTTCATGACTTCACATTACCCGCATGGCTTGGTCAGGCCAACAAACATCTCGTCGAAGGCCCGACGGATCAGCAGCACGGCTCGCTCGTTGTGGAAGGTTTCGCCTCCCGCGACCGCGTGATCACGATACATCGAGCCGGAAAAGATCACGTCACCGGTGCGCTGGTCCCGAACGTCCACTTTCAGGTGCGCGACGAACCGGTTGACGCTCTCGGCCTGCATGTGCTCGCCCATGGGGTCCCCCTGCTGCGGGGGCGGGTTCCTGTCCACGGCGAAGAAGCTGCTGACCACATCGAGGTCCGCCTCTGCCGGGGTTTCTGCCGGCTTCAGACCGAGGGATTGCAGTGCGCCTTCCGCCGCTGTTTCGATGGGCTGCTCGATGAAGCCGGGTACGCTGACGAACGTCAGCGTGTAGGTGGAAAACGGTGCCGCGTTGCCATAACAGGCTTCGGGGACCTGCACTTCCATACCCCGGGTTGCCGCACAGGCGGAAAGTACCAGCAGTCCGGACAGGACGAGCACCCTGACCAGCCCGTCAGGCATCGGCAGCCTCCTGAATCCGTACCGTCAGCACGTCGCACGGGCTGCCGTGCAGGACACCGTTGGCTGTGGATCCCAGCATGAGGCCCGAAAGCCCGTGCCGGCCGTGGGAGCCGATGACGATCAGATCGGCACCGTAACGTTCGGCCTCGGCCCTGATCTCGATCGCCGGCCGACCGATGCGGATGGCGACGTGTTCCGGTGAGATCCCGAATGCAGCCACCCGTTCGCGGATGTTCTTGGCCGTTTCCTGGGCAATGGATTCCTCCATGTCCCGGAGTGGCCAGGACGCCGCAAAAACCGCACCGTCCAGCCCGCTGACCCCGCTCATGAGCGGGGGGATCACGGTGACCACGCGGAACTCGACCGCGCCTCTGGGATCCAGTGAGGTTGCTCCTTCCAGAACGTCCTCCGCCTCGTCGGTCGCGTCCAGCGCGATGAGGATCTTTCTCAACTTCGTGGTCATGGGTGTTTTCTTCAGCTCTTGATCCGGACCGTGAGCACATCGCACTGGGCGTGGTGCAGCACACCGTTTGCCGTGGAGCCGAGCAGCAGCCCCAGACCGTGCTTGCCGTGAGAGCCCACCACGATGAGATCGGCACCGAGGTCCTTGGCGGTGTCGACGATCTGCGGTGCCGGAGCACCGATTACCGCATGCACGTCCTTAGCCCCCACCTTGAAATCGGCACCCAGCTTCTTCAGCTGCTCCACCGCCTGTGCCTGCGCTTCCCGCTCGAAATTGACACTCGCCTGGGTGTACGCGGCCATGTCGAGCCCACCGTAGACCTGGGTCAGAGGCTTGACGACGGAGATCAGCGACAGCTTCGCTCCGTGGTCGTCGGCAATCTGCCTGGCTTCCTTGAGGACTGCCCTGGCTTCGTCCGACAGGTCAACGGCTGCCAGCACGTGCGTATAGGACATGATTTCGTCTCCTTCTCTGTTCTTTTACCCGCTATGGTCCGCAGCGTATCCAACTCCGAGCAGGGAGCCATCGGGGCTACCCCGAGCGGTCCTTCGGGAACCACCTAGGTCCAGGGCTGGTACACTCTGTCACCATAGTTTCAGCGGTGGTGGATATTCAAGGATGTTCGACAAAGTGCTGGTGGCGGTCGATCTGGAGCTGGAGCCCGCAAGGGACCTGCTGTCCCGCGCCCTCGCGCTTCGCCCCGGCGAAGTCTGGGTGGCACACGTGGTCGAACCGCAGTACGTGCAGTACAGCGTCGACCCCACCTTTACGGGGCGTATTACCCACGCCATGGAGGAAGACGCGGTGGCAGCCACGCGCAAGAGGCTCGCTGAGATCTGCGCGCCCAGCAGTATTCCCGGGGATCACCAGCTCGTCCGCCTCGACCGCGCCGCCGACGGCATCCATACACTGGCCACGGAGGTCGGCGCGGACACCATCATCATCGGCAGCCACGCCAGGAAGGGTCTCGGCCGGCTGCTCGGCTCCACGGCGAACGCGGTGCTGCACAATGCGCCGGTGAACGTGATGACCATCCGCATGAACGGGGAGGACGCGTGACCCTGGATGCAAAAACCCTCGGTGAGGAGCTCGTCGGGGCGGAAATCGTCGCCGGTAAGGAGTTGACTCAGGCCGCCGGGAGCCTGTTCGACACGCTGGAGCGTACTGGCGCGATCTGGATGCAGCAGGGTCGCTGGGTGGTGGAAGACTATGCACGTTTCTGGGCAGCGGCATTCGCGCGACCAGGCGACCTGACGCCGCTGAATCGACTCGTGGAATCCCGCTCCAACCACATCGCGAGCGGTATGCACGAGTTCAGCTCGCTCATCGAACGCGAGTGCGTCCCCATGTCGAAGATCTGGTCGGACTTTCTAGGCACCGTCATGAGGGACTGGCGCACGGGCTGACCGGCTCGGTTCACGGCCGGTCACTTCGAGGCGGAGGGAGGTGGCCGATGAGCGACAATACGGTGTTCGAGCGCAGTTACACGAGGGTCTTCGGCGAGGGTGTGGGCCTCGGCGAGCGGGCCACCCCCTTCTTCGAGACCTTCTATCGACATTTCCTGATGGACAAGGGCGTTGCACAGGCATTCAGCGGCACGGACATGACACGTCAGGTGGCCATGCTGCGGAAGTCCTTTTTTCATCTGGTGACTTTTTACATGAGCCATGAGCCCACGGAAGAGCTGACCCGGATTGCCCTGCTGCACCACGACATCGGTATCGACACGGCCTTCTACGACAGCTGGCTGGACGCGCTGGTGAGCACCGTCCGCGAATTCGATCCCGAGTGCGAGCTGGCGGTGGAGCTCGCCTGGCGTCTGGCCCTGACCCCAGGCATCACCTACATGCGGCTCATCGACCGGTTTCCCGTCAAGGCGTGGGGCAGCAGGTGATCGAGTACCCCGCGCTGGACGAGATTCCGGTTCCACTTTTCCGCTGCAGACAGGACGGCAAACTCAGCTGGGTGAACGTCGCCTGGCAGAAAGCCATCCGTCTGTCCGTCGGCAGCCCATGGTTCACGCCGTTCTGTGATGTGGACGAGGCCGAAGCGGCCTCGCTCTGGCAGCGGTGTGTCGAGGATCTGCACCCGGTCACCCTGCCTTCGAGCGTCCGGCAGCATGCCGGCGAGACCCGTTTCTACGAGCTCATCCTGCAGCCGACGGTGGTTGACGGATCCCCGGAGATGATGGGCTCGCTCGTCGACGTGACCGAGCAGACGATCGCCCTGGCCGAGACCCGTGCGATCCTCGACACCGCGGTAGACGGGATCATCATCATCGACGAATCCGGCATCATCGAGACCGTGAATCCGGCTGCCTGCACGCTGTTCGGCTACCGCCGGGACGAGCTCGTCGGAGGGAGTGTGAACGTGCTGATGAATCCCGGAGACCGTGAGCGCCACGACGGCTACATCGCTCACTATATCGCGACGGGGGAAGCGTCGGTCATCGGCAAGGGACGGGAGGTGGTGGGACGCACGGCCGAAGGGCAGGACATTCCCGTCTACCTCGCCGTTTCAGACATCCGCCTCGAGGGTCGGCGACGTTTCGCAGGCATTCTGCGCAATCTCACCGAGCAGCACGCCACCAGGGAAGCGCTGGCCAGCCAGCGCGAGAAGCTCGCACATGTCGGCCGACTGTCCACCATGGGGGAGATGACGGCAAGCATCGCCCACGAGATCAACCAGCCGCTGACCGCGATCTCAATGTACGCCCAGGCCAGTCTCAAGCTGCTCGAACGGAACGGTAACCGCGAGAAGGTTCACGACGCGCTGGAGAAGCTGAACGTGCAGTCGCTCCGGGCCGGGGCCGTCATAGAGCGCATTCAACGCTTCGCCCGGACCCAGGAAACCACCAAGGAGCTGATCGACATCAACGCCCTGGTGGCCGATCTGCTGAAACTCGCCAACAGTGACGCGCGGATGCACCACATCCAGCTGGAACTGCTGCTCGCGGATGATCTGCCCGCGCTGTTTGCGGATCCGATCCAGATTCAGCAGGTGATACTCAACCTGATCCGCAACGGAATCGATGCGATGAACGAAATCGGCTGCCGCTACGGCGACACCATCACGATCCGGACCCGAAAGATCGACGACAGCGTCGAGCTGTCCGTCCGTGATCTCGGGCCAGGGGTTGCCGACGACCAATTCGAACTGGTATTTACACCCTTCCACACCACCAAGAAGGAAGGCATGGGGATGGGTCTTTCGATCTGCCGCTCCATTATTTCCGAGCACGGCGGCAAGCTCGAATTCGTGAACAACGAGGGTGCCGGAGCCTGTTTCTTCTTCAGGCTGCCCATTGACCATGAGTGACGCTACACCCACCGTGTTCGTCGTCGACGACGATGAGCCCGTTCGTGATGCCATCGCCATGCTGCTCGATACGGTCGATCTTCCGCATCGCACCTTCGGCAGCGCCCAGGCCTTTCTGTCCGGTTACGAAAGGGGGCGCTCCGGCTGCCTGGTGCTCGATATCCGGATGCCCGGAATGAGCGGCCTCGAGCTCCAGGACCATCTGCTGGAAACCCGCGACCCATTGCCCATCATCTTCATCACCGGTCATGGCGACATCCCCATGGCCGTGGAAGCGATGAAAAAAGGCGCGGTCGATTTCATCAGGAAGCCATTCCGCGACCAGGAACTGCTGGACCGGGTGCAGCAGGCGCTGAGCTTCGATGCCGGAAACCGGGAGCATCAGGCGGATCTGGACGGTGTCCGTGCACGGGCCGCGAGCCTGACCCCGCGGGAGAAGGAAGTCTTCGAGCGGGTCGCCGAGGGTCAGGCGAACAAGGTGGTCGCCATCGATCTCGAGATCAGCGAGCGCACCGTCGAGATCCACCGCTCCCAGGTGATGCAGAAGATGGCTGCACGCAACCTTGCGGACCTGGTCAAGATGAAAATTCTTCTCGATCAGAATCCCTACTGACCGGGCACGCGAGCTTACGGGAATCCGCGTATTTCCCTTGCCCGACACGGGCACTAGGGTGCCATCATGAGCGACAATCGGGGGCCTGTGGTTCACGTCGTAGATGGAGATCCCGCGGTGCGGGACAGCCTGACCACGCTGCTCGATCTGAACGGTTTCGACGTGACGACCTATGCGACGGGCAGCGCGTTCCTGGAAAGCCTCGAAGGCAGCACCGATGCCGGCCAGATCCCGTCCAGTGAGTGGGTGGTGTGTGAGGCGGATCTGCCCGACGGCAGCGGTATCGAGCTCTACGGCCGCATGCGGGCCGTCAACTCACCGGCGACATTCGTCCTGCTCGTCAGTCGGCTCAACCCGCGCATCGTCAGGTCGGCGCGCATTGCGGGAATAGATCGCGTGTTTCAGAAGCCTCTGGTCTACCGGAACCTGATTTCGTATATCAGCGGCAGAACTCACTGACCGAAGCCGGGGCAATCCCGGCCAGGTATGGCTATGATCGTCGGCACCGGGAGGCGCGGGGTTTTCCGGTGGCCAATAAACGCTCAACGTTCGTTAAGGAAATAATGTGACGGAGGAAACCCCCTACAACCTGCAGGTAGTGCGCTGGTTTGCCGTGATGACCGTGGTCTGGGGCATCGTCGGCATGGCTGTGGGCGTGCTGATCGCCGGCCAGCTCGCCTGGCCGGCGCTGAATTTCGATATCCCCTGGCTGACATACAGCCGCCTGCGCCCCCTGCATACCAACGCGGTGATCTTCGCGTTCGGCGGCTCGGCACTCATGGGCACGGCCTTCTACGTCGTGCAGCGCACCTGCCGGACACCGCTGATCTCCAATGGCCTGGCGAAGACGGTGTTCTTCGGGTGGAACCTGGTGATTCTGCTCGCCGCCATCACGCTGCCCCTCGGATTGACGACCACCAAGGAGTACGCGGAGCTGGAGTGGCCCATAGACATTCTCATCGCCATCGTCTGGGTGCTCTTCGGCGTGGTCTTTTTCGGCACCATCGCCAAACGGAAGGTTGAGCATATCTACGTGGCGAACTGGTTCTACGGCGCGCTCATCATAGGTGTCGCCATCCTGCACATCTTCAACAGCCTGGCGCTGCCTGTGAGCCTCACCAAGAGCTACTCCATCTACCCGGGCGCCATGGATGCGATGATGCAGTGGTGGTACGGCCATAATGCGGTCGGCTTCTTTCTCACCGCCGGCTTCCTCGGAATCATGTACTACTTCGTCCCCAAGCAGGCGGGGCGTCCCATCTACTCCTACCGGCTGTCCATCGTCCATTTCTGGGCGCTGATCGCCATCTACGTCTGGGCAGGCCCACATCACCTGCATTACACGTCGCTGCCCGACTGGGCGCAGAGCCTGGGCATGGTAATGTCGCTCGTGCTGCTGGCTCCGTCCTGGGGCGGCATGATCAACGGGATCATGACCCTGTCCGGCGCCTGGGACAAACTGCGCACGGACCCGATCCTCAAGTTCCTCATCGTCTCCCTGTCCTTCTACGGCATGAGCACCTTCGAAGGACCGATGATGTCCATCAAGACGGTCAACGCGCTCTCCCACAACACCGACTGGACCATCGGCCACGTCCATTCGGGGGCGCTGGGCTGGGTGGCAATGATTTCCATCGGCGCCATGTACCACCTGATTCCGCAGCTCTACGGCCGGGACCAGGGTCAGATGTACTCCGTAAAGCTCATCAACCTGCACTTCTGGCTGGCCACGCTGGGCACCGTCCTCTATATCGCCTCCATGTGGGTCAACGGTCTGCTGCAGGGACTGATGTGGCGGGCGACTTCGGTGGACGGCACCCTCACCTACAGCTTCGCCGAGGCGGTGGAGGCCAGCTATCCGGGCTACTACGTGCGCTTCATCGGCGGCAGCATCTTCCTGCTCGGCATGTGCATCATGGCGTTCAACGTCTACAAGACCGTGCGCGGTGAGAAACGCGAGGAGGCGCCTGCACCAGCAACACCGCTGGTCGCCCCGGAAGGAGCCAAGGCATGAAACACGACGCGCTGGAGAAGAACGTCGGCCTGCTGATGGCCCTCATCCTGATCTGCGTCAGCTTCGGCGGCATGGTGCAGATCTTCCCGCTGTTCTTCGGTGGTGAGCTGTCCAAACCCATCCCGACGCTGAAGCCGCTCTCCGCAGTTCAGCTTGAAGGCCGCGACATCTACATCCGCGAGGGTTGCGCCGTCTGCCACACTCAGATGGTGAGACCGCTGCAGTTCGAAACCGCCCGCTATGGACATTACTCGGTGGCCGGTGAGGACGCCTATGAGCATCCCTTCCTCTGGGGTTCCAAACGGACGGGACCGGATCTGGCCCGCGTCGGCGGCCGCTACAGCGACGCCTGGCACGTGGCCCACCTGATGGATCCCCGCAGCGTGGTGCCCGTGTCCAACATGCCGGCCTATCCCTGGCTCTTCGAGAACACCCTGGACGGCGCCGATACCGCCCAAAAGATGCGCGTACTGCGCACCCTCGGTGTGCCCTATACGGACGATGACATCACCGGTGCCTCAGAGGCGGTTGCCGGAGTCACCGAGGCGCAGGCGCTGATCGCCTACCTGCAGAATCTGGGTCTCGACATGCGAGGCTACGGAGAAGGGCCATGACCGGCGCCAGCATATTCTCGCTGATCGCGGTGACGATCGGCTTCACGGTACTCGTCCTCTGGGTCTACTGGCCTTCCCGGCGTGAACGGCTGGAATCGCTCGGCGAGATTCCGTTCGACAACGACAACAACGAATTCTCGGAGAAGCCCAATGAGTAGCGCATGGAGCTGGTTCGTCATCATCGGCACCCTGGGCAGCCTGATCGGTGCCGGGATCTTTCTCCTCATGAACCGCAGCACGTCCGGCAAGGAGACCACCGGCCACGAATGGGACGGCATCCGCGAGCTCGACAACCCCCTGCCGATGTGGTGGGTCGGCATGTTTCTGCTCACCATCGTTTTCGCCCTCGGCTATCTCGTCTACTACCCCGGACTCGGCAACGTGACGGGTGCCGGAGACTGGACCTCTCTCGAGCAGTGGCAGTCTGACGTCGACCGCCACGACGCGCGATTCGCACCGATCTACGCCGAGCTGGCAGCCATGAACGTGGAGCAGCTCGGCGCGGATCGCGTCGCGCAGCAGGTCGGCAGGCGCCTGTTTCTCAACAACTGCTCCACCTGTCACGGCGTCACCGCCCAGGGTGCGTTCGGCTTTCCGAACCTGACGGACGACGAATGGATCTGGGGTGGCGATTTCAGCGACGTCAAGCAGACGGTGCTTGGCGGGCGCAACGCCATCATGCCGCCCTGGGGTGCCGCGCTGGGCGACGCGGGTGTTGCGGACGTAACGCAGTATGTGCTGGCTCTGTCCGGCCGCGACCACGACACAGCGGCTGCGGGACGGGGGAAAACCCAGTACGACATGCTCTGCATCGCCTGTCACGGCCCG
>QJYB01000011.1 GCA_003247835.1 Gammaproteobacteria bacterium | reverse complement strand
CCACTGAGGAGTCCCTGGTAATAGAGCGCCAGCGCCGCCGCAGAGGTGATGCCCCCACCTCCCGGCACGCCGACCGCACGAACCACCGGGTCGTTGAAATTCAGGATCGCCTCCTCGGTCACCTCGGTCTCAGGCGGCTTCGGCACCCCCAGGGATTCGTACTCCGCGTCCGTCAGGCCCGCCCCGACGTGGCTGCAGGGAACCACACGATGGTTCTGGTCCGACGGCAGGCCGACATAGAGATCAGGCAGCTCGAGCGGCGTCACGATACGATCGCGAATGAACTGCTGGAAGGCGATCCCGCCCCGCCGCTCGAGAATCTCGGCCAGCACCCACATGGACGAAGTGGGGTGGTACTCGTAGCGGCTGCCCGGTTCCCAGGCCAGCCGCCACTGTGCGAACCGCTCGTAACGGCGTCCCGGATTCACCCAGTCGAGCGGCTTGAAAGGGGCGGCGGGAAAGCCGGCGGTGTGGGTGAGCAGCTGCTCGACCGTGACGCCATCCTTACCGTTCGTCCCGAATGGCGGAATGATGTCGGACACGCGTTCCGACAGATCCAGCTTGCCATCCTGCAGGAGCAGCCAGATGGCGGAGGACGTGATCGCCTTGGTCGCGGAAAAGATGCAGAACAGGCTGTCGGGCTGCGCTGCGCCGAACGACTCGAAAAGCGCCAGGGAGCCATTGCGGGCCACGGCCACCTGCACGGCAGGCAGCAGGCCCTCATCCACTTCTCTTCTCACCCGGGCGAGCAACGCCTCGACCCGTTCCGGATTCAACCCCAGGGCTTCCGGGCCCGCGATCTCGTACGCCGTCATCGATAGGTCCTCGTCTTTTCCGTCCGGGTATGCCCGCCAAGTCTATGAATATTCCACAACATTTCCTATCTCCGACTGCACCGGGAGCCATTCGCAGCTAAAATCCGTCTCATGAAAAACCTCCCGCACCAGCCGCTCACCAGCTTCGAAGACGCCGTCGGCAACACCCCGTTGATCCGTCTGTCAAGACTCTCCGAGCTGACGGGTTGCGAGATCCTCGGCAAGGCCGAGTTCCTGAACCCGGGCGGTTCCGTGAAGGACCGGGCGGCGCTGTGGATGATCCGGGAGCACGAGCGCGCCGGTCGTCTCGGTCCGGGTGGCACCGTCGTCGAAGGGACCGCCGGCAACACCGGCATCGGCATCGCCCACGTCTGCAACGCGCGCGGGTACCACTGCGTGATCTACATGCCGGACAACCAGTCGCCGGAAAAGGTACAGCTGCTGCGCACCCTGGGTGCAGAGGTCAGGACGGTGCCCGCCGTACCTTACCGGGACGAGATGAACTACCAGAAGCAGGCGGGACGGTATGCCGACTCCGTACCCGGCGCGGTGTGGGCCAACCAGTTCGACAACACGGCGAATCGTCTTGCCCACTACGAGTCCACCGGACCGGAAATCTGGTCACAGACGGAAGGTCGGGTAGATGCCTTCGTCGCCGCGACCGGCACCGGCGGCACCCTGGCCGGGGTCAGCCGGTACCTGAAGGAAAAGAACCGCAGCGTGCAGATCGTGCTCGCCGATCCCATGGGCAGCGCCCTGTACAGCTGGGTGACCACCGGTTCCGCGGAGATGAGCAAGGGGCCTTCCATCACCGAAGGCATCGGCAACAGCCGGGTGACGGACAACCTGGCAGGTACGGAGATCGACGATGCCGTCCAGGTTGCCGATCAGGACATGGTCAACATGGTCTACCAGGAACTGCTCATCGAAGGGTGGTTCTTCGGATCCAGCACGGGCATCAATCTCTGCGCTGCGGTGGCACTTGCGAAGAAGATGGGGCCCGGCCACCGCATCGTCACGGTGCTCTGCGACACGGGCCACAAGTATCAGTCGAGGCTCTTCAACCCCGACTACCTGGCAGAGAAGGGGCTCACGCCATGGCAGTCTCAGCGGCCCCTGAAAACGGGTTCGCGTTTCTCCACGAAGGCCTTTGCCGCTTCACGGTGATCTTCAGTCAGACCGGTGTGCACGTGGTGCGTGGCCTCCAGATCGAGACATTCCAGCACGTCCGCACCCATGGCCGCCCGGTTGATGTTCTCCTTCATGTAGCGGTAAGCCGCCGGCGGTCCCGCTGCCAGGCGCCGTGCCAGCGCGAGCGTGGCTGACTCCAGCTCGGCAGCAGGCACCACCTGGTTGGCAATACCGAGCCTCAAGCATTCTTCGGCGCTGACCCGGTCCGAAAGGTAATAGAGCTCTTTCGCCTTGCCGGGTCCCACCAGCTGGGTGAGGAAGAAGCTGCCGCCGTAATCACCACTGAAACCCACCCGCGCGAATGCACTGGTGATGAAGGCATTGTCCGCCATGATCCTGAGGTCCGCGGCAAGTGCCAGGCCCAGCCCGGCCCCGGCTGCCGCACCCGGCAGGCTCGCGATCACCGGCTTCGGCATCAGGAACATCCGACCCGCCGTATTTCTCTGGTTGAGCCGCTGGTTGTGTATCCGCTCGTCCAGCGTCGCACCGCCACTTCCACCCCCGCCGGTGCCCGCGGCCATGCCCTTGACGTCGCCACCGGCGCAGAAGGCACCGCCGGCGCCGGTGAGCACCACCACCCGGACCTCCGGCGTGCGCTCAGCGTAGTCGAGCGTACGCTCGAGCCCAGCGTTCATCGCCCCGGACATGGCATTTCGAGCCTGCGGCCGGTTCAGCGTGATGACCACCACACCGTCTTCCTGATGGGCCAGGATGTCCTCCGTGCCTGTGTCGATCGCGTCTTTGCCCATCACTTCGTCCTCGCTGTCAATGAAACCTGCGCCACGGCAACCGGTACGCCGGCCACGTCGCTCCTGTAGAGGTAGACGGCACCGTTGTGGTCACCGTTCGAGCCTTCCGAGCCGGAAACGATGTAGAGATCCCTACCGTCGTCTCCGCCGAAGCAGACGCTCGTGCACATGGGATCGGGAATGGTGATGCGCGTGCGTTCGCTGCCGTCGATATTGAGCACCGCCACGGCCTGGCCACCGGCAAGTGCCACCCAGACGCTGCCGTCTTCAGCCACCACGAGACCATCCGGCACCCCGCGGTCGAAGGTGGCGAACGGCACCTTCTCGCCAAGGCTGCCGTCGCCGCTCACGGCGTAGCTGAACACGGTCTGTCGTCGGGAGTCCGAGTGGTAGAGCGTCGCACCATCCGGCGAAAAGCCGAGACCGTTGGTGAGCTGCACGTCGCGGGCGACCACCCGGGCGCTGCCGTCCAGATCGATCAGGTAAAGATCTCCCGAGGTTGGTGCTCTGCCGTCCTCGAAAACCGGGCTGGATCCCAGCGACCCGGCATAGATGCGTCCGGCTGAGTCCGTCGTGAGATCGTTGTAACCTACGTTGCCGGCCTCCACATCCCGGTCGAGCAGCAGCACCGTGTCGCCGCCGTCGAAGGGCTTGAAGGAGATGTTGCGGCCGCTGACCACCAGGCCGCCGGCCGAGTGCAGCGCCATGCCGCCGATGCCGCGCCGATGCTCGAAGACGGTGCTGACGCGTCCCACCTTATCCAGGCAGAAGACGCCGCCACCGAGCACGTCGCTGAACAGCAATCCGCGCTCTCGATCCCACACCGGGCCCTCGATGAGCCCGTAACCGCGCGTCAGTGCTTCCATCGGCACCTCCCCCACACCCGGACGAAAGACCTTGTCACAGCGTACACGCGGAGGCAACACTATCCGGGGAATCTCTGCACATGTCCATGCAGAGGATCCTCAGGGGAGGACAGCATGCAGATCGACCAGACCCGTCTTACGGAATTCGCGACCCGGATCTTCGTCAGCGCCGGCAGTCGCGAGGCGTTCGCATCCCGGGTAGCCGAGCACCTTGTCGCCGCGAACCTGAAAGGCCACGATTCCCATGGCGTCGGCATGATCCCGGCGTACGTGGCCAACATCGGTGCCGGTCACCTGAAGGTGGACGCCGAGGCCCGGGTGATCGAGGATCGCGGCGCTGTGCTGCTGGTGGATGGCCAGTTCGGCTTCGGTCAGGTGGTGGGTGCCCAGGCAACAGCCATGGCCATCGACCGAGCCCGGGAAACCGGCGTGGTGTGCATGGGTGTGCGCAACTGTCACCACCTCGGGCGCATCGGTAGCTACGGCGAACAGTGCGGCCAGGCAGGCATGGTCTCCGTTCATTTCGTCAACGTAGTGGGCCATGGACCTCTGGTGTCGCCCTTCGCCGGTCGTGAACGGCGCATGTCCACCAATCCGTTCTGCTGCGTGGTGCCGCGGGGTGAGGAGCCACCCATCGTTCTGGACATGGCCACCAGCGCCATCGCTCAGGGCAAAGTTCGAGTCGCCTATCTGAAGGGCGAAGCGGTGCCGGAGGGATCACTCATCGATCATCAGGGGCTGCCGACAACGGATCCAGGGGTCATGTTTCAGGAACCGTTCGGCTCACTCGGACCGTTCGGCGCGCACAAGGGCTACGGCCTCGCGGTGATGTGCGAACTTCTCGGCGGTGCCCTGGCTGGTCAGTGGACAGCACAGCCGGCAAGACCCCGTGAGAGCACCATCGTCAATCACATGCTGATGATCGTGCTGGATCCGGCGGCCTTTGGTGGTGTTGCGGGTTTTCAGGCCGAGGTCTCAGCCATGGTCGACTATCTGCACTCGACCACGCCTGCCCAGGATGCGGACCGCGTCCGCCTGCCAGGGGAGCCGGAGCGGGAAGCCCTGGCCCGACGTGCAGCGGAAGGCATTCCCATCGACGACAACAGCTGGGCGGGCATCGTCAAGGCGGCCGGTTCAGCCGGCCTGACCACCGCGGAGATCGAGGATCTGACCGGCTGGATCAGCCCGGACGCTTGAGGTTTCGCTCGAAGAGGGCGAGCAGACGTTCCCAGTGCCGTTCGGCGCCTGCCTTCTGATACGCAGGGCGGTTCGGGAACACGAAACCGTGCTCCGTGCCCGGATACCACTCGATCCGGTAGCGTACACCGGTGCGCGCGAGATGCTCATCGAGCGCATCGATCATCTCCGCCGGCGCCCACTCGTCGGTCTCAGCACAGCCGAAGTACAGCTCGCCCCGAACCCGATCCGCGTTTCGATGTGGTGAGTCGAGTGCCTCCGTGCACAGCCGTACGCCGTGGAAAGATGCCGCCGCAGCCACCCGTTCCGGTGCGTCGGCCGCCAGCGCGAAGGCGAAAGGACCGCTCATGCAGTAGCCCACCACCCCTACCGGCCCCGCCGCGGCGGCAGGATCGCCATCCGCCACAGCCAGACAGGCACGGGCGTCGGCACAGACCAGGGCATTGGTCAGGCTGTTCATGTGCGCGACCATGGCAGCACGGTGCGCCGGGTCCGGCACGAACTCCCGGGTTCGTCGGTAATAAAGGTTGGGCAGCATGACGTAGTAGCCAGAGCTGGCGAGCCGGCGCGCCATGTCCGACAGCTCCTCCCGACGGCCCGGCGCATCCATCAGAAAAAGTACCACGGGATGGGGCCCGTCCTCCTCCGGATGGACGACGAAGGTGTTCATGGCGCCGTCGGACGTTGCCACGTCGAGCTCCCGTTCGATCATGCGAGCTCCCGTCCCGGTTCTGCGAACCGGTACTCGCGGACGAGTTCGTCGACCCTGTACCTGCCGCCACTCTTCTCCATGATGTCCGGATCCATGGCCAGCGCCGCGACGGAGCGGCCCACGTAGCGCGGTGACTGCAGCCGCAGTGCGGGCTGCCCGCCACCTTCGACGAGGGCTTCGACGGCCGCTTCCGTTCGAACCGGTCCCGGAACCAGCGCCAGCGCCGCAACCCCATGCGCTTCCAGCTCCCGAGCCATGTCTCGCGCCATCCTGTCGGTGCCTGCCTTGGATACGCCGTAAACCGTATTGAGTGTGTAGTCGTCGCCTCCGGCGGAGGAAACGTTGACGATGAGCCCGCTGCCCTGCTCCACCATGAGTCGGGCCCCGAGCGCTGCAGTCACGTAGTAACCGCGCAGTCCCACCACGGCCAGGTCGTCCCACACCGACAACGGCGCTTCCCAGAACCGCGGCTGGCGGCTGCCCGGTCGGGGCCGCGGATAGGCATTGTTCACCAGCAGATCGAGGCGACCGGATTCCGCCTCGATGCGGCGGAACAGCCCGGCCACGGCGAGGTCGTCCGCGTGATCCACCGCCACCGGAATGGGCTGACCGCCGAGCGCCGCAACTTCTGCGGCGGTCGACTGCAGCGTGCCCGGCTCCGGCGGTTCTGCCGGAGTCGACGAGCGCCCGGTCAGATAGATGGTGGCACCCGCTTCGGCGAGCCCTTCGGCAATGCCACGGCCGACGCCACGACTCGCACCCGTCACCAGTGCCACCTTGCCTCTGAGATCTGCCATGCCCCGTCTACGCTCGTCCTGCTGCGAGGGGCATTGTAAACCGTCGATGCTGGACCCGTTCTGTTCCATCGGCTAAGTTGCCCCCTGACGAGAGGACGAGACATGCCCGGATCCGATATCAAGCGCGCGGGGCTGAAGGTCACGCTGCCGCGACTCAAGGTCCTGGAAGTGCTCGAGAGTGCCGAGCCCCATCACCTGAGCGCAGAGGATGTCTACAAGAATCTGATGGATTCGGAGGATTCGGTGGGGCTGGCCACGGTCTACCGGGTGCTCACCCAGTTCGAAGCTGCGGGCATCGTCGCCAAGCACAACTTCGATGATGGTCACTCCGTCTACGAGCTGGCCAGCGGCGAGCACCACGACCACATGGTGGACATCGACAACGGCAGGGTCATCGAATTCGTCAACGAGCGGATCGAGCTGCTGCAGAAAGAGATCGCGGCCGAGCACGGCTACGAGCTTGTGGACCACGAGCTGGTCCTGTTCGTGCGAAAAAACGCCAAGGACTGAGCGGCTGCCCGCTCTCTGTCGGCCACACGGGCAGCATTGCAAATGAGAATTACTTAGATTTAAATGGCGGGTCCCGAAGTCCCGGACCCGGACATGCTCGAGCCGAGCCCATCAGGCCGCCCCACCCACCTCGCCGAACTGGCCGTTGGCCAGCACGCACGTGTGGTCGGCTATCGGGATCCGGATGGCTACTGCGAGCGGCTCATGCGCCTCGGCCTCATCCCAGGCACGCTCATCCGGCTCGAGCGCCGGGCGCCGCTGAACGATCCCGTGGAAATCCGTTTTCGCGGCTACGCGCTGGTGCTGCGTCCCGCGGAAGCCGACTGCCTGATTCTGGAAAAGGCATGACCCGGATCGCCCTGGTCGGCAACCCCAACTGCGGCAAGACCACCCTGTTCAACGATCTGACCGGCACCCGTCAGCGGGTGGGCAACTGGCCCGGTGTGACGGTGGAAAAGAAGACGGGCACGTTCCGCCACGGCACGTCGATGGTCGAGGTGGTCGACCTGCCGGGCACCTACTCCCTGGACGCCGTGGGTGACGCGCTGGACGAGCAGATCGCCCGCCACTTCATCATCGATCAGAGCGACGAGATCGACGTGCTGGTCAACGTCGTCGATGCTTCGTGTCTGGCGCGAGGTCTGTACCTCACCACCGAGCTCCTGGCCACGGGCAAACCGGTCGTTGTGGCCCTCAACATGATGGACGTCGCCGATCGCCACGGGCTGCACATCGATGCCTTCGGTCTGTCCGGTCAGCTCGGTTGTCCGGTGGTGCCCATCGTCGCGAGCCGTGAGGAAGGCATCGGCCCGCTGAAGGACGCGGTGATGGCAGCGGACACACCGGCCGTGGAGCTGCCTGCATTCGCCACCCCTGAAGATCGCTACCGGTTCATCGACCGCCTGCTCGACGCCACGATGGCCACCACCGCCGTCCGGCGGACGGTCACAGACCGTATCGACGCCGTGGTGCTGAACCGCTTTCTTGCCTTCCCCATCTTCCTCTTCGTCATGTACCTGATGTTCATGTTCTCCATCAACGTGGGCTCGGCGTTCATCGATTTCTTCGACGGGGTCGGCGCGGTGCTGTTCATCGAAGGGCCGCGCCAGCTGCTCGACTGGGTGGGTCTGCCCGACTGGCTGGTCGCCTTTCTGGCCGATGGGGTGGGTGGCGGCGTGCAGCTGGTCGGCACGTTCATTCCGGTGATCGGCGCGCTGTTCCTGGCACTGTCATTTCTCGAGGACTCCGGCTACATGGGTCGTGTGGCATTCATCGTCGACCGGCTGCTCAGAGGCCTCGGTCTCCCAGGCAAATCCTTCGTACCGCTGATCGTCGGCTTCGGCTGCAACGTTCCCGCGGTGATGGCCACCCGTACGCTCGACAACGAACCGGACCGCATCCTCACCACCTTAATGGCGCCTTACATGTCCTGCGGTGCGCGGCTGACCGTTTACGCGCTGTTCGCGGCGGCGTTCTTTCCGACCGGTGGCCAGAACGTCGTCTTCGCGCTCTACCTCATCGGCATCGCGGCCGCGGTGCTCTCTGCTCTGGTCGTGCGCCGTCATCTGCTGCGCGCGCCGCGCAGCACGTTCGTTCTCGAGCTGCCCGCGTACCACCTGCCGACCATCAAGGGTCTGATGCTGCAGACCTGGCAACGGCTGAAGGGATTCGTGCTGCGCGCCGGCAAGGCTATCGTCACCGTGGTGGTCGTACTGAACATGGTGAGCAGCATCGGTACGGACGGCAGCTTCGGCAATCAGGACAGCGACCGTTCGGTGCTTTCGGCGATCGGCCGCACCATCACGCCGCTGTTTTCGCCCATGGGTATCCGCGAGGACAACTGGCAGGCGACGGTCGGCATCTTCACCGGCATATTCGCCAAGGAAGTGGTGGTGGGCACGCTGGACGCCCTCTACTCGCCGCAGGGCGACGTGGAACCGGAGCCTCTGACTGCGCAGCTCGCCGCCGCGGTAGCCAGCATTCCCGCCAATCTCCGGGATCTCGGTAATAACCTGCTCGATCCGCTCGGCATCGGGCTCCAGGACTACGAGAGCCTCGACGGTGCAGCCGCGGATCAGGATGTGGCCAGCCACACCATCGATCGGTTGCGCGAGAGCTTCAGCAGCCGTTTGGCGGCGTTTTCCTACCTGCTGTTCGTGCTGCTGTATATGCCGTGCGTGGCCACCATCGGTGTGATCTTCAAAGAGGCCGGTGCGTTCTGGGCCGGCTTCAGCACGGCGTGGTCCGTGGTGATGGCCTATTCGGCAGCCGTGCTCTGCTACCAGCTGGGCAACCTGAGCCTGGACACGGCCGCCGCGCTTGGCACCATGGCACTGGTTGCAGGGGTCGCCGCCGGGCTCTTCTTTGCGCTGATCCGCTTCGGCAGGCGTCGCTCACCCACACTGATCCCGGTAGTGCACCTGGACGGCTGACGGGCGTCGCTCAGTCGGCATCGAGCAGTCGCCGATAGCTCTTCATGTGCCGCTGCGCCGCCAGCTCGTCTCCCTTGAGCTCGGAGATCCGCGCCAGGTTGTAGTGGGCGTCCGGGACGGAAGGCGCCCGCCGGTAGTACTCGGCAGCCTGATCCACCTGATCCAGCTCGTCGAACACCGTTCCCAGGTTGTAGAAGGCGAGCTGATGGTTGGCGACGGCCTTCAGCGCCTTCTCGTAGTGTCGCTTCGCCTGCTTGAGATTGCCCTTGAGCTGCAAGAGCCGGCCCAGGTTGACGTGCGCATCCGCGTTCTTGGGATTGAGCTCGATGGCCCGTTGATAGGCTTCGGGAGCACGCTCCGGGTCGACCTCCTCGAGGTCCAGCCCCAGGTTGTACCACTCGTCGCTGTCCAGCGCGTTGCCCTCGCGGGCAATGATCAGGTTGCGGTTGGCCAGGTTCGCCACACTGCCTGCCAGCTCTGCAACGGAGAAGTCGAGCTGGCCCTGTCCCGTTTCCGCATCCCAGACCTGGTTCTCATCGCGGATCACCACGTTGCTGCCGTCAGCGAAAATGCGCACCGCCGCCAGCGAGTTCACATGGGTGAGCTCGGACTGGAGCTTCAGCAGGATCTTGTAGGCCTTGCGTGCAGAGACGTTGGCGTCGAGCAGGCCCTTGGCGGTCCGCAGCAGCACCACGTCCTGAAATCCGAACCGGTACTCCCCCTCGTCCGTGCGTTCCGGGTCGACGAGCGACCGCCGCACGTAGTGTCGCACCTGAGCCGGCTTCAGGCCGACGAGTTCGGAAACTTCGCGCGTGCTGTAGCCACCCATCCGGGTCTGGGAACCGTCCTGCTGAACGAGCGGATATTCTACCCGCTATCCGGTGCCGCGTGACCGCGCGCCGCCCGGTTTTTTCCTGGCGGGCGCCCGGGCAGCGGGTTTCTTCGCCTTGGCAGCGGGTTTGCGTGCCGGCTTGGACGCCGCTTTCTTACCGCCCGCTTTCGGACTGCCGGACACGGATGCCTTGAGCGCTTCCATGAGGTCCACGATCTTCGACTCCGGCGCCTCCTCGGGGGGCAGGGTGATCTCCTGACCGTCGATCTTCTGCTGGATCTGCTCCATCATCTTCGATCGCACACGATCCTCGTATCCGGCCGGTTCGAAGTGCTCGTTGAGACGCTGGCCGATGATCGTCTTCGCCAGCTCGAGCTCCTGCTCGTTGACCTGACACGGATCCAGGGGAACCTCGGCGAAAGAGCGGAGCTCGTCCTGGTGTTTGAGCTGCTCCATGATCAGCCCTTCGCTGTCTCCTTCGCGATAGGGACGGACCAGCACCAGGTAGCTCTTGCCGCGGGCCGCGTAGTTGGCGAGCGCTGCACGACCAGTCTCGGCGAGCGCGGCACGGAGCAGGTGGTAGGAACGGGCGGCGCCCTTGTCCGGCCCCAGGTAGTAAACCTTCTCGATGTAGATGCGCTCCACCTCTTCGAGTGGAATGAACTCCGCGATGTCGATGGCGTTGGTGGACTCGACGTGCATGGCCTTGATCTCTTCGTCAGTGAAGAGCACGTATTGACCCTTGGCGAACTCGTATCCCTGAACCCGGTCCTCGCGTCCAACCACCTCACCGGTTGCAGCGCTCACGTACTGCTGCTTGAGCCGCGAGCCGTCCCTGGAAAGATAGTTGAAGTGGATGGCCTTGGTGGTATCGACCGTGGAATAGAGCTTTACGGGAATGGCGACCAGTCCGAACGATATGGTGCCTGAGCCGATGGCGCGTGCTGCCATGATCTCGCCTCCTCTCCTTGTCTCCGCTGCCGTTTTCCCGGCGGATGTCCGGCACCCTCTCCGGTACCTTCGACTTGGGCGGCTCGAGACTATAACGTAGGCCGCAGGATGCCCACAAGAAGCCTGGAAACCTACCGTGACAAGCGTCTCGCCGGCGCCACACCGGAGCCGTTCGGGCGGGTACTGACACCGGCCACGGGCAAGCTGTTCGTGGTTCAGCAGCATCGTGCCTCGCATCTCCACTGGGATCTGCGTCTCGAGCTGGATGGTGTCCTGAAATCCTGGGCGGTGCCGAAGGGTCCATCGGCGAGCACCAAGGAAAAACGCTTCGCCGCGCTGGTGGAGGATCATCCGCTGGATTACGGCAGCTTCGAGGGGAGCATTCCGGAAGGCAACTACGGGGCCGGCCAGGTGATCGTCTGGGATCGGGGTACGTGGTCACCGATCGAGGAACCGCACACCGGGCTCGACAAGGGCAAGCTGCTCTTCGAGCTCAACGGCTTCAAGCTGCACGGACGCTGGACACTGGTACGCATGAAGCCCCGCCGCGATGCGAAAGACGACAAAGCCTGGCTCTTCATCAAGGAACGGGACGCCTTTGCCGACGACGACCTCGTCTACTCGGACAGGTCGGTACTCTCCGGGCTCACCGTGGAAGAGCTGGTCGATCCCGGCCGGGTCAGCCGTCGGCTGCTCAATGCCGCGAAACGGCTGCCTGGGGTAAAACCCATGAGCGGGCCGATCCGGCCGGAACCCATGCTGGCTGTCGCCGGTGAGGCATTCGACAGGCAGGACTGGCTGTTCGAGCTGAAGTACGACGGCTACCGGATCCTGATTGACAAATCAGACAACGGAGTCACGCTGTGGTCACGCAACGGCAACGATCTGACCGCGAGCTTTCCGGAGATCGCTCAGACCGCCGCCCGTGTACCCCCTGCCGACTTTCTCATGGACGGCGAGCTCGTGGTGCTCAACGCCCGCGGCGTACCCGACTTCTCGCTGCTTCAGCAGCGTGCCCGTCTGTCCGGAGAGCTCGAGGTTGCGCGAATGGCCATCGAGCTGCCCTGCACGTACTTCGCCTTCGACCTGCTTCGCCTGGACGATCTCGATCTGCGCGATGTGCCGCTGGAAAAACGGAAGTCGATGCTCGAAAAGGTGGTGCCACCCTGCGGTGCACTCCGTTACTCCGCGCACGTGATCGGTGACGGCCGGGCGACCTTTCAGGCGGCCGGCCAGCTGGGTCTGGAGGGCGTTGTGGCCAAGCGGCTGGACAGCCCCTATCGCGCCGGCCGGTCCCCGGACTGGGTGAAGGCCCGGCGGGAGCGGACCGGCGACTTCGTCATCCTCGGCTGGCTGCCGAACCGCAGCAACGCATCGGACATCGGCGCCCTGGCTCTCGGCGAGTACCGGGGCGGCAGCCTGGTCTACGTCGGCCGCGCGGGTTCCGGTCTCAACGATGGCCTGCGACGTACACTCACGGATGCGTTCGCCAACCTGGCGCCCGGGGAACCGCCGGAGAATGTCCCGCCGGCGCAGGGTCGCGGTGTCCACTGGGTTGAGCCGGCGCTGGCGGTGGAGGTGGCTTACCGGGAGTACACCCGGGACGAGCATCTGCGCCACCCGGTCATTCAGCGATTGCGACCGGACAAGCCGCTGCATGAGTGCACGGGCGGCTTCGACGACCCCGGAGATCTGACCCTGGCACCCGCCCCGGAGCCAGAGGTGACGATCACCCATCCGGACAAGGTGTTCTTTCCGGAACGGGCCTTGAGCAAACGCCACCTGGTCGACTACTACGGCAGGATCGCGCCCTGGATGCTGCCATACCTCGCGGACCGGCCCATCGTCCTGACCCGGTTCCCGGACGGCATCCACGGCAAATCGTTCTATCAGCGGGACGCACCGGATTTCGTGCCGGACTGGATCCGCCGCGAGGTGCTCTGGTCCGAGTCCGCGGAGCGCGAGGTCCACTACTTCATCATCGAGTCCGCCGCCGCGCTGAAGTACCTGGCCAATCTCGGCACCATCCCCATTCACATGCTGCATGCCCGTATTTCGGATCTCGAGCATCCGGACTGGTGTGCCCTGGATCTCGACCCGAAGTCCGCGCCGTTCGAGGACGTGGTACGACTCGCCCTCGCGGTCGGTGAGCTCGCGGACGAGCTGTCACTGCCGTGCTATCCGAAGACATCGGGAAAATCCGGTCTGCATCTCATGATTCCCCTCGCCCGGCAGCTCACCCACGAGCACGCGAGAACGCTGGCCGAGCTCATGGCCCGGGTGATCGTCGGTCGCCATCCGGACATCGCCACGGTGGCCCGTGCGATCCGTGCCCGGGCGGGAAAGGTCTACGTGGACTTCGGTCAGAACGGTCAGGGTCGCGTGCTGGTGGCGCCGTTCAGCGCCCGCGCCGAGCCGGCCGCATCCGTTTCCATGCCGCTCAGGTGGTCGGAGGTCAACAGCCGACTGGATCCCGAGCGTTTTCACATCACCAATGCCATCCGCCGGCTTGGTCAGCTCGGCGAGGATCCCATGCACCATGTGCTCAGCGACGAGCCGGATCTGCACCGGGCGCTGGCCCGATTGTCCCGGATCAGCCGCTGACGGGTTCGGACGCAGCCTTCTCCGCCTTCTCCGCTTTCTTCCTTTTCTTCTCGGCCTTGTAGGCATCCAGCTCCGCCTTGCGACGCGCCTTCAGCGACTCCCGGAGGAGAGTGACCTGCTCCTGCTCCACCGGCATGAATCCGGGTAGCGTACAGGGCGGGTTGGGAATACCGGGACCGGGCTCGAAGGCACGAATCTGATCCAGCTGGCAGAGCTGGCCGACACGCGTTTCGTAGACCAGGGATGCATTGCGGCGCATGCCCGGACAGGGATAGGGGAACTGAATCAGATAGAAACGTTTTCGTGAGATCTCGAACACGATATGCCGGTCATCGAGAATTTCCGTGTTGCGGATATCCCGTGCGGTGAGACAGCGCTCCGTTTCCGTGTAGGCGTCGGGATCCGCAGCCTGATTCAACAGAGCCTCCACCTCCGGTGGAAAGGTGAACCCGCTGTCGGTGGAAGGTCCGGCCAGGGTCGCATCACCCGCTTTGTCCGTCTCAGCGGTCGATGCCTCCTCGGCACGGACAGTGTTGATGAGCAGCCCGCTGACGAGCAGCGCTACCAACCACCGCAGGCGGTAATCCGGCATCGATCAGCTGCCCCGGATCAGTGCTGCCTGTTCAGCACTGATCTGCTCGAAGTCACCGAGATAGCAGATCCCCTGCATGCCCATGGAACGGCTGCCCGACAGGCTCATGTTCAGGTCCATGGTGTTGGTTGGATAGAACGGATCGCTCTCGCAGAGGGTACTGGTCCCTTTCTGCACGAACACAGGCAGATGATTGAATTTCAGGCTCGGACATCGTCGACGCAGCCTGTTGATCCAGTGGTCCTCGCCCTTCGAGAAGAGCACGTACTCCTCGTTGAGGACCTCGATCTTACGATACGCCGTTCGCGACAGACAGCGCCGCGACTGCCGGTACTCGTCCGCCGCCAGCGCCTCCGCGAGGAGCGCATCGAGTCTGGCGTCGAGCTCCTGACGGCTCGCCCGTCGTTTCTTCCTGCCTTCCAGATTCGCCTCACTCACCGCAGCACCATCGGCCTGATCCGCCACCGACTGCGTCGATGTTTCCGCGGCCGGCTGCGTCTCTGACGACCCCGCGCCGGCCTGTGCAGTGCCGAACAGCACCATCAGTGCCAGACCCGGCATCAGCACGATTTCACGAACCCGTCGCGTACCGCGACGCCCGGGCACACCCCTCACTCTCTGCATCATCTTCCTCCCCTTTCGAAAGTTGAGCAGTTCAGATCATCGCGAGAAGCGCCGGCAGTGCCTGCGCACTGTCCACCTCCCACTTGCACTGGAGCCAGTCGTCTGCCCGGGTCCGACCCAGGTTGACCGCTGCGATGGGCAGCGACCGACTCCTCGCCGTTTTCAGAAACCGGTAGCTCGAGTAAACCATGAGCGAGCTGCCGACGACCAGTACCGCGTCCGACCGGTTGAGCTCGTCCTGAACGGCCTCGACGCGCGCTCTCGGTACCGAGTCCCCGTAGAACACGACGTCCGGTTTCAGATCGCCACCACACTGACAGGTCGGCAGCGCGAAGTCAGCAAACTGTCGGACAGACAGGAACTCCGCGTCCCCATCCGGCCTGGCCGCCACGGTATCGGCCAGCCACTCGGCGTTGTGCACCTCGAGCCAGCTCTGCACTTCCTGCCGATCACCGAGCCTGCCGCAGGTCAGGCACACCACCCGCGCCAGATTGCCGTGCAGCTCGACGAGCTTCCGCTGTCCCGCCTGCTGATGCAGACCGTCCACGTTCTGCGTGACGAGAATCTGCAGCCGGTCCCGATCTTCGAGGGTGACCAGGGCGACGTGTGCCGGATTCGGCCGGGCATCCCGGAACGCCGGCCAGCCGCGCATGCTTCTCGCCCAGTAGCGCTGACGTGCCTCGCGGCGGGTGACGAAGTCCTGATGCTGGATGGGCGTGCGCTGTTGCCAGGCACCGGTGTGATCCCGGTAAGTACCGATTCCGGATGGTGCGCTGACACCGGCGCCGGTCACTACGAACAGCCGTTCGGAGCGGTGCAGAAAGTCACTGAGCGCGGTCAGCGACACGTCAGCGCAGGCGATCCACCGAGCGGATGGCGGCACGGGCAATGCGTGGCATGTTGGAATTACCCATGGGCGTACCCGCTCCGCTGTTCAACGTCAGCGCCACGGCGAGTCTTCTGCTCGGATCACAGAACGCGCCGCTGCCGCCATAGCCGTAATGGCCGAACGCCTCGGGTGCCCGGACCCCGACCGTGAATGCCTTGTGATAACCCATCCGCCAGTGCATGGGGATGAACAGTACCCGGTCTCTTGCCGTGCTCTGTACCTGGCTGATCTCGCGCACCCGTTCCTCCGACAGCACGCGCACGCCGTCGAGCTCGCCGCCTTCGGCGATCATCGCGTACATGCGGGCAAGCGAACGGGCCGTGAACTGGCCGTTTGCCGCGGGAATCACCGCCTGTACCACCTCCTCCGAGTTCCAGTCGAACGCCTCGGTGAACGGATTGAGCGCCGCGTTGAACTCCGAGAGCTCGACCCCCAGCTGGCCGAGCCCGCGCTCGACCCAGAGCATGACCGTCTCCTGCCACTCCTCCCGCGGCTCGGCGGGTCGGGAGACACCGCGGGTGAGTTCCGCCCGCCGGTACAGCTCGTTGTGAGGCATGCCGATGAACATGCCATCAAGTTTCAGCGGGTCGGTCAGCTCCTCGGCCAGCACCGCCTGCAGCGATCTGCCGGTGATGGCTTCGATCAGGCCACCGATCAGCCAGCCGTAGGTCAGCGCGTGATAGCCGTGCCCTTCTCCCGGATCGTGGGCAGGTTCCGCGTCGGCGATGCGGAACTTCATGTGCTCCCAGTCGAGCATTTCCCGGGGATGGCTGATCAGGTCAGTGATCCGGTAGAGACCCGCCTGATGACATAGCGCCTGGCGGATGGTGATACCTTCCTTGCCGCGGCAGCCGAACTCGGGCCAGTGTTTGGCAATGGTGTCGTCGTACTGAGCCTTGCCCTGATCCACCAGGATGTGAACGAGGGTCGAGAGCACCCCCTTGGTGGTGGAAAAGCTCGGAGCCGTGGTGTCCGCCTGCCAGGGATTGCCGGCAGCATCCTTGATGCCGCCCCAGATGTCGACGACCTCCCGTCCCTTGTGATAGACGCATACGGCGGAGCCGGCGTGCTGATGCTTGGGAATCTGGCGGATCAGTGACGCCGCGACGTCCGCATAGTCCGGATGTACGTGTCCATCGAGCATGATGGGATTTTCCCATAGAATGTTTCCCATACCCATGTTCACGGAGACGGGATGGGAAGTCATCACGTATGAGCATCGACTGGCGCACCTACGACACCAACGATTTCTGGGATGAGCTCATCACCGCGGGTGGACGTGCACGACAGGGTGCGGGCAATCTGTGCCGGATGCTCTCCACCCTCTCCGACGAGGAACTGGCTGCCCGCAGAACGGCCGCGGAGCTCGCCATCCGATCCATGGGCATCACCTTCACCGTCTACACCGGCGAGGGAAGCGGCAGTATCGATCGGGAGTGGCCGTTCGACATCATCCCGCGACTGATTCTGAAAAAGGAGTGGGACCGGGTCGCCGAAGGCCTCGTGCAGCGGGTCCGTGCGCTCAACCGGTTCATCGACGACATCTACCATCGGCAGAGGATCCTCACGGACGACGTGCTGCCGCGTGAGTACATCGAGAAGTCCAGGGAGTTCCGTGAAGAGTGCCGTGGCATCAGCCCGCCGGAGCGGATCTGGTCTCATGTCTGCGGGTCCGATCTGGTACGCGACGCCGACGGACAGATGTACGTGCTGGAAGACAATCTGCGGGTGCCCTCGGGTGTGTCCTACATGCTGGAGAACCGGGAGGTGATGAAGCGTGTCTTCCCCGAGCTCTTCGAGGATTACCGCATCCATCCGGTGGACGACTATCCCAACCAGCTCGCCGCCTGTCTGCGCTCGCTGACACCGAAACGCGCCCCTCAGATCGCCGTGCTGACGCCCGGCATCTTCAACTCGGCCTACTTCGAGCACGCGTATCTGGCGAATGCCATGGGCGCACAGCTGGTGGAGGGATCAGACCTGGTGGTGGACAGGGACGACAAGGTCTACATGCGCACCATCGAGGGATTCGTGCAGGTGGACGTGATCTATCGGCGTATCGATGACCTGTTCATCGACCCGGAGGTGTTCCGTAAGGACTCCACCCTCGGCGTACCGGGCCTCATGCGGGCCTGGCGGGCGGGCAACGTGGCGCTGGCCAACGCGCCGGGTTGCGGCGTGGCCGACGACAAGGTGATCTACACATACGTCCCCGACATCATCCGTTACTACCTCTCCGAGGAACCCAAGCTGCCGAACGTCCCGTCTTACCGCTGCGTGAACAAGCCGGAGCGGGACTACGTGCTGGACAATCTGGAAAAGCTGGTGGTGAAACCGGCCAACGAGTCCGGAGGCTACGGCATGCTGATCGGGCCCAAGGCCACCAAGGCGGAGCGTGACAAGTTCGCGAGGCAGATCCTGGCCAACCCCCGCAACTACATGGCTCAGCCCATGCTCAAGCTGTCTACTGCACCCACACTGGTGGACGCTGCCGGTAAGGCCGGCGGCACCGTGGAAGGCCGGCATCTCGATCTCAGGCCGTTCATCCTCTCCGGTAAAAAGACCTACGTCACCACCGGTGGCCTCACCCGTGTCGCGCTGCGCAAGGGCTCCACCGTGGTGAACTCCTCTCAGGGTGGTGGCAGCAAGGACACCTGGGTCGTGGATCTCGAATCATGAGCCGCTCGAACCGGATACTCTCGAGCACAGCCGAGCGGGCTTACTGGCTCGGCCGCTATCTGGAACGGGCCGACAGCACCGCCCGCCTTGTCACCGTCTACTCACATCTGCTCTTCGACCTGCCGAAACGGCTGCCGCTCGCCTGGCAGGGTCTGGTCAACATCTCCGGCTCCCGAACACTTTTCGACGAGAACTTCACCGAGACTGACGAGAAATCCGTCTGCCGCCACCTCATCAACGACGTGCGCAACTCGGGTTCGCTGATCCGGTCGCTGGACAACGCACGGGAGAACGTCCGTACCCTGCGCGGCATCATTCCGCGCAAGAGCGTCGAGTACATCAACGACGTGCACCTGTTCACCCGGGATCGTCTCTCTGAACCTCTGTCACGCACGCGACGGGTAGAGGGTCTGCAGGAGGTACAGACCTACATTCAGCGCATCGATGGCTTCCTCTCCGCCAACATGCTGCACGACGCGCACTGGACCTTTCTCCGGCTCGGCAATTACATCGAACGGGCCGACATGACGAGCCGTATACTGGAAGCAGGCTGTGACGACATCTTCGACGACGCCTCGGAGCTCGAGCCCTTCAACGATATCCAGTGGCGCAGCGTGCTGCTCTCGCTCGATGCGACCCAGGCCTACAACCAGGTGGTTCAGGGCCCGGTCAGCCAGGAGGCCGTGCTCGATCTGCTGGTCCACGAGACCAAGCTGCCGCGTTCCATGGCATACCCGTTGGAATCGCTGCGGCACAGCATCCGCGACCTGCCCCGAAACGACCGCCCCATGCGGCTGATCAACCGGCTCAGGCGGCAGACAGCTGCGACTGAGGTGGGCAGGATGAGCATCGGCGCGATGCGGAAATTCCTGGACGACTTCCAGCGTGAGCTGGTGGAGCTGGACAGCATCATCAGCAGAACGTACTTCCGGTTCAAACCGAGAAGGCGGCCGACTACTACCTGACCCGCGCCCAAAAAATGGAGTGACGACGATGCTCAAACTGCACGGCATGTCCAGAAGCAACTACTACCGGCTGGCACGGGCCTGCCTGGTGTTCAAGCGCATCCCCTTCGAGGCGGTGAACGCCGCACCGAGCCAGGACGAGGATTATCTGACGAAAAGCCCCATGGGCAGAGTGCCCTGCCTGGAAACGGATCAGGGATATCTGTCGGAAACACTCGCCATCGCCGAGTATCTGGACGCCCTGCATACGGACAGACCACTGCTGCCTGCAGACCCCTGGGCCCGCGGCAAGACGCTCGAGCTCATCCGCCACGTCGAGCTGGATATCGAGCTGGTGGCCCGCCGCTGCCTGCCGGCGGCATTCTTCGGCCAGGAGGCGAGCGAGGAGCTCAGGCAATCGACACGGACGGACCTGGAGCGCGGAGTTCGTGCCGTCGCCCGGCTCTACGTCTGTGATCCCTACGCCACGGGCAGCGAGTTCAATCTCGCCGATCTCTACACCTTCTACAGCTTCGGTCTGGCCGGTGCCATTTCCGGAAAGATCTTCGGCATGGATCTACTCGAAGGTCTTCCCCAGGTGCGATCGCTGCTCGAGCGGCTGGCCGGGGAAGACGTCATCCGCGAGGTGGAAGGCACCTGACCTTCAGCGGGGAAGCCGGGGTATCGCAGGTGTGCTTCTGAGCGCCGTCGTCACGTAGAGCAGGCACGAAACGGCGAGCGCGGGAAAGACCTCGTGCACCGTGTCCCTGGGCCCGTAGACCATCCAGGCAAGCAGCACCGACACACCACCGATCATGGACAGCAGCGTGCCGTTTGCGGATCCGCGCTGCCAGTGCAGCCCGAAGAGAATGGCGGGAAAGAAGCACACGGCGTAAAGACTGCCGGAGAAGATCGTGATCTCGACGATTCCGCCCGGTGGTTCGAGGGCGATGAGCGCCGCGAGAACCGAGAAACCCACCACACCGATCCGCGTCCACGTCACGGGATGGGCCGTGGGATGCACGGTTTCCACCAAGTCCCTGTGCAGGACGGACGCCGCCACCAGCAGCACGCTGTCCATGGACGACATGGCGGCAGCGACCATGGCCACCACCAGAAAATCGGCTACCCACACGGGGAAGACGCCTGGATCGTTCACGAGGGTGGGGATCACCAGATCGGTATCCGTCACCCCATCCAGCAGCGTGCGGGCGAGCAGGCCTACGGGAAACAGACAGAGCTGGATGAGCGCGATGCCGATCACCGCAACCCAGATCCCGACCCTGACGCTGCGTTCGTCTCTGAGCGCATAGAAACGGGACACCTGCCGGGGATCCACCAGCAGCTTCAGAGATCCTGACAGCGCAATACCGAGCAGCACCACGAAGGGAATGCCCGCGGACAGCGTGAACAGGTGGGCCGTGTCCGGCGCGTCGGCCAGTGCCGGAAAGGCACCCATGCCGCCGGCCGCCTTCAGCACGAAAAAGAAAATGGTGGTGGAGCCGAGAACCATCAGGATGCCCTGAACCACGTCGGTGCGCACCACGGACACGAAACCACCGATGGAGGTGTAGAGCATGACGATGACGAGGGTCAGCGCGACGGCGCCTTCATAGGGAATGGTGAGGAAGTACTCGAACAGATTGCCCGCGCCTTTGAAGATGGCGACCAGATAGAGCAGGCTCGACAGCAGGATCACCACCGCGGCCGTCGTACGCAGGGTGCGATTGCCACCGCCGAATCGTGATTCCAGATAGTCGGGCAGCGTCAACGCGTCCCAGTGACTGGTGAAATGCCGCAGCTTCGGGGCAACCAGCGACCAGGAGAGCCAGGTGAAGAGCACGATGAACACGGCCATCACCATCCATGGCAGTCCGTACTCGTAACCCTTTCCCGCGTGGCCGATGTAGCTGTTGGTGCTGGCGAACGTGGCAAAGAACGACACGCCGACGACGAAACCGCCGAGGCTCCGCCCGCCCACGTAGAAGTCCGTCACGCTGCCGCTCGAACGGGCGCCGATCCGCGCGTGATGGAGCAGCACCGCCGAGTACGCGACCAGCAGCACAGCGGCAAACCAGTGCTCACCGAACCAGGCCACGTGCTATCCTCCGCCCATGCGCTACCTGGCCCAGCTGCTCGTCCCCGCCCTCATCGTCGTCGTCGTAGTGTACCTGCTCGCCAACACGAAACGGGGACAGGACGAAACCCGCGACAGCAGCAGTAGCTCGGACAACGGCACCTTCGTTCTGATTCTGGTGGTGGGCGCCACCGTCGCCGTGCTCGCCTTCTTCGTCATGCAGGCCCTGCTGAACGGCTGAGGTCTCTCCTGTCCTGAGCGTGCAGCACTTCCCCACCGGACTGTGAAGCAGTTCACGTTCTCGGTGGGACAAAGGAGTACGCTCAGTTACATGAAAGAAAGGACCTCGGGGGCCAAGCGACTGCCCGCCGAGCTGTCACTACTGGTTCTGGGTCTGGGCACGGACCCGAACCTGCTGGCCCAAAGAATCCGGCGCGTTGCTCCGAGTGTATTCGCCCGCCTGGACGTGGCGGCGGACCTCACCGCGGCCCGTGAGGCTGCACGTCTCGATCACTACGACGTCGTGCTGCTCGACTACGACCCCACGAGACACGGACCCGACGAGGTGGCGGAGCACGTTCGCGCCTTCGGCGTCACACCTGTCATCGCCATCTCACGGGTGGACGATTTCGCCGTCCAGGAGCAGCTGCTGCGTGTCGGCGTGCAGGACTATCTGGTCAAGCAGAAGACCTACCCCGGCCAGCTGATCAGCAGCGTCGTCCACTCCATCGAGCGGAAACGGCTGGAGACCCGCCTGAAGTCCACCCTCGGTGAGCTCGCCGAGGCCAACGCCCGCCTGAAGCGCCTGACGTTGCGCGACTCACTCACCGGCGCGCTCAACCGTCGGGCATTCCTGTCTTTCGCCGAGCAGGCCATCGCCCGGGCTGAAAGGAGCGACGGCAGACTGGTACTGCTGTACTGCGATCTCGATCGGTTCAAGGAGGTCAACGACGCCTTCGGGCACAGCGCCGGTGACGAGTACCTTAGGGCATTCTGTCGTCGGTTGAGCTCGACACTGCGCAGGAGCGATACCATCGGTCGGCTGGGCGGTGACGAGTTCGTCATTCTGCTCGAGGACGCAGACTGGGACGAGGCGCTGGAAACCGTGCAGCGCATTCGCCAGGCGGCCAGCGAACCGCTGATCCTCGACGATCACGAAGTGAGACCGTCAGTGAGCATAGGCATCGCCAGCTATCCCAGCCAGCGCACGGTCAAGGATCTCATCCACCACGCCGACCAGGCCATGTACGCGGCCAAGAAGCGGAAGCGTGGTCAGGTGGACAGCGCCAGCAGTGAGCTGAATCTGGCTTGAGGGGAGAAAGCGCCCTCACGGACGCTTTCTCCGCGCCGGATCACGGTGCCTCGACCACCTGCCGGCCGAGGAACATCGCCGTGTCGCAACGGGCGATGGTCTGGAAGTGCCGCCTCAGGGAATCCATCCCCGGGGCAGCGTTCATGGCCGCGCTGCGCGCGGCAAAGGACTCCAGATCCGACTGCACACCATAGAGGTAGAAATCCCGGGTGGCATCTCCGGTGCCCATGCTCGGCACGCTCGCATAGGCAATGAACCCGTCCTTGAGACCAGTGGAACCCATGACCGCAGCCACGTGGTTGAGCAGGTCGTCGAGGTCGTCGGGCCCGTGACCGCGCCGGTAGCTGCAGGCTCCGGCGTTGAGTATCGCACCACGATTCTGGTCGACGTTGAGCTCTCCCTCGGCCTGGAAAAACTGCCGTCGGTTTGCCAGGGACGCCTGGCACGTCGCGACCGTCGCGAAGCGGGCATCCGCCGCCTGTCCTTCCGCCGACTTGTCATACCTGTCCGCTTCACGGGCCCAGGTCATCATGTCGGGAAAATTGTTAGCCCACAGAAAGTCGAAATTCACCGCGGCTTTGTATGGTGTCCAGACGAACGCCTGAGACGGCTTGATTCCTGCCTTTTCCATCTGCTTGAGATAGAAGTCCCGGGCGGCCATCAGGTCGCTCATCCCCTTGCCGTCATTGAAGTTGCAGGTATAGATCTCCCGAACCATGGTGGGGGTTGCAGCCTGAGCTGTGGCACTCAACGGGATCAGAGCCAGAATGAACAGTGATAGTCCAGTGAGATGCTTCACGGTGTGTTCTCCTTTGTTCGCCAGTGAAGTGTCGACAAGGAGTCTGAAGGGAAGGTACGTCCTGGCAGCGTGGTAAAGGCATACCGGTCGGACTCCCGACAGGTGACCACACGCCCCTTAGATTCAGTCTCTCCCGTGTGCCAGTCTGACGGAACCGTCCCGGAAAAACCACCAGTGGCCGGATCTGTTTGGCGTCAACGCTTCCTGGTGCGTCCGGTGGCCGGAGACTTCCGGCGCGCCGCGGCTTTCGGGGCCGAACGAGCAGGCTCCGCCGCGGCAGAAGTCTTCCGTCCGCCGCGCCGCGCAGCCCGCTTGGGTTCGGGTCTGACCCTGCCGGACAGAGAGAGAAACCGCTCGGCGAGCTCCGGGCCGCCCGCTTCGTCCTCGTGCTTGAAGAACACGTACGCCTGCCGGGCACCGCCGGCGTCGATGCGCTCGTGCCAGCCGACGAGATCGGCATCGCTGTAGTCCGGCGCGCGCAGGCGCAGGTAGACGAGGGGGCCGGCTTCGATCACCTCCGGTTCGCCCGTCTCGTGGCTCACCACGCGGGCATGCCCGCGCTCGGCCAGCGTCTCGGTGACGATCGGATCCCGCCAGGATTCGTGGCGGAACTCGAAGGCCACGGGTACGTCTTCCGGGAGCAGGGCCTGAAAACGCTGCAGCCTTTCCACATTCGCGCGCAGGTATGGCGGCAGCTGAAACAGCAGCGCTCCGAGCCGGTCGCCGAGTATCGCGGCGCGGCTGAGCAGGTAACCGAGCGGTTCCTCAGCGTCCTTGAGCTGCTTCTGGTGGGTGATGCGACGGGAAGCCTTGATCACGAAGCGGAAGGTCTCCGGGACGCTGTCCCGCCAGGTTTCCACCACATGGCTGTGGGGCATCCGGTAGAAGGTGTTGTTGATCTCCACAGTCGGCAGCCGACCGGCGTAGTAGGTCAGCCATTCGTCCTGATGGACGTCCGGCGGGTAAAACTTTCCGCGCCACTCCTTGTAGCTGTAGCCGCTGGTGCCGGCAAGGATCTGTGTGCTCATGGATCCTTCCTCGCTTCCCTCGGGGAGGGGAATACTACCGCATCCGCATCGGCCACGGTGCCACGATGCCATGACGGCAACGCGACACCCGCATAACGGGATGTTGCGCGTTGCTCAGTCGTCTCCGGATAACGGCTTCATCTTCTTGAGCAGACGGTCGGGCTCCGCGTGCCGGGTGCTGGTCATGGCCTGATCGACCATTCTGTCGTACTTGGGATCGAGCCGCTCCAGCTTGCTGGCCCTGGACAGGTGCACAGACGTCCTGGAGATGATCCGCTCGGCGGTCGCACCGCAGTGTGCGCAGACGCACGTCCCGCCGGCCTCCGACATCCGCGCGACGATACTGGTGATCTCGCCGCAGGCTGGACACCGGAACTCGTAGACGGGCACGACTCAGCCCGCCAGGCGCGCGCCCGTGTCGATGAACGCCTGCAGGGTCAGGTTGTAACGGGGCAGCAGCTGCCGGGAGAGTGGGCTCGACGCCTCGATGACCCCCTCTTCCAGGTCCAGCGTCAGCAGGCTCTTGCCCCGGCCCTTGGCCCGTTGCTTGAGGTAGGCGTTCCAGTCCCTGGGGTTCATCCGCACCACCAGAGACGCATCCCTAAGATCCACGTCCGCCTCGATACCGGCGACTTCGAACGCCTCGAAGCGCACGAGCCGGGTCTCGTCACCAAGTGCCAGCCCCAGCACCACGTCGGTGGAGCCCAGCTTGCGGAATTCCGGATCCCCGTTGACGGCTTCCCGGGCGGCTTCGAGCCAGTCGAGCTTCGGTTTCGCGCGCGCCATCAGGATCCCTCCGCCACCAGATACTGGGTCATCTCACGAGGCATGAGCTCCGGATTGCGTTTGACGCCCAGCCACTCGCAGGTATCGACGTAGGCCCGCATGAAATCGCCCATCATCCGACGATACTCGGCCATACCCGCCGTGCCGGCATGCTCGATGCCTCCGGCGAAGACCACGGCCAGCGCCTCCCGGAGCACGTGATCCTTGAGCTCCCTGGCGAAGATCCGGTCGCCGATGAACAGCAGCTGCTGCATGATCAGGCTCATGTCCTCCTGATGTGCGCAGGCGTACTGCAGGTGCTCGAGCCCGTAGGTCATGTGCCGCGCCTTGTCCTGCAGCGCGTAGCGGTAAAGGCGCGCCTCCGCCTCGTTGTAGGCGTGTTTTTCCAGATAGCGGAGCATGGTAGTGGTGAACGTGCCACGCAGCAGGAACAGATAGGTCACCGCCTCCGTCCAGCCGCCGCGGCTTTCCAGAATCATCCGGTTCACCTCACCCGGCCCCTCCAGGCCCAGACCGCCGCCGCCCACCAGCGCCCGCTTGCGGAACGCCTCGAACTGCCGCGCTGCGTCGAAGGAGGCGGTTGCCAGATACTGCTTCACCTCGTGGTAGCCGTAGGCCATCTGGTGCTGCCAGCTGGAGATGGTTTCGATGTCGCAGTTGGCGTACTGACAGAGCTCGGTACAGACCTGACAGATCGCCCGCTCGAGACCTTCGTTGAGCGGTGTTACAGCTGCCCAGGGAATATCGGTCGCCGGCGCCCAGCGACGCTGGATGGCTTCCTCGTAGAGATCCGCGGCGCTTTCCGCCCACAGATCCGACTTGTCGCGGATGGCATATCCGAGCGGTGGCACGCCCTTCTTCGGAATGGCACCGCGCGGATTGCGGGTCTGGTCCTGCCACTGATCGGGAATCTCGCCGTAGATGCCGACGTTGATGTCTCCCAGCCGCAGGCCATGCTTGCCCGGTTTGACCCGGGTGCCCCACTGGTTGCTGCGTCCCCGCCAGTCCAGCTTGGGCTGCGGAATGCCCTCTATGGCGCCCGGATGACCGGTTTCGCTTTCCTTCGCCGCCTGACTCGCTTTGGCTCTCGCCATGGCGCCCCCCTTTACTTCTGTCGCCGCTGGTTCGACCGGATCAGGCAGCGCTGGCCTGGATCATGCCCAAGAGGTTGGAGCGGCCGTTCTCGAACCGCTCGCCGAAACCGGCCGACTTCACACGCTTGATGTACTCCTGGACCTGGCGCTTGCGGATCGCCATGAGCTTCCGGAAGCCCTCGTCATACTGATCCTTGCCGCCGCCCAGCAGAATGGCCAGCGCTTCGGAGCTGGCGGTCTGGGCGCCGGCCGGGTTCTGTGAACCTGCCAGAATCTGCCGCTCCGCCTCGTCGAGATAGCACTCGATCTCTTCCCGGCGTTCCGGCGCGGTTTCCGCCATGTAGCGCATGTGCATGACACCGAAGGCCACGTGACGGGCCTCGTCCTGAGCACACAGCCGGTAGATTGCCTTCTCGGCCTCGTTGTATGCCATGAGCTCGCCCATGCGGAAGATGGTGAGCACCGCGCCTTCGCCGGAGATGTGCAACCGGGAGGACATCTCGGTGAAGTCCCGCGCCAGGTCGATGCTGCCCACCACACCGGCAGTACCGCCGGTGGCCTGCATCAGACCGCCACCATTGGCCAGTGCCCGCTTGCGGAAGACGTCCATGTGCCGGGATTCGTCCATCACCTGGGCGAGCAGCACGTTGCGCGGCTCGAAGTAGTCGGGTGTGGTCTGGGAGATCCAGCGGGCCGGCACGTCGCCGGCAACGAACTCGACCTCGGTGAGAAAGGTGGCCAGCTCGCACTCCGCCTCTTCGATGTCGTCAGGAAGCGGCTCGATGGTATGCCAGGGTACGTCCGTGGCGGAGCTCCACTGCCGCTGCAGCGCCTCCTCGTACAGGAACGAAGCATTGTCGAGCCAGATCTCACTCTTGGAACGGACCGAATAGCCGCCGATCCGATAGGAGTTGTTCCTGACACCGGCACCTCTCGGTCGACCGGTCATGTTGTCGCTGAAATCCGGCGCGTCGCCGTAGCTGCCGATCTGAATGTCGGCCAGCGTCAGCCCCTGCTTGCTCGTGGTTGCATGCATGCCCCACTCGCCCTGCCGGTCCATCCAGTCGAGCTTGAGCGGTTCCTCCCGGAAGCCTTCCACCTGTTCCATTCGCATTTCCCGGCGTTTGTGCCGCCGGGCCTCCCGAAGTCCTGAGCAGTCCAACTTAGCCCATTTGCTGGGCCGAAACCAGCCTGACTAAACTACACCGGTCGGGAGGAGGAACGCATGCAGAAATCACCGGTAACACGACCGTTAGTTCTTTTGTCAGGAGCGTTCCTGTTCTGCCTCTGGCTGCTCGCCCCACCCCTCGAGGCCGCGGACGCCGACTACCTGAGTCCTGACCTCCGGGCGCGCGTGGAGAAGCTCAAGGTCGACGTGGACTATCTGCCCACCGACGATCTGAACCTGGAGGAGCGTGCCCGAATTCTGTGGGACTGGGCCAACGCCTACGCGATGAGCGGCGGCACGCTGCCGGTGAACCTGACCCAGGCGGTGGGCGCAGTGTTCGCCTACGCGGATACACCCCGGCTCGCCGGCGCCGTGGACGCCTTCATCTTCGAGATGACGCTGCTCGACGAATCTCCGGATGCCATCGGCACGCTCGCTGCCGATACCGGTCCGTTCGAAGCCAGGAGCTTCGTGACCATCCATCAGACCTATACGGTAGGATCCCGGCCGATCCAGCCCGGTGGCGGTTTCCTGGTCGCCCGGCACTTCATGCCCAACTATGGCGTCTGGCAGACGCGGGATCCGTCAGCGGACAACTACATCAGCATCGAGAGCTCCAATCCCACCGTGGGGTTCGCCGTGGATTCCGCCCCCATGGCCGGCATGCACGGTGGCTTCCGGGGCCAGCTGCCGGCGCTGGTCTACCGTCTGGCCACGGGCACCCTGGTCCCCGGCGACAGGGTGACCATCACCTACGGCGACACCCGCCGTGGCAGCCGCGGATTCCTCATGGCCGACTTCTCCAGCGACCGGATGCCGCTGCCCCTGTATCTGGCCTTCAACGCGGAAGAACCCTTCCTCACCCTGCCCATCCAGCCGATCGTCGTGACCGGTCGGGAATTCGCGGGTCTGCACGGATTCGCGCCGTCCGTGGTGCGGCCCGGGGAGCCCTTCACGCTGTCCGTGCGTGGCCAGGACATCTACCTCAATCGCGCCAGAAACGGCCACCCACCGGTGGTCGTGCGCAATGGCGAGACCGTGCTCGCCCGGCTGCCGGCCAGCGACAGCGCAATCAGCCTGGTGGAGCTCACCCTGGACGATCCCGGCGCCTACCACCTGACGCTTGCGACCCGGGACGACTCGGTGCAGGGTGCCGTGAATCCGATCCTGGTCAGCGCGGACCACCCGGACCGTATCTACTGGGGAGACACCCACGGTCATTCGGGATTTGCGGAAGGGATCGGAACGCCGGAACGGTTCATGACCTGGGCCCGCGACGACGCGCGCCTCGACTTCGTGACTCACTCCGAGCACGACATCTGGATGGACGATGCGGAATGGGAGGTGCTGCGCGACAACGTCAGCCGCTTCACGGAGGAAGGCGCCTTCATCGCCTACCTCGGCTACGAATGGACGGTGCGCAACCTGCAGGGCGGACATCACAACGTGCTCTACCGAACCCCGCAGGGCAGGAACCGCATCCCGGTACAGTTCTACCCCACCCTGTCCCGCCTGTATCAGGGTCTGCGTGAGGCGGCAGACACGGACGACGTGGTGGTCATTCCCCACGCTCACCAGGCGGGCGACTACCGCCAGAGCGATCCGGAGCTCGAGCCGCTGGTGGAGATCGCTTCCATGCACGGCAACTTCGAGTGGTTCGGTCGCATGTATCTGAACCACGGTCACCGGGTCGGGTTCGTCGCCGCTTCAGACAACCATCTCAGTCAGCCGGGCTACTCGGCACCGATCAACGGCAGTCTGGCGCAGCGGGGTGGCCTCGGCGCCATCCTGGCTCCTGAGAAGACGACCGACGCCATCTTCGACGGCATGCGCGCACTGAAAGCCTACGCCACCACCGGTGACCGGATCATCCTGGACTTATCCGTCAACGGCTTCGGCATGGGCAGCCGCGCGCCGTTCGCACCGGATCGGGTGGTCAGCGGACGGGTGATCGGCTCCGCGCCCATCGAGAGCGTGACGGTGTTCCGCAACGACGAGCCGATCTGGAGCCGGGATTACCTGACCGACACGGCGCGGCCGGTGAGTGAGTCCGAAAAGTTGCTGCTCAGCTTCTCGTCCGACTCGAGGCCATACCACCCCGGCGACAATCCCCGCGGCTGGCGTCACTGGCGGGGAACGCTCACGGTCAGGAACGGTACCCTCGATGAGATCCGCGGCATGGACTTCCACAACAGTCTGTTCCAGTACGTCGAGCGCGACGAGGATGCCCCGAACCGGGTGCGGTTCAGCACCCTCACGCGGGGGGATACGAGCTCCATGAAGCTCGTTCTATCCGGCGCGCGCCGCTCGACGAGCCTCGTGCTCGAGCTCGAGGATACCGAGGAGACCGGTGGCGCACCGCCGTTGTATCGCCCGCCACAGCAGGCACCGGGTGGACGTGTGGAGCTCGAGCTCGCCGGGCTCACACAGGGACGGCTGGAGCGGGACGTGCCGGCCACGGACTACGTGGACCGGGTGGTGCTGCGGCGCCTCATCAGCGAGGGCGAAAAGGATGTGGTATTCGAGGTCGAGGACAGCTCCCCGATGCAGGGCGACTACTACTTCGTCCGCATACGGCAGGTGGATGATGCCCTGGCCTGGTCGAGCCCGGTCTGGGTTGGCGGCTTCCCACCGCGATGAGCGAAAGCTTTCTGCTGCATCCGGTGCTGAGTGCCGACACCCTGCCCATCGCGACCCTGCCGGTGTCCGAGCTACTGCTGATGAACGACGCCCGGTTTCCGTGGTGCATCCTGGTGCCCCAGCTCCCCGGACTCACGGAATGGCACCACCTGCCCGCCGAGGCGCGGCTGCCCTTCTTCGACGAGATGGATCGCGTATCGCGCTGCCTGCTCGCGCTGCCAGGCATCACCAAGATCAACGTCGGTGCGCTGGGGAATCGGGTGCCGCAGCTGCACGTGCACGTGGTCGGTCGGCATCCGGCGGATGCCGCCTGGCCGGGTCCGGTGTGGGGATCGGGTGCCGCGGTACCGTATGAAGCGGCAAAGGCCCGCGAGCTGCTGGATGCAATCGGCTCGGGGATCGGCTGAGATCCCGGAGCCGGCTCTCTATCCCGACCGGAGGCTCAGATCCGCTCGATGATGGTGGCGGTACCCATACCACCACCCGTGCACATGGCGATCAGCGCCGTCTCCTTGTCTTCCCGCTCGAGCTGATCCACCGCGGTGCCTATCAGCATGCCGCCGGTGGCGCCGATGGGATGACCCAGGGCGATGGCACCGCCATCAATGTTCACCACGGAGTGGTCCACGCCCATGTCCTTCATGAACTTGAGCACCACCGAGGCGAAGGCCTCATTGATCTCCCAGAGATCGATGTCGTTTTTGCTCATGCCGGCTTTCTTCAGACAGCGCTCAGCCGCTGGCGCCGGTGCGGTGAGCATGATCAGCGGTTCCGTGCCGGCCGTGGCTGTCATCCGGATGCGCGCCCGGGGCTTGAGACCGTGAGCCTTGGCATAGTCCGGGCTGGTGATCAGCACGGCGCTGGCGCCGTCCACCACACCGGAGGAGTTGCCCGCATGATGTACGTGGTTGATTCCGCTCACCTGGGGGTACTTGGCTTTGGCCATCTCGTCGAAGGCGGCTGGGAAGCCGGGCGCGTGATATGCCCCCATGGCCTCGAAGGACGCCTTCAGGCCCGCCAGGCTTTCCAGCGTCGTGCCCGGACGCGGATGCTCGTCGTGGTCGAGCGCCAGCTGACCGTCGTTGTGGTAGATGGGGATGAGCGCATTCCTGAAACGGCCTTCGGCAATGGACCGCTCGGCCCGCTTCTGGCTCTCAACCGCGTACGCATCCACGTCCTCGCGGCTGAATCCTTCGATGGTGGCGATGAGGTCTGCCGAGATGCCCTGCGGCACCTGCGGGTGCAGACCGAGCAGGTGCTCATTGTTGGCGTGAAAGCCGTCCGCGTGGGTCGGCGAGTAGCGGGACATGAACTCCACCCCGCCGCCGATCACCGCCTCCTGGTGCCCGGACATCACCCCCATGGCGGCGAAGGTCACGGCCTGCTGCCCGCTGCCGCAGAATCGGTGCAGCGTGACCCCGGTGGTGGTCAGCGGCCAGCCGGCGTCGAGCACGGACATGCGGGCGATGTCGTGGGCATGATCACCGCTGCCTGAGCCGCAGCCTGCGACTACGTCCTCGATGTCGGACGGGTCGAAACCCACCTTGTCCTTGAGCCCGTTCAGCACCTGCGCCATGCAGCGCTGCGGGTGGATTTCGCTCAGTGAGCCGACGCCTGCCTTGCCGCGGCCGCGCGGTGAGCGGACGGCGTCGATGATCCAGGCTTCTCGCATGATGTCCCCCTTCTTTCCTCGATGATGTTGGTCTGGTGTCGAAAACTCGTTGGGCCGCCGATTCTACTCTGGCGGCATCGGGATGTCGTTCACGTGCACGGGCACGTCGTAGCCGCGCTGCACCGCCGGACGGCGGGCAATGTCCACATACCAGCGCTTGAGACTCGGATAGTGCGCCCAGTCGATGCCCTGCCACTCGAACCGGGAAATCCAGGGCCAGGTCGCAATATCGGCGATGGAATAACTGCCGGACAGGTAGTCGCGATCCGCGAGCCGACGGTCCAGCACGGCGTAGAGCCGTGCCGCCTCCGCCGCGTAACGAGCCTCGGCGTAGGGTGCCTTGCCCGGATTGAACTTCAGGAAGTGGTGCACCTGGCCGAGCATGGGACCCACCCCGCCCATCTGCAGCATGAGCCACTCCACTGTTTCCCAGTAATCGTCACCCCGGAACGCGTCGTGGGTATCCGCCAGGTAGAGCAGAATGGCGCCGGACTCCATGAGGTGCCGGCCCGTCGACCGATCGACGATGGCGGGAATCTTGCCGTTCGGGCTGATCGCCCGGAACTCCGGTTCGTTCTGCGCACCGGCACCGATGTCCACCGGGCGCACCGTGTAGTCGAGCCCGAACTCCTCCAGGGCAATCGAAATCTTGCGACCATTGGGCGTGGGCCAGGTGTACAGCTCGATCAAGGTCAGGCCGCCCGGCTGGCCGGCAGAACCCGACCTTGTGTTTCAAAGACGATCTGCGGCCAACCGCGGTCCGCGGCGATGCGGGCGAGGGCGGCCTTGGCATTGACCGCGACGGGCCGACCGACTTCCTCGAGCAGAGGCAGGTCCTCGCTGCTGTCCGTGTAGAAATATGCATCCCCAAGCTCCGCCTCGCGAAAGCCCGTGTGCACCTCCGCCGCCTTCTTCTTGCCGGGCCCGTAGCAGGGTGTGACGTTACCGGTGATTACGCCGTTGTGGACCTCGAGCTCCGTGCAGTAGATCTGCTCCACGGCGAGCTCCCGGGCTATGGGTGCCACCTGATAGCGGCTTGCGGACGTGATGATCACCACCTCGTGGCCGAGGGACTTGTGCGCATCGATCAGCCGTCTGCCTTCGAGATAGATGATGGGCCGGATCCGACGCTCGAAGGCCCGCTCGCCGAGCTCGGTCATCTCCGCCTCGGACATGCCCACCAGCCCACGGACCGTGGACTCCAGCAGCTGGTGGTAGTCGGAGCGGCCGAGTCCCCAGTGCAGGAAGATGCCCGCATGGAAGATGATCCGCTTGGGTGACAGGGAGCCGGACCACATCTTGGTGAGCGCCAGGGCTGTGATGGAATAGCCGGCAATCAGTGTCCGGTCCAGATCGAAGTAGGCCACGACCGGGCGATCCGTTTTGGCCGGTCCACGAGCGGCCAGTTCGTCAAGGTACCGGTCGAACTCCGTGGTGTTTCTGTCAGATCTTCCCATGTCGGTTGTGCGTATCGGGCCGGCTATTTAACCGTCTGCAGCCGGTCAAAGCCAGGCCGGTCCGGGCGCAATCCGGCTGTGACACGGTGCACAGAACGGGCGCCCGCACATTGTGGCCCGCGGACCCATCGGCCACTCTGGCCTCCGAAAGTAGCCCGCCAGACAGATCATGCAGACAGCGGACGTTCTGCCATGTTCCAGATAACCATCTGGTCCATACCGCCATTGCTGGCCGCACTGGTCAGTGTCGGCGCCTACCTGCGTGTTCGGGAGATGCGGCGGGTTCCCGGCATGCAGGCTCTACTGGCGCTGCTCGCCGCGGTGATGTTCTGGTCCGGCGCCCAGTTCGTCGGCTCCCTGTTCACCCTCACCGCCATCAAACTGCTCGCGGCGAAGCTCGCCTACTTCGGTATCGTACTCACCCCGGTCGCCTGGCTGGTCTTCGCCGTCAGCTACACCCGGCGCCAGATGCGCCTGCCCCGGCCGGCGCTGAACCTCATCTGCGTCGTGCCGATGATCACCATTGCCCTGGTCATGACCAATGACTGGCACGGGCTCGTCTGGAGCCGGGTGACGTTCGTCCAGGAACAGGGGGTGTTCGGCATGCTCACCGAGCATGGCCCATGGTTCTACGTCCACGCCGTCTACTCCTACGGGCTGCTGGTGGTTGCAACGACCATCCTGGCCTGGTCCATCGGCCATACCACCGGTGCCTGGAAACCGGTGATCGCCGTCATTGCAGCACCCCTGGTCGTGGCCCTGGCCAATCTCTTCTACCTGTCCGAACTCAATCCCGCACCCTGGTTCGACATGACCACACTGGGCTTTGCCGGAGCCGCCATGATCCTCGACGGCGGGGTACTGCGCTTCGGCGTGCTGGAAACGATCCCGGTGGTCCGCGACCGGGTCGTGGAGCAGCTCAGGGATGGCGTCATCGTCATCAACGCCGCGGGCATGATCGTCGACATCAACGAGTCTGCTCTGCAGATCCTGCAAACGAACCGTGCCGAGCTCGGCGACAAGCTCATCACCAGCTTTCTCACCGCGCTGACCATGGAGGAACTCTCCCGGCACGACCGGCCCGACGGTCAGGGGCTGGAAACCATCCTGCGCGGCCGCGCCTACGACATCGGTACGTCGTCGCTGGACGACACCAATCCCGACGCCGATGCCGTACTCGTGCTGCGTGACATCACGGATCGGCGCAAAACCGAGAACGATCTCCGTCAGGCACAGGAGGAACTGGTTCGCCTGGCTCACACCGACTATCTCACCGGCATCCACAACCGGCGTTTCTTCATGCAGCGACTGGCCGAGGAGACCGAGCGGGTCCGTCGCCACGGCGGCTGCCTGTCCGTGCTCCTGTTCGATCTGGACTACTTCAAGAAGGTGAACGACCAGTGTGGTCACACCGCGGGTGACGAGATTCTGCGGGCAGTGGCCGACGTGACGGTGGACGTGAAGCGCATCACCGACGTCGCGGCGCGGATCGGCGGCGAGGAATTCGCCCTGCTGCTGCCGGAAACCGATCAGATAGGCGCCGTTCGTACCGCCCAGCGCCTGCGGCAGGCCATTGCCCACATCAGCCATCCGACCACGGACGCACGCCGGCTGCGCATCACCGCCAGTATCGGCGTGGCCACGGTGGGTGCTCGGACCCAGGATCTCGAAAACGTGCTGAACCACGCGGACGAGGCACTCTACAAGGCCAAGCACTCGGGCCGCAACGCGGTCTGCTGCGCAGACGTGAGCGCCTGATCCGTGCTGCCGCCCAGGCGTTTCTGTCAGGTGGTCGGGTCGCCCGCCGCGGCTTCAGCGGGTTCGGGTGCACCGTCCGCCTCGGCGGCGGCATCGGCTTTCGGCAGCAGATCGGCCGGATCACCAAGTATCTGCTCCGCCACGTAGCTCGCCACCGTGAACTCACCAGGGTAGCGGTCACTGGTGAGTACGTACTCGTCTTCCGGCTCGTCGAAGCGGAAGGTCAGCCGCTGGGTACCATCCGCGGTATCCACCACCACACTCTTCGCTTCACCGAGGGCAGCGTCCTCCTTCGGCTGGTAGCGACCGAGCACCGACAGCCGCTCGAATCGCTCCAGGTAGCGCCGGGTCGCCTCAGGGTCCGTTACGACCCCGTCGAGGGTCCAGCCCGCGTCGTCATCGGCCTGGGTCAATACCTGACCACCGGACAGCTCGACGCGTCGGATTCCCGAGTCGGCCAGCAGCTCCTTGTCGAGCCAGTCATCCACCGTCAAAGGCAGCTCGTGCACCGCGAAGTCGATGCTGAAGGTCGCGTCCTCCCCGTCCCGGCGGGCATGCACGCGCCGGTAACCCGGCGAGGTGCCGAGATAGACGGACGCGAGCGTGCCGTCCTCACCGAGAAAGTCCACCCGTCGCTGGTGCTTCTCCTCGGTGACCTCGAAGCGGCTCTGGCTGTCCGTACTCGTGGCAACCGGCCAGTTGGCGGCACCACCGGCAAGCTTGTCGATCACGCCCGTGATCTTGTCGGCATCCGCGGGCAGCCCATCCACCTGCCAGCCGTCCGAGACGCGGGTCAGTGCCACGCTCTCATCCGCGGAGCCGCTGATGGTGAGTCCGGTCACGGCGGCCGGGTCCAGATCGAGGAAGGCTTCGGATGCCTCCTCGCCACGCCCTGCAAACCAGGCCACACCCACCAGCACGAGCTGAACGACCAGGAGGCCGGCGAGCAGTCCGATTTTCGAGTTCATGACGCGCCTCCTGCCAGCCAGCCTCGATATCTCTCCCGTTGTCCGGCAAGACGGCGCCTGTGAATCCCGAAAACCAGGGCGATGCCCAGCACGGCCAGTGCGTAATTCACGAGCTCCACGGTGATCTGCGCTGACTCCTCGAGCGGCGGCAGGGTTCGGTTGAAGTGACCGCGCGCCCGGATCGAGAGCAGGCTCTGGTCTTCCAGCGCCCAGTCGGCGATGTTCGCCATGAGCTGGGTCGAGTTCGAATAGATCACTCCTTCCGCCGAGCCGATGAGCCTCAGGATCTGATCCGCCAGGAAGGTGTTCGAGGAGAACAGGATCAGCCGGGCACTCTCGGGAGAACGCTCGATCACGCTGGAGACCACACCCAGAGTGTCTTCCTCGGCCCCCTTGCCGTCGTCAGATGCCTCGTCGGCGTCGTTCTCCTCGTCCGCTGCGTCAAGCAGCGGGCTGCGCTTGCCCGTGAAGGCCGAATCGAATCGGCCTTCGAGCATGACAGCGAGCGGGTGGCGACCCTGCTCGCCCTCCGGCTGGAATCCCGACAGCCCCTTGTCCGTGATCCGCGGCATGATGTCCAGGCTCTCCGACAGCCAGCTGTTTTCCGAGCTTTCCAGCAGTGTGGTCACCTTCAATCCCTTCTCCGCTGCCTTGTCCGAGTCGATGGGTGACGCCCAGGTCATGGTCAGCTGCGGCAGGCCACTGAAGAAACCGACCTGCTGGTTGATGCCCTTGTCACGCAGATCCACGAAGTACGGATAGTCGAGCATGACCAGCTCCTGGAAGCTGAAGCCACCCACGTTGCGGGTGACCGGAGCCGGAAATGCCGCATTCTGAGGATCCATGACCAGGCTCTGTTCCATACTGAGGCCGTTGTGCGCCAGCCAGTCGGTGAGCCCGCTCTGCCGCGGGGTGGCGAACAGGCTCTGCTGCTGCAGCGACGCATTGAAAGGCGACGTGGCCAGCACCACCGTGCCGCCCTGCATCAGAAACTGATCGATGGCGAAGACCTGCTTCTCGCCGAGTCCGTCCGGATCCACCACGAGCAGCAGATCGGCCGATTCCGGGACACGGCCATCCTCGAGTTTCGTCTCCTCGAGATGAAAGTCTCCGCGCAGGAAATCCGTCAGCTGCTCGAACTGGTTGGACATGTTGGGCGCGCTCATGCCCATGTAAGGTGGCGGCGCTTCCGGTGCGACGAGCGCCACTGTCTTGAGCAACCCGGAGGCGAAACGCTTCAGCCCCTCCTGCACGCCGCGCTTGGTCGATTCGAGGGACAGCCCTTCCGGCAACGGGATCTGCACGACAGTGTTGCCGTCGGTGAGTGTCAGGTAGAAATAGAACGTATTGGTATCGAAGAGACCGGCCGCCATGGGCTGGAAGCCGTAGTCGGAGGCGATCTGCGTAGCCAGGCTGCCGTCTCCCGCCTCCGGATCCAGAAACTCCATGGACAGTTTCCCTCCGGAATCCTTGACAAGCTCCTCGACGGCCTCGCTGAGCACGCTCTTGTAGTCCACCAGCGCGTCCGGCAGCCGGTCGTCCGCCGACAGATAGCCGACGAAGCGTACCGGCTCGTTCAGGCTGGCGAACAGGTTGCCGCCCTCCTGGAACCCGTAGATGACCTTCTTGATGGCCCTGGTCAGGTCGAACTCCGGATTCCTGAGCTGCACGTCGAGCTCGGATTCACCCACGACCTTCACCTCGATCAGATCGCGGAAGCTCAGCACCTCGTACTGATCGCCATAGGTGATGAGAACGTCGAAGTAGGAATTCACCAGGCTCGACTGATACCGGTCCGCAACCTGGAACGGCACGGGCCGGATCCCGTACTTGGTGTTGATCTCATCCTCGAGTGCCGGATCCGTGACGGGATCCATCACATCGACCCGGACGTTGTCCCCACCGGCCACCGCGAACTCCCGCAGCAGGTCGCGCATCTGCGGCACGAGAGGCGCGAGCAGCGGATGCGTCTTGGCGCTGAAGAAACCACGGATCTGCAGCGGCTCGCGCAGCTGCGAGAGGTAGCCGCGGGTCGCGTCGGAAATGGTATAGATCTGGCCTTCGGTCATGTCCACGCGCAGCCGGTTCAGCGGTGACAGCCAGACATTGGCCAGCAGCAGGTTGGCGACGAGCAGACCGGTGCCCAGCATCCAGCGCTGATGACGGGTACGGTCGCCGTCCCGGGCCCAGCGCTGTGTCTCCAGCGCGTAGACGTTCAGCGCCAGGAACAGCACCAGCAGGGAGGCGTAGAAGTACAGGTCGCGGAAGTCGAGTACGCCCCGGGTGATGGCGTCGAACCGGGAGCCGCTGCCGAGAGCGCGCATCAGGTCGGCGCCGGTACCGCCGACCAGATCCGTGAGCACGTGCGAGCCGATCAGGTAGAAGATGCCGCAGGCGAACGAGGCAACGATCAGACTGACGATCTGGCTGTCGGTGCGGGCGCTGATGAACAGCCCGATGGCGAGGTACGCACCACCCAGCATCATGGCCGCCACGTAACCGGCGATCACCGGCCCCCAGTCCAGATCGGCGATGAGCGAGACGCTCACAGGCAGCGGCAGGGTGAGCAGCAGGGCGAGGCCCAGCAGCAGCCAGCAGGCGAGAAATTTGCCGACGACGAATTCCCAGCCCGTGGCCGGCAGGGTGACGACGAATTCCATCGTCCCGGTCCGGCGCTCCTCGCTCCACATGCGCATGGTCAGAGCGGCCGAGAGGAAGATGAGCAGCACGGGCAGCCACTCGAACATGGGCCGCACATCCGCCACGTTGCGGGCGAAGAACGCCTCGCCCCAGAAGAAGACGAACAGCGTTACCGCAAGGAAGGTCAGCAGGAACAGATAGCCGATGGGAGATGCGAAGAAGAGCGTCAGCTCCTTCCTGGAGATCCGGAGGATCGAATCAAGCCGCATGGAACACCTCCGTTGTCTTACCGGCCGCCGTCACATCCCGGAACACGGTCTCCAGATCGCGCCGCTCGAGCGAGAGCTCGTAGAGCGGGTGGGACGCGGTCACGACGGCGACGGCAATGGCGCCTGCGGCGCGATCCAGATCACCCCGGACGGCGACGCCGTAGCATCCAGGGGACTCGGTGCGCACCTCGGTGACGCAGTCCAGCTGACCGATGAGTCCAGGCAGCGCCGGATCATCGTGGCTGCGCACCAGGAACCGGTTGCTCTCCTTCAGATCCGAGAGTCGTTCGTCCAGCACCAGCTCACCGCCACGCAGGATGATGGCCCGATCGCAGATGGCATCCACCTCCTGCATGATGTGCGTGGAGAGAATCACGGTGGCCGACTCGGCGAGCCGCTGGATCAGCGAGCGCATGTGCTCGGTCTGGGAAGGGTCCAGCCCATTGGTCGGCTCGTCGAGAATCAGCAGCCGCGGTTCGTGCAGAATCGCCTGGGCAACTCCGAGACGCTGTTTGAAGCCTCTGGAGAGGGTGGCAATCGGGTCCAGGGCCTTGGATTCGAGCTCGGTGGCCTCGATGGCCCGGCGAACGGCAGATCGCGCATCGATACCCCGTAGCTCGGCGGCGTAGTCCAGATAGTCGAAGACCGACAGCTCCGGATAGAGCGGCAGGTTTTCCGGCAGGTAACCGAGCCGGGACTGAACGGCTTTCGGATCTTCGGCCAGGTTGACGCCATCCACCATCACCCGGCCACTGCTCGGTTCCAGGTATCCGGTGAGCATCTTCATGATGGTCGTCTTACCGGCACCGTTGTGGCCCAGCAGCCCGACGATTTCGCTCTGACCGATGGAAAAGCTGACGTCGCTCACCGCCAGAAAGTCGCCGTAGCGGCGCGTCAACCCTACCGCTTCGAGCATGTCGTCCTCCTACGAGGCCTGGAAAGTGCGGAAAAATATGCAATCAGGGCCAAATTTCAAGAGGCGTGCACCAAACATGACCGATTGTTAATGTTCCGCCATGCTGCACGAACGACTCACCCTTGCCGGTCCGGCCGGCTTCATCGAGGCGGAGCTGACCGGCCCCGAAGCCGGCCCGGTCGCCGTTCTCTGTCATCCCCACCCGCTCTACGGCGGCTCCATGCACGACGCCGTGCTGGAAACCGTCGCAGGCGTGCTGGCGGAACGTGGTATCGCCGCGCTGCGCTTCAACTTCCGGGGTGTGGGCGGCAGCGAAGGCAGCCACGATGGTGGCCGTGGCGAGGTCGAGGATCTCAGGGCGGTGCTGACCTGGCTCGAGGAGAGCCATCCCGAGCGGCCGCGGCTGCTCGGCGGCTACTCGTTCGGCGCAGGTGTCGTCTGCCGGCTGCTGTCCCTGCCGGAGACGTCCGGAATCGAGCGGGTGCTGCTGATCGCACCGCCAGTCGGCCGGCTGCCGGTGACAGAACCGGACGGCAGGTTCGAGGTGGACGTCATCGCCGGTGATGCGGACGACTTCGTGGACGCGGAGGTGCTGTCCGGATGGACCCATGCCCGGATCCACCTCATCCGGGGTGCGGATCACTTCTTCAGCGGCGCCTGGTCCGATCTGGAGGCGGAACTCCGGGCGGCGCTGGAAACCGGCTGATCAGCGTCAGACGATGCGCACACCACTCACCCAGGGATGGCCGAAGGTGAGTGCCACGTACAGCACCAGCGCCACCAGTGCCGGCAGCCACAGTTCCCGCAACACCAGCCGGTTGCGCCCACCCAGGATGGCGACGAAGGGCACGTTGGAGGTGACCGCCGCGTAGGCCTGCCAGCCCGCCCCACCGGTTCCGGCCTTCTTTCTGTCGAGCAGCACGGTGCCCAGTCCGGCAACGACCCCGAAGGTGGCGAAGAACACCAGGGAGTGATAGTCCCCGTTTGCGACCACGTGGGCGGTCGCCCAGATCAGCACCCCCCACTGAAAGGGATGGCGGGTGATCCGCGTCACCCCCCTGGCCAGCGTCGCCGCGTCACCTTCACGCAGCAGCACGTCAGCCCCGACGGCGGTCGGGTTCTTCACCATGAACGCCCCCGCGGCAAAGAACAGCGCCAAAGGCATGACCAGACGCGCGAACATATGCAGCTCCGGCGAGGGAAGCCACAGGTACTCGTAGCGCGGCAGGCTGTTGTACAGCCAGATCAGATAACCCAGGGTGATCAGGGACACCAGGGAGTAGAACACCAGGTAGCCACGCTCCCCCAGCACCGCGATCAGTGCGGGCCGCGCCGAGGTGCTGCTGATGCCGAGATGGGTGCCGACGAACAGCAGCGCCGCCGGGAGGAGATCGATCACACGTCCTCCATCGAGAACCGTTGCGTGAGTTCGGCTATGGTATGCGCCCCATCTTCAGGACTGAAGCCATGAACCGACTGAAAGGAAAGACCGCACTGGTGACAGGCGCTGCCAGAGGTCTGGGCGCGCGTATCGCCGAGCGTTTCGTCGGCGAAGGAGCCGATGTGATCATCAACGACGTCTCGCTTGCCACTGCCTCCGCAACCGCGGATCGACTTGGCGGCCGGGCTGTGGCGGCAGATGTCAGTGATCCCGCTTCCGTCGCCACGATGTTCGACGCCATTGCAGCCATGACGGATCGCGTGGACATACTTGTCAACAACGCGGGCATCAGCGGGATCGAGGGTGACAACGACGCCCGGGAGCGGATCCGCCAGCGGGCCGAGGCTATGGCGCGCGGCGAGCCCGGCGAGGTGACGGAGGGCATTGCCGCGGTCACGGATGCTCAGTGGCGGCGCATGCAGGCGGTGCACGTGGACGGCACCTTCCACTGCTGCCGGGCAGTCATGCCGCTGCTTCCGGAAGGCGGCGCCATCATCAACATGGGCAGCATCATGGGCACGTTCGGCCGCGGTGGCGGCGTACCTTACTGCACGGCCAAGGCCGCCATCCTCGGTTTCACCCGGGCGCTCGCTCACGAGCTCGCCCCCCGTAACATCCGTGTCAACGCCATTGCACCCGGCTGGATACACACGGACATGACCGATCCGCTGGCGCCCCTGCATCCGTTTCTGGAGATGCAGACCCCCATGGGCCGCATGGGCGAACCGGACGACATCGCCTGGTGCGCCGTCTACCTGGCGAGCGATGAAGCCGGTTTCGTCACCGGTCAGACCTTGTCGCCCAACGGCGGCTGGTACATGAGCCAGTAGCGCGGTCAGACCTGGGGCGCGGGCGTACCGCTGCAGATCGCCTCGATGAGAATGTCGAGGGTCTGGTTGGGCTGCTCGGAGAGCATGGCGTGGCCACTCCCCTCGAGGATCCGGATTTCCGCGGGTGCACCCAGGGCGGCGGCTGCATCCCGTCCCGCACGCTCCGGCGTCATCCGGTCCGCAGTCCCCGCCACAACGGTCACCGGAGCCTGAAGCCCCGCCAGCGACACCGGGGTAAACCGGTTGCAGGCCGCCAGGTCCGCATGGAAGACCCCGGCTCGACAACGTTCCATCAGGCGCAGCCCGCCGGACAGCACGAACATGCCGGGTACCGGATTGCCACCGAGGCTGCCCCGGGCACTGTGGCTCCAGACGTTCGCCATCTGGTAGGCGGCGTGATCATCGTCGGCCGCCGCGCCGAGCAGCGCGTCGCTGACCGGCATGGGTTGAGAGGTCCCGAGCAGCACCAGAGCCGTGACCGACCTCGGACATCGGGCGGCGAACGCAGAGGCGACGAGCGATCCCAGACTGTGGCCCACGACGGCCGCTCTCTGGACGTCCAGTGTCTCGAGCAGGGTCTCCAGCCACGCGGCCATGGCATCCACGGATTCGAGCGGCGGCCCGTCACTCAATCCGTGCCCCGGCAGATCCGGCGCCACCACATCGAAGCCGTGTCGGGCGAAGTAGCGGGCCGGCATGACCCAGATCGTGTGATCCATACCCGCGCCGTGCAGGAAGACGACCACCGGGCGGCCATCTGCCGCAAACGGGCGGCTGCCGGTGCCTACGAATACCTGCCGACCCGTGACTGCAATCCTCACGTTCGGCTCCTGCCTGCATCCAGATGGCGTGCCACCGCCCGCAGTCCTTTTTTCAGATCGGCGATCAGATCGGCCGGATCCTCCAGACCCACGGACAGTCTGATCAGCCCCTCGCCAATACCGGCTGCCTCGAGCGCAGCAGCATCCATCCGGTGATGGGTGGTGCTGGCAGGATGGATCACCAGCGAGCGTGCGTCGCCCACGTTGGCGAGGTGCGAGAAGAGCTCGAGCGCCTCGATGAACACCCGTCCGGCCTGCCTGCCGCCGGCCAGCTCGAAGCTGCACACCGCACCGGCGCCGTGAGGCAGGAGGTCCCTTGCCAGCGCGTGATCCGGATGGCTTTCGAGCTCCGGATAGCTCACTGACGTGACCGGCGCCTCCGTCGCCAGGAAGCCCACCACCTCACGGGTATTGGCGACGTGTCGGGTCATGCGCAACGGCAGCGTCTCCAGACCCTGCAGAACCTGGAATGCGGTCATCGGCGCCATGCAGGCTCCGAAGTCGCGGATGCCTTCCCGGCGGGCGCGGGTGATGAAGGCTGCGGGCCCGAACTCTTCGGCGAAAACCAGGTCGTGAAACCCTTCGTAAGGTTCGGTGAGCGTGGCGAACCGGTCTGACGCCAGCCAGTCGAACGTTCCGCCATCCACCAGCAGCCCGCCGATCACCACACCGTGGCCGGACAGGAACTTGGTGGCTGAATGCATGACCAGGTCGGCACCGAGCTCGATGGGCCGGCACAGAAAGGGCGTGGCGAAGGTGCTGTCCACCATGAGCGGCAGGCCGCGCGCATGTGCAATTCCCGCCAGCTTCGGCACGTCGAGCACTTCCAGACCGGGATTGCCTAGGATCTCGCCGAAGAGCAGCCGCGTCGTCGGCCGGATGGCCGCTTCGAAAGCCGGAATGTCCCGGGGATCCACGAAGGTGGTCTCGATGCCGAACCGGGGCAGCGTATAGGTGAGCAGGTTATGGGTGCCGCCGTAGAGCGAGCGCGAAGCGACGATGTGATCCCCTGCGGAGCACAGGGTAGCGACCGCCAGGTGCATGGCGGCCTGGCCACTTGCTGTGGCGATGGCGCCGACGCCACCGTCCAGAGCGGCAATGCGTTCCTCGAGCACCGCGTTCGTCGGGTTGGACAGTCGCGAATACACATGCCCGGCCCGCTCCATGTTGAACAGCCCGGCGGCGAAGTCCGCGTCCGGAAAAACGAACGCGGCAGACTGGTAGATGGGCGTGGCTCTCGCGCCGGTCGCCGGATCCGGACGGGCGCCGGCGTGCAGCGCCAGCGTGTCGAATCCGGAGCCGCGCGGAGCCCGGTGTCTCGTGTCGCTCATGGGACGTCCTCAGGGAGCCAGTCGGATCACGCTACCGTACTTCGGCGGTGTTTGCCTGCATCCGAACCCTGCGCTGGCGAACCCGTGAGCACGCGGTCCAGCGCCCGTCGTGCCAGCGGCTGTCCGAGCGTGTGTGCGGAGATACCGCCGAGGTCGAACGGTTCGCGGTCGAGCACGGCACGGGCCGCCATGAGGCCGCTCTCCACAGCCGGTCCGATGCCTTCACACATGTCGCGCGTGGCTAGCCCGGCCGCATCGCCCACCACGAAGGCGTTGCCCAGTCTCGGCTCGGGGTGCAGGGACCTCAGGAAGTAACTGTAACCGCCAGGTTCCCCCGGATCGGCATCGAGCAGACCACGGCGCAGCAGATCATCGATCAGGCCGCGCCAGTGGCGTTTGATGTCGTCCCCCCTGGCCTTCAGCCGATCCGCCACACCACCGATGCCGACGTTCACGTAGCCGTCCGCCTTGGGCACGTACCAGCCATAGCCGGCCAGACCGCGGTGGAAGAAGTAGAGGTAGCAGTCACGATCCGGCGTCTCGAATGGAAACTCCAGCTCCTGGGTGACCACCTGCAGAGTCTTGTCACGCGGGTGCTGTGCCCGGAACAGATCCCGGTACACCGGACACCGGGTGCCACCCGCACCCACCAGGTAACGGCAGCGGAAGCTGCCGTCGAGCACGAAGGCATCACCATCCCGCTCGACGTGGCGCACGTTATGCGTCGCCACCGGCGCCCCGGACCGTTCCAGCAGCCAGCGGTCGAACTCGTAGCGGCGTATCGAGTGCTGCGGGGAGCGGTAGGGAAGTTTCAGACCACGTATGGATATCCTGAGCGTCTCGAAAGTCAGAAACCGGTGCGGATAGTCGGAGGGAGTGAACTCGAGCGCCTCGAGCACTTCCGGCGTGATCCAGCCGGCGCACAGCTTCTCCCGCGGAAACGTCTCCCGGTCTATGACAAGACAGTCCACACCGTTCCGCACGAGCTCCCACGCGGCGGACGAGCCGGCAGGTCCGCCACCGACGACGATGACCTCGTGCTCGATCACCCGCCCGCAGCCGGAGCCGGAGCCATCAGCATGCGGTCCCGCGTGATCGGCAGAATGTCCGCACCCTGGCGCTGAAAAAGTACCTGGAAGAGCTGCAGCTGTCCCTGTGTGAACGCCGAGATGGAACCCGAGAGATAGAGGCGCCAGGCCTGGACGAAGCTGTCGTCGAACATCTCGCGGACCCTGTCCACGTTGCGCTCGAACCGGTCGAGCCAGTGCGTGAGGGTGCGCGCATAGTGGCTGCGGAGGTTTTCCACATCCATGATCACGAACTCGAACGGCTCGAAGATGTCCATCATCTCCTTGAGCGTCGGCGGGTACGCGCCCGGAAAGATGTAGGACTCGATCCATTCGTTCATGGGTCTCGACACGTTACGGCCGATGGAGTGAACGAATCCCCTGCCTCTGTCCTTCAGACACCGGTCGATCACACTGCCGAGGGTCGGGTAATTGGCAAGCCCGACGTGCTCCAGCATGCCCACCGAGACGAAGATGTCGTAGCTGCCTGAAATGTTCCGGTAATCGTCTTCCACGTACTCCACCAGGTTACCCAGCCCTTCCCGCTCCGCCCGTTCGCGGGCGTAGGCCACCTGCTCTTTCGAGATGTTGTAGGAGCGTACCGAGGCGCCATAATGCCTGGCCATGTAGCGGGCCAGACCGCCCCAGCCGCTGCCCGCTTCGACAACCCGCTCTCCGGGTTTCAGGTCGAGTTTTCTGCACACCAGCTCGAGCTTCGCGATCTGTGCTTCTTCCAGGGTGACCGACTCGTGCGGATAGTAGCCGCAGGTGTACTGCATGTAGTCCCGGTCGAGCCAGAGCCCGTAGAACTCGTTGCCGAGATCGTAGTGGCTGTGGATGTTCTCCTGCGATCCGGCCAGGCTGTTGACACGCGGGCGCTTCTCCATCGCCTTGCGCATCAACCTGGCGACGGGGCCGGATTCTCGGATCGCCTTCTGAATGGCCACGTCGATGGCCTCCAGGGTCGCCACCAGATCGCCTTCGACGTTGAGGCGTCCCTCCGTGAACAGCTCGCCGAACGACTTCTCCGGCTTCTGCATGAGCTCGAACAGCGCGCGACGGTCCTTGAGCTGCACCACGGCAATGGGTTCGCTGCCCTGGGGAAGCACGTGCACGCGCTCGCCGGACCACAGCTCGATGGCCACCGGCGGTCCACCGACGGAGTCGAGCAATCGCCTAACGAGCCACTTCTCGAGCTGGCCAGACATAGTTCCTCCCGAAGCCTTCGTCCATAATAACGGCTTTTCCGCGCTGGAACCCGGCTGCGAGGCGGCTGCCGGCGTCTGCATCGACCCGGACCGGACGCGATTACACAGGGGAATCTCACCATGACAGACAACGTCGCCATCGTGCGGGAGTTCATCGAATCCTGGTCGTCGCTCGACGCGGATCGGCTTGCCGACTACTTCACCGAGGATGGAACCTATTTCAACATCCCGACCCAGCCGGTGACCGGTAAGGAGAACGTCAAGAGCTTCATCCGCGCATTCCTCACGACCTGGACAGAAACCCACTGGGACATCGTTCACATCCTCGGTGAGGGTGACCTCGTGTTCGCCGAGCGTGTGGACAGAACGAAGACCACCCAGGGTAACGTCGACCTGCCCTGCGTCGGGGTGTTCGAGATGGAGAACGGCAAGATCCGCGTCTGGCGCGACTACTTCGATCTGTCCACCTTCATGAACGCGATGAAGTGACGACAGCCTGAACGCCTCCGCAGGATGCCGTCAGGCTGCGCGATCCACCCCGGCGGTGAGGTCGGCGATGGCATCCACGATTTCCGACCACAACGGCTCCGGCAGATCGTGACCCATGCCTTCCAGCACCTTGAGCGTGGAACCTTTCAGAGCCTGATGCGTATCGTGCGCACCTTCCACCCGCACCAGCGGATCCGCGGCACCGTGAATGACCAGTGCCGGCAGCGACAGCTGCTCCAGCCGCGGTCGGCGGTTGCCGTGGGCCGTGATGGCGGCGATCTGTCGAGCGACGCCCTCAGGGTAGAAAGAACGGTCGTAGCTCTCCGCCGCCCGGGCCCGGGCGATCTCTTCAGCTACCGGGTAGGCCGGTGAGCCGATCACGCCGGATACCCTGAGCGTCCTTTCGATGGCCCCTTCCCGATCCGTCGCTGCCGGACTCAGCATGGCCGCCATGGCTTCTTCCGTTGACGGCGGCAGCGCCGGATTTCCCGTCGATGACATGATGGAGGTGAGCGAGCGGATGCGCTCCGGCGCGTTGAGGGCCATGACCTGAACGATCATGCCACCCATGGAGGCGCCGCAGATGTGGGCCGTGTCGATGCCCAGGGCGTCGAGCAGCCCGAAAGCATCCGCCGCCATGTCATCCAGGGAGTAAGGTGCCTCCGCCGGCTCTCCCGCCACCAGGCGTGCCGCCATCTGCGCCATGTCCGGAATGCCGAGGTGACCGAACTTCTCGGAGAGACCGGAGTCCCGGTTGTCGAAGCGGATCACGTAATGGTCGCGACCGGCCAGCTGCCGGCAGAACTCGTCACGCCAGTGAATCATCTGAGCGCCGAGCCCCATCACGAGGAGCAGCGGCCGGCCGCTGTCGGATCCGAAGGTGTCGTATTCGAGCGTGATGCCGTTGGCGGAGATCTGAGCCATGTGCGGGTCCTGAAGATTTCAAAGGGCGATTCTGTGCGATCCGCTTGTACCGATTCAACAACGCCGCTACCGTCTGCCGCATGAAGACCCCGTTTCCTGAACCCCGGATGGTCGCCACCAACGGCGTAACGCTGGAGACCTTTACTGCGGGACCGGCGGACGGCCGACCGGTCGTGCTCTGCCACGGCTTTCCCGAGCACGCTTTCTCCTGGCGTCATCAGGTTGCTCCGCTCGCCCAGGCGGGATACCACGTGATCGTCCCCAACCAGCGGGGCTACGGCCGTTCGTCCAGACCGGATGTGGTGGAGGCATACGACATCGAGCACCTCACCGCCGATCTGGTGGGCCTGCTGGATCATTTCGGCCACACTGACGCGCTGTTCGTCGGCCACGACTGGGGCGCCATCGTCGTCTGGAACCTGGCCATGCTCCATCGCGACAGGGCGGCCGGCGTCATCAATCTGAGCGTGCCGTTCATGGAGCGGGGCGAGCGACCGTGGGTGGATTTCTGGGCGGAGATGCTCGGCGGCGATTTCTACATCGTCCATTTCAATCAGCAGCCGGGTGTGGCGGATGCTGCCTTCGCCGCGAACACGGAAAATCTGCTGAGGAACCTCTACCGCACCCGGCAGTGGCTCGCCGAGTCGGTGGATCTCGGACCCGGCATGGCCATGGTCAACATGGCCACGGCTCACGGTCTGCCTGGCGAGCTGATGATGAGCGAGGAAGATCTGGCAGTGTTCGTCGAGAGCTTCGAGCACTCGGGTTTCACAGGGCCCATCAACTGGTACCGGAACTTCAACCGCAACTGGCACCTGCTCGCCGACGTCGAGCAGATCGTTCATCAGCCGGCACTGATGATTCACGGCAGCCACGACATGGTGCCGCCGTCCGCGAAGCTCGCCGAGTTCGTACCCGACGTGGAGACGGCGACGCTCCCGTGCGGCCACTGGATTCAGCAGGAATGTCCGTCCGAAACCAACGCGCTGATGCTCGACTGGCTCGGCCGGCACTACCCGGCCTGAAGCCGCCGGAGGTCAGAACACCGCGAGAATCGCGCCAATCAGGCCGGACAGCACCAGGACCAGGTTCGCCAGTGCTGTCACGCCGAAACCTGCGCCTCGTTTCTCGGCCGCCGCGGTATAGCTCCTGAAGTAGATCGCCCGGCCGACCAGAAAAACCACGCCCGCCGCAACGGCCAGCATCTCACTCAGGAAGTACCCGGCGGCGTATAGGGCCGGCAGGAAGACGATCAGCTGCTCGAGCGTGTTCTGATGTGCCCGGAACGTCCGCTCGAAGACCGGATCGCCGCTGATCGCCGGCGCCTCGAGCCCCGTCCGGACCCGGGCACGTCCGACCTCGATACCGAAGTAGAAATACTCGATCAGCGCCAGCATGGCGATGATGGTGACATAGGCCACGACTGCTCCCCTTTTCTGTTTGTATGTTTGTCAACCAGCCCCGCAAGCTGCCGATCACCCGGTACGGGTCATGAAGCTGGCGGTCGCTTCCGCCACGATCACCCCGTCGTCCTGCCGGATCACCCGCCCTTCCATCTGGGCGAGCCTCCCGCGACGGTTCAGACAGCGACCCTCCAGACGCACGGGCACGCCGATCGGCAGCTCGCCCCGGTAGCGTATCTCGGCCCTGGCCGTCATGCACTGGATACCTTGCAGCCAGAGCCAGTTCGCCATCACGTCGTCGAGCACGCTGAAAACGATGCCACCATGGGTCACGCCGCGGTATCCCGCATGCTCGTCACGGGCAGTGAACTCCGAGCGGCAGACGTCTCCGTCCATGCGGAATACGAGCTTCAGTCCGATGGGATTGCCCGGGCCACAGACAAAACAGCCGTTCGATTCGCTTCTCGCGCTCACCCTGCTCCCCTGAGCCATGGAGCGGTTATGATAATTCATGTGTATCCCATCGAGCTCATCCGCGATCGGCTGAACCGGCACCACCCGGAAACTTTTCCCGTGGCTGCCGGAACCCGCCAGGCAGCAGTAGCCGTCATTCTCCGGGAAGCAGCTCACGGCAACGGCACGGACATTCTATTCATCAAGCGGGCGGAGAAACGTGGCGATCCGTGGTCGGGGCACATGGCGTTTCCCGGTGGGCATCGGGAAGAGAGTGATTCGGATCTGCGTGCCGCCGCCATGCGGGAAACACACGAAGAGATCGGTCTCGACCTCGACGGTGCCGACTATCTCGGCTGCCTGGATCAGCAGCGCGCCATGCCGCGCGGTCGGCCGCTCAACATGCTGATCGCCCCGCACGTCTTCGGTCTCGACGGAAATCCGGAGTTCATCACCAATCACGAGGTGGACGAGGTCGTCTGGACCCGGCTCGCACCTCTCGTCTCCGGTGAGCGGCACGACTGGGAAACCCGCCCACTGGCTGGCCAACCGACCGTGTTCAACGGCTACCGGCTGGAGGGCGGTCACTTCGTCTGGGGGCTCACCTACAGGATGCTCAAATCGTTCTTCGCAATCCTGGATCCGGACTGGCAGGCGCCACCGGAACGTTGAGGTCTCCTGCCGGAGATCACCAGCCCCTGTAGGAGGCGATGGCGAGTCCTGCAGCCACGCTGGTGAAGGGGTCGTGCTCCACGACCCGGCCGGGGAAGTGATCGTCGAGGATCCGCCGCACCGCGGGGATCAGGCTAGAGCCGCCGGTACAGAGCACGATGTCGACATCCTGCTCCGTGAAGCCGGCCAGTGCCAGGGTATCGTCGAGCGCCTGCTCCACCTGCGCCAGCTGGTCGGCGATGAGCGTTTCGAAATCCGCGCGCGTCAGGCGGATCTCCACGTCCAGCTCGGGAATATCCAGCACCGCTTCCGGCGCGACGGACAGCTCCGCCTTGAAATCCTTGATGGCCTGGAAGACCAGGTAGCTCAGGTTCTGAGTGATCAGCTCCTTCAGGCGGGCAAACTTCACCGCCGCGGGGCCGCCCTGCTCGATGCGGTCGAAGACCGCTGTCGTATAGCGGTTCTGATTCAGCGTATAGGTGACCGCCCAGTTGAGCAGCAGATCCTCGTACTCCTCGAAGGGAAAGTGGGTCTCGATCTCTCTGTCCATGCCCCGCCGCTTCCAGCGCTCACCCTTGCCGAGCAGCGGGAAGAGCAGCTCACGGAACAGGCGCTGGTCGATGTGATCGCCGCCGAGGGCGACACCGTGGGTCGCTACCACGTCGAAATACGCGCCGGTCCTCTTCAGCACGCAGAAATCCAGTGTGCCACCGCCGAAGTCCAGGGTGAACAGCGTCTCGCCGGAAACGTCCGGATTGGCGGTGAGGAAGCTCACCGCCGCCGCGATCGGCTCGGGGTAAAAATGCTGCCGGCTCACGCCCGCATACTTGTACGCCTCACCCAGTCTGGTGAGCGCGGTCTTGTTGCGGAAAGGCTCACGGCCTTCGAAGTTCACCGGATGGCCCAGGTGCGCCGCATCGAACGGGCCGACGGCTGCATTCAGGGACTTCCGGATCCTGAGCAGGATCGGTGTGATCAGCGCAACCAGGCGGAACGGGTGATCGAACACCATGAGCCGCCTGACGTGGCTGTCGCCGAGCAGACGCTTGGTGCCGCGGAACAGTCGTCCCTGCAGTCCGCTGTCGATCAGCGCCGCTCCGTAGATCTTCTGGGTGACCGTTTCCACCGGCGCCGGATGTTCCGAGTCGCCGTGCTCCACGAACTGACTGGTTTCACCCACCACCTCTGGAATCAGCTCCACCGTTCGGCCGGTGTTGTCGCGGATGTACTGATCGATGGCCAGCTGTCCGGTGAGTGTCTGCAGATCCCGGTCGATGTAGGTGGCCGACGGCATGATGGGATCCTGCGGCTCGAGCGGGATGAGCATCAATTGCTCACCGTCATAAACTGCGGCCGCGCTGTTGGTGGTGCCGAAATCGATCCCCACCCCCTGACGTCCGGAACCGGTCATGAGGGTGGCGTTTCCTCGATCAGGGCCGCCTCGTAGGGTTTCAGGTCGTCACCACGGAGCGACAGCCAGTCCGCCAGTACCTGCCGGTTGTGCTCACCGAGAAACGGCGCGCCACCGCGTACCCCGGTGGACGCGCCACTCATGCGGTAGGGCGATTGGGGCACCGGCCTGGTGCCGCCAGCCCGGTCGTCTGTGCGGGTGATGGACCCCCGGTGCCGGACAGTCGGCAGCTCCCGGGCGCTCTGCCGGGTACGAACGTCTCCCCAGGCCAGGTTGGCCCGGTCCAGTGCTGCCAGCACCGCTTCCCGGGTAGTCAGTGTTTCGTTGAGGAACTTCCAGACGGCACCCCGCCGGGCGGCGATCTTCTGCGGCAGATCCGCGCCTTCCGGGGTCGGATCGGTCAGGGCCGAGGTGGCGACGAGACGTTTCCAGACGAACCGGAAGTCCGCCGAGATCATCAGCGCACCGGCGGCGGTCTGCCAGACCTCGGAGTTCAGCGGCTCGATATCGGCCGCGTCATCCAGCGCATAGTGCACCCGATCGTCCGTGACCAGCGTGGCATCCACCATGGCCAGGTCGACGTGCTGTCCCTTACCCGTCTCGTGACGCATGTGCAGCGCCGAGAGTACGGCCACCAGACCGTGCAGACCGGCGTTGGTATCCGCCACCGAGGTGACCAGCTCCACCGGCTCCGAGCGCGTGCCACCGGCGAGCTCCGTGCGTCGGCTCTGGCCGTCGATGAGACCCGTTTCGGCATGGATGATCGGCGCGTACGCCGCTCGGCCGGATTCGGGGCCGTCCGCGCCGAACCCGGAAATGGACAGCATGATGAGACCCGGGTTGCCCGCCGCCAGCGCCGGATAGCCGAGCCCGAGCCTCGCCATCACGCCGGGGCGGAAGTTCTCCAGCAGGATGTCCGCCTGCATGGCCAACCGCAGCACCAGCTCCTGGCCGGCGGGGTCCTTCAGGTTCACGCACATGCCCCGCTTACCGGCATTCTGCTGAAAGTAGTACCCCGCGAGTCCGGCGATCTTTCTTCCCCAGAGTCGGGTAACGTCGCCTTCCGGAGGTTCCACCTTGACCACGTCCGCACCGAGATCGGCGAGCATCCGCCCGGCGAACGGACCAGCCAGAACCCGGGACAGATCCAGTACTTTCAGCCCTGCCAGCGGTGCGCTCATGCCGGAGGTCGGTACCCCGCCACGTAACCGGGCAGCGCCACACCGACCTTCAGATCGTTGTTGGGGGTCGGCTCACCCACCGTCGTGACGAGCGGAATGACACCGGCCCAGACGTCCGCGTCCAGGTCACCCGGATCGTCGATGGCGTCGCCGGTCCGGATCTTGGCCGACGCCTCCGTGATCGGCAGGCGAACGGCGGCCGTAGCGGCCAGCTCCTGTGCGGTCGGTGCACGAACCATGCGCTCATGACCGGGAATGAGTGCCGCGACGAATCCGTCCAGCACGGTTTCGTGCTCCGACTCCGGTACCGCCTCGCCCCGACCGAACACCACCACCGAACGGTAGTTCATGGAGCAGTGGAAACCCGACCGGGCCACCACCACGCCGTCGAGAGACATGACCGATACGGCAGCGAGTCCGCCTGCGGCCAGATGCCTGAGCATGGCGGCCTGGCGGTTACCGTGCAGATAGAGGTAGTCCCCACGGCGCAGATAGAGCGTGGGGATGACGCGCGGCTCGCCGTCCTCCACATAGGCGACGTGACAGACCTGATTGGCGTCGAGGACGGCGCGGATATCGTCCAGGGCGTAGACTGCCCGCTTCGCGTTGCGCCGGATCCGCGTACGACCACTGCCACGATTTCCGGTCATTCGGCAGAAACCAGACCCGCAACGTTGCAGCTCACGCCCGTGCCGCCCAGACCGCAGTAACCATTCGGCACCTTGGCAAGATACTGCTGATGGTAGTGCTCGGCGTAGTAGAACGGACCTGCCGGCGCGATCTCCGTGGTGATCTCGCCGTACCCGGCAGCGCTGAGCGCCGCCTGATACGCGTCCCGGGATCGGCGGGCAACGTCTGCCTGGCCATCGTCGGCGGTATAGACCGCGCTGCGATACTGGGTACCGATGTCGTTTCCCTGGCGCATGCCCTGGGTGGGATCGTGGGATTCCCAGAACACCTTCATCAGGCCGGCAAAGTCCACCTGGGCCGGATCGAAGACGACGAGCACAACTTCGGCATGACCCGTGCGCCCGGAACAGACCTCTTCATAGGTCGGGTTTCTGGTGTGACCACCCGCATAGCCCACCGCGGTGCTGTACACGCCGGTTGTCTGCCAGAATTTACGCTCGGCACCCCAGAAGCAGCCGAGGCCGAAGACGGCCGTCTCGAGACCTGCCGGGAAAGGGGGCTTGAGCGGATTGCCGTTGACGAAGTGGGCCGGCGGCACCGGCATAACCTCACCCCTGCCGGGCAGCGCCTCGTTTTCCTCCGGGATGCGGAGCTTTTTTCCAAACACCTGGTCCAAAGCCATGGCCGGATTCCTGTCCGAAAGGAGGCTCGAAATCATACCCTTCATCCTCCCTCACACAAGTGCTATAAGTGCGCGCATGCTTTCGCGTCTGCTGTTTTCCATCACCGCGATCTGCTCGGTGATGCTTGCTGGCGGCTGTCAGACGACCCGCCACGCCACCTATGCCGAGCTCAATGACAAGATTACCAACGGAGAAACGGTCAGCGTCCGCGAGCTCCGGGAGGCGTTTCAGCGGGATGTCGCCCTGCCGGAAAACATGCAGCGGCTCGACGAGCTCGAGCAGCAGGCAATGCAGCTGGTGGAAGACGAACCGCTGAAGCTGGGCTCCATCGGCAGCGCCATTCTCGATACCTACCAGGCCAGCATCACCGGCCACTATGTGATGACCCGGTTCTACGAGCACGTCGATGCGCCGGAAGCGGCCGCGGGACATCTGGACTGGCTGGAACGGATCAGAGCGGACATGGAGCACTCGGGGGATGGCACCCGGGAGTCTCCGTATCCCGTGATGACATCGGTGGACGCTCAGATGTACGTCATCTACCGGGGCATGAGCCCGGTCGGCGCCATCTACCAGACCAGCGACGAGCATCCCTTCACGCTGCTCATTCAGGCCCGTCCGGAAGAGGGACCCATCGAAAACCTGAATTTCGACCTCACCAGCGTCTACCAGGCGATGCGCATGGATTTTGCCGCCTCTGCCGATGCGGATGACGAGTTCTCGCCGTTTTCCGTGATCGGCTACCTGGCGAAGCGCGGTGATCCCGCCGCACAGGCAGCCATCGGCGCCTTTCTCGCCTCGCAGAACCGCTACAAGGATGCGGTCGACTGGCTGAAGGCGGCGTCCCGGACCGGAAACCTCGTCGCCAGCAGCGTGCTGGCCCGTCTCTACTGGGAACGGGCGAGCAACGCGGAAAGCGACGAGGCCCGCAAGGAAGCGCTGGACGAGGTGCTCGAAAATTACCTGCACGCCATCGCCCTCGGCTCTACCGACGCCATGTACGCCCTCGCCGTGCTGTATCTCAACGGTCAGTACGGAGAGGAGAACCGTTCTTCCGGCGTGACCCTGCTGACCCAGGCGGCTGCGGCGAATCACGCCGAGGCGGCTCTGTTCCTGGCGCACCTCTATTACACCGGTGATGTGGTCGACAAAGATCTGAACAAGGCCCGCGACTACTACGTGCAGGCCTGTCAGCTCGACGACGCGTTCGCCATGCGCAGCTACGCGCGGTTTCTCCTCGACCGTTCAGCCGACCAGCCGCCGGATCCGCGGATCATCAAGTGGCTCGAGGCGCTGACCAAGGAGAAGGATGCGGAAGCCATGCTGCTGCTCGGTAACTTCCACGCCCGGGGGGTCGGCACGAATCAGAGCTTCTCCCGGGCCGTGCACTGGTACAAGGAGGCGGTCAAGGCTGCCCCGAACGACGCCAGCATCGTCAACGAGATCGCCTGGACACTGACGGTCAGCAACTTCGCGGATCTGAAACGTACCCGCTACGCCCGAACCATCATGGACTCGCTGATGGAGTCGAACGTGGACGCCCGTGCCCGGCCGGAGTATCTGGACACGTGGGCAGCTGCCTACGCAGCGAACGGCGATTTCAATCGCGCCATCGAGCTGCAGCAGCAGGCCCTGGCTGTGGCCGAGAAAATGCAGTTCGACAGTGTGCTCGATATCCTGCGTGAGCACCTGGACGCCTTCAAGGACGGGCAGACCATCACCGAATCCGCCCCATGAACCCCATCCCCGGTCTGTCGGCACTGCTGGCGGGCCGTGGCCCGTTCATCGATCTCCGGGCACCCGGGGAATTCGCGATCGGCACCGTACCGGGGGCGGTGAACCTACCCCTGCTGACCGACGACGAACGCCACCAGATCGGCCTCACCTACCGAACCGGGGGCCAGGCAGCGGCCATCGAGCTGGGCGAGCGGCTGGTGTCGGGTCCCGTGCGCGAAGCGAGGATCCGGGGCTGGATCGAGTTCGCCCGTCAGCATCCCGGCACCTGGCTCTACTGCTGGCGAGGTGGTCTGCGCAGCGAAATCGTCCAGGGCTGGCTCGGCGAGCGGGGTCTCGACCTGCCAAGAGTACCCGGTGGCTTCAAGGCGCTCCGACACTGTGCATTGCAGGCGCTCGAGTCTGCCCCCGGCAGCACCCCGTGGCTCCTGCTGGGCGGCCGGACCGGTACCGGAAAAACTGCAGTCCTCACCCGGGTACCCGGTCACATCGATCTCGAAGGTCTCGCCAATCATCGCGGTTCTGCGTTCGGCGGTCATCCCGAGGGACAGCCTTCGCCGGTGACGTTCGAAAATGCGCTGGCCGTGGCGTGGCTGAATCATGACGCCCGTGTACTCCTCCTGGAGGACGAAAGTCGCACCATCGGTCGTCTCGCACTGCCGCCGGCCTGGTACGACGCCATGCAGCGCGCGCCGCTGGTGATCCTGGAAGCGGAACTGCACGACCGCATCCGGCACATCACCCGGGAGTACGTCTGGGAACCTCTGGCGCTGGGCATGGCGGCCGCCACCCTGGAACGCCGTCTCACGGACGCCCTCAATCGCATCCGCCGGCGCCTGGGTGGTCAGCGACACACCGAGATCGCCGCCCTGCTCAGTCGGGGCTTCGTCGACGGCGAGCACGGCCCCTGGATCGAACGGCTGCTCGGTTGGTACTACGATCCCATGTATGACTATCAGCTCGACGCCAAGCTCGAGCGAGTGGTTTTCCGGGGCGATCGCGAAGCCGTGTCGCGCTTCCTCATGGAAGCGGCGACCCGGGGTCTCAGTGATCGTGCCCGTGTGGCCGGTCAGCGAAGGTCCTGACGCGATCTTCGAGCAGCGCTGGATTCAGCAGCTGCTTCTCCTCGATGAGCGCCTGCAGCGCCGCCAGGAAGTGGTCGTAGTAGTGGTATTCCGTGTCGGAAGCCGACCGGTCCCAGACACCGATCTCACGGATGAGGTGCGCGCGGAACTCGTCCCAGGTGAAGTAACCGGCCTCGGCCAGAACCCGGGCCATGCCGAATACCCGCCCCTGCCACGGCGCATCGAAGAGCACCTCGCCGTTGGCCATGGGTGGCGCCAGCTGACTGTCCAGAAGCAGGCTGTCCTGTCCTGACGGGTCCCGGGCGGTCATCAGAGGACGGCCACACCGATCATGGCTTCACGGCTGACCAGCGCGGCAAGCGCCGCCTCGTCCAGATCATCCGTGCCTGCGGGTCGCTCCGGCAGCACCAGGTAGCGTACCTCGGCACTGGAATCCCAGACCCGTACCTCCTTTCCGTCCGGTACCGACAGGCCGAACTCTACCAGCACCCGCCGCGGCTCCCGGACGATGCGCGAGCGGTACGCCGGATCCTTGTACCAGGTCGGCGGCAGGCCGAGCAGCGCCCAGGGATAGCAGGAGCAGAGAGTGCAGACCACCACGTTGTGCACGGCCGGCGTGTTTTCGACCACGACCAGCTTCTGAACCTCACCGCCCTGGAACTCGAACGGTTCGATGGCGGAAGTGGCATCGGCGAGCAGCCGGACGCGGAAGTCCGGGTCTACCCAGGCTTTCGCCACGACCCTGGCGCCGTTCATCGGGCCTACCCGCTCGCTGTAAACCTCGATGCTCTCGTCCACGTCCTCCCCGGTGAGAAAGCCGCGCTCCACGAGCAGGGACTCCAGCGCCTCGGCGCGGATTTCCTGGGGTGAATGTTCACTCAAGGTTTTACTGCCTCCTGTTCTGCAGGGAAGAGGTAGGACTCGAACAGATCGAGGTAAACGGCCTGTCCGGGTTCAGACTCCTGGCCCCAGAGCTCGGATCCTTCGAATCGCACGCAGTACAGGTGCTGCGGATGCTCACCCCGCCCGTGGGCGTTGCTGTCGGGCAGCACCCAGCCACCCTGAATCGCGGTCACCGTACCAAGCCTGCCCCGGGCATAGGCAGGCAGACGGGTGTGCCCGGAGACCGGAACCGACGACGTTCTGACAGGTTGTCCAACGCTGAAGTGCGGCGCCACCGATAGTTCGCGCCGTGCCCCCTGCTGATCCGTTGCAGGCACCACATCGGGATTCGCCGCCGGTCTCGCAGCCACCAGATCGTGCGCGCTGCCGCCCCGGGCCAGCAGGCGAGCCGTGAGCTCCTCGGGATCCAGGTTGCCTGTCTCTATCAGGATGGTTTCCATGCCGCCCAGCCAGCGACCATAGTAGCCGTGGGTCAGGTAGGCCACCGGATCGATCCGCTCGATGGCATGACGGAACTGGTCCACGTTGACGCACACCCTTTCTGCCAGCATGCGGTTCGCCAGCGTGAAGACGAAGGCTTCCCAGCGGCGATGGAAGACCGGCTCGCCCTCCTCTCTGACCACCGGTCCGAATCCCTGCCGGCCACCCAGATCGTGGATACCGTCCATGGGTCAGGACACCTCCCGCAGCACCGGAATGCCGTCGCCGGACTCGCCGAAGAACATCCGGAAGTGATGCTCACCCGCGTCCACCTGACTGGCGGCGCCGTCCGGCAGCACCACCTCCGCGGTGCAGTTGCCGGGAACGTGCACCGTTAGCTCGAACGAGTCTTCGGTGACGCGCCAGGCACTGCGGTAGTGGCCGTTCTCCGTGGCGAGCTCCCCCTCGGCCGCGCGTACCGGAGGCTCGCCGGAGTCGTCTCCATAGCCAAGTCCGAGCGGTGGACGCGGCTGGATGATCATGTGCCGGAAGGCCACGCGCCGCTCGGAAAGATCGCGACTCGCACCGAACCCGGCCAGCGTTGCCACCAGCCACTCCAGCACACCTGCGCCCAGCAGTGCGCCGAGATCCCGTCCACCCGCGGCAGGCTCGGGCCGCACGGGCGTCTCCAGGACGAGCCGGTAGGCCAGATCCCCCCGCCCCTGCTCCATGAGCACCGGCAGCATGAACGGGGCCGAGAGCAGCGCGCGCCGCAGCTCGCCGCCGGCCGACAGAGCGGCTTCCACCCGGCTGACGAGCGTCTGTCGCGCCCGTCGCTGCTCGGGGCGGTCGAGCAGACCCAGGCCGAGCACCAGCGCGTACACGGCCGGCGTATCGCCGACTACCCGACCGTCCGGGGTTACGAACCGACGGCGGAAGGCATTGCGGACGCTGCTCGCCAGCTCCTCGCAGTCCTCCAGGTCACTCAGGTTGCCGAGCACCCCTGCGAGCCGGGACGCCAGGCGGGCGCTGCGGTACAGCCAGGCTGTGGCCGCCAGATCCGCCGGATAATCGGGGTCCGCATCCAGATCCTCGCGCACCAGGTCCCTTGTCGCCGACGCCGCACCGGCAAGCAGCTGCTTCACGGCGCCGAAGTGACGTCGCAGGATCCGCCGATCACCGGAGTGCAGATAAAGGTGCCACAGGGTTTCCACGAACGTGGCTGACGCACCGGCCGGTCCCTCACTGCACAGAGTCTCTGCGCCGGGAGGCGAAGGGACCACCGCGGGAAAACCGCCTTCCGGAAACTGGGCGTCAGCCATGTTGCCGAGCCAGCGGATAACGGATGTGATCCCATCCAGAGCGAGCAACCTGGCGCTCATGGACGCACCGACGGACGCCACCTCACCCATACGATCCGACGGCCTGAGTCCGGCCACCACAATCGCGCTCTGGGTGCGATGCAGATGGGCAACGAGCAGATCGAAAAGATGGTTCACCTGGGCATGATCGGTGACCAGACGGGCGGCGCCTTCCTGATGCTGAACCAGGGGCAGCGCGGAGACCGCGGCTGCATCCTCGCGGTAGAGGTCACCGAGGACCTCCACGTAGCGGAATCCGTGCAGAGAAAACTGCGCCTGCACCGCCTCGCCGTGCTCGTCACCGGCCACCACGCAGACGTCCTCGCCTTCTGCCGCGAGCTCGCCGTCCGGCCCGAGCGACAGCCCATAGCGGATCCGCACCGCACCCGCGTCGGGTGCCACCAGGTCGACGCGTACCCGACCGAGCAACGGCTCAGGAAACTCGAACAGGCTCCGGCAGCCGTCGGCATCCCAGCGGATACGGCGCGCCGGCAGCGGCGCACCGGCCGGACCGCAGACGGCTGCCGCCGCACTCACCACCGCCGTTTCCTGCTCCGGGCGCTCGCCCTGGACGATGGGATACCAGCCGAAACCATCCGGCCCGTCTCCGAGCCAGGGACGCCGCCGGCGGATCTCGTCCCACTGCTCCCCCGCCACCGGATCGGAGGCGAGAATCCAGGACGGCTGCCAGCGCCAGCCGCTGTCAGTGGCCAGCTGAAAAAGCGCTCCGTCCTCCAGGGTGACGTTCAACTGCGCCAGGAATTCCGGCCTGTCACCGTACTGCTGGCGGAATCCCGTGCCCGGATCACCGGCAAACCAGCCGTCGGCGAGCAGCGCGGCGATGCCGTTGCTGCCGGTACGGAGCATCGTGGTCACGTCCCAGGTGAGGAATTCCGAGCGCTGATCGAAATCCACCCAGCTTGGTGCCAGCGCACCCGGATTCAGCGGCTCGTCGTTGATCTGCAGGGCAATCAGTCCCCGCACGGCAACATAGAGCCGGGCCTGCTTCACCTTCTGCTGCAGCGTGAAGGTACGTCCGAACAGCGGCACGGGCACAGTGGTCAGCCTGGAACCGACGAGCCCGGCGCTGATCCACCGTCCCTGCCAGTCGGCCGGCGCCATGAGCCCCGCCTCGAACCGCGCGGCCTCACTCCAGGGTCCGGGCAGACCGTCACTGTCGAAGCTCCTGACCTTCCACCAGACCCGCCTGCCCGCGATCAGGGGCTTACCCTGATACTCGATCTGGGTGGTTTCGCTGCCCTCCACACGGCCCGTGTCCCAGAGATCTCCTTCCTCCATGGCGAGCAGATCCGGGTGAGAAGCTGCGAGGATGCGGTAGGCGGTCTGCAGCTCCGCCGGTCGATGATCGCCCACCCACCACGACAGGCGCGGATGGGCCACGTCGATCCCAAGAGGATCTGTCAGATACTCGCAGCGAAGCCTGCAGGGCGCACCCTGCGTGCTCGTCTGGTCCTGCATCTTCTTCCGTCCCGCCCGCGTTCGGTCAAGTTTGCTTGAGAAACTTATCGGTGGCCACAACCACGGCGTCGAGCTGGTCGTGATGCACCCAGTGTCCGGCGTCTTCGATGTCGACCAGCGTGCCGCGACGGAAGTGGGCGAGGGTACCGGCCTGGCCCGTGCGATGCGGAAAGCCGTCAGTCGCGTTGAGCAGCAGCGTCGGACAGTCGATCTCTTCCCAGAGGGCACGCGTTTCGTCCGCGGGAATCCGGTACGCCGGAAAGGCGTGCGTGTAGTTGTCGTACTTCCAGCTGTAGGTACCGTCTTCGTTCTGCGTGCTGCCGTGAACGGTGAGGTGATGAGCCTGCTCGTCGTTCAGATGCGTATTGGCGGAGCGCATCCGCGCGTAGGCGTCCTCCAGTGACGCGTAGCGCTTGGGGATTCGCCCGGCGAGCGCCCGCGTGTTGTCGATCCAGGCCCGGATACGCGCGCCGGGAGAGATATCCTCGAACATGCCCGGCCACAGCCCCACGCCCTCGAGTACCACCAGTCGAGCCACCTGGTCCGGATAGAGCGCCGTGTACAGCGCGGCCAGCGTACCGCCCATGGAGTGGCCGATGACGACGGCCGGAGACAGTCCGCGCTGCCTGACCAGTTGCGCCAGATCGTAGACGTAGTCGACGTGGTGGTAGCTGGATCCGCGTACCCACTCGGAGTCGCCGTGACCGCGCAGATCCGGCGCGATGATGTGGTAGTCGTCGGCGAAGCGTTCGGCAAACCAGTCCCACGTATGGCAATGATCGTGGGAGCCGTGCACGAGCAGCATGTGCG
>QJYB01000113.1 GCA_003247835.1 Gammaproteobacteria bacterium | reverse complement strand
GCCCTTTCTGGCATCAGGGAGGGCGGAGGCATTTTCACCGTGGAACTTTATCGGAAGGTTCGCCACGCCTACTTCAGGCAGGGCATGAGCAAGCGTGCGATCGCGCGTCACTTCGGGATTTCGCGCGACAGCGTGGACAAGATGATCGTCTACGCGGTTCCGCCTGGCTACCGGCGGACGGCGCCGGTGAAGCGGCCGAAGCTGGACGGGTTCACCGAGATCATCGATCAGTGGCTGGGCGAGGACAACGGGCGCCCTTTCAAGCAGCGTCACACTGCGAAGCGTGTGCTTGACCGGCTGCGTGACGAGCACGGGTTCACGGGCGGCTACACGATCGTGAAGGCGTACATGCGCGAGCATCAGCGGCGTAGCCGGGAGATGTTCGTGCCTTTGGACCACCGTCCGGGCCATGCCCAGGCGGACTTTGGCGAGGCGCTGGTGGTGATCGGCGGTGTCGAGCAGAAGGCGCACTTCTTCGCCTTCGACCTGCCGCACAGCGACGCCTGCTACGTCCGGGCCTATCCGGCGGCGACGGCGGAGGCCTGGGTGGACGGCCACGTCCACGCCTTCGCCTTCTTCGGACGCGTGCCGCTGTCGGTGCTCTATGACAACGACCGCTGCCTGGTGGCGCGCATCCTGCCGGACGGGACGCGCAAACGAGCCAGGTTGTTCAGCGGGTTCCTGTCCCATTACGTGATCCGGGACCGCTACGGGCGCCCCGGCAAGGGGAACGACAAGGGGAGCGTCGAAGGGATCGTCGGCTGGGCGCGGCGCAACTTCATGGTACCGCTGCCGCACTTTGCGACATGGGACGACTTCAACGCGTGGCTGGAGGAGCAATGCCGCAAGCGGCAAGCGGACATTCTGCGCGGCCACGGCGAGACGATCGGGCAGCGGCTCCAGCGCGATCTCGAAGCGATGGCCGAACGGCCGCCGGCGCCGTTCGAGGCCTGTGACCAGGCGACGGGGCGGGTGAGTTCCCAGGCGCTGGTGCGCTACAAGACCAACGACTACTCGGTGCCCGTCAGCTACGGCCACCGTGACGTCTGGATCAGAGCCTATGTCGACCGGGTCGTCATCGGCTGCGGCGGAGAGGTCATCGCTCGTCACCCCCGGTGTTACGACCGTGAGGACATGATCTTCGAGCCGGTCCATTACCTGCCGCTGGTGGAGAAGAAGATCGGCGCGCTGGACCAGGCGGCCCCGCTGGCGGAGTGGGACCTGCCGGCTGAGTTCCAGACCCTGCGCCGGCTGATGGAAGCGCGGCTGCTCAAGGCGGGCCGCCGCGAGTATGTGCAGGTCCTGCGGTTGTTGGAGACCTTCGATCTCGGCGATCTGCATGTGGCCGTAAAAACCGCTCTGCGGATGGGTGCCGTGGGGTTCGACGCCATCAAGCACCTGGTGCTGTGCCAGGTCGAGAAGCGTCCGCCGAAGCTTGACCTTGACGTCTACCCGTATCTGCCGCGCGCCAAAGTCGGGACGACCTCGCCAACCAGCTACATGTGCCTGGTATCGGGGGATGCGGCATGACCGAAGCGCCCCAACTTCTTCTCGACCATCACCTCAAGACGCTGAAACTGCCGACCTTCCTGCGGGAGTACGGCAAGCTCGCCCGCCAGTGCGCCGCCGAGGGGACGGACCATGTGCGCTTCCTCGCCCGGCTCGTGGAGCTGGAGCTGATCGACCGCGAACGCCGGATGATCGAGCGCCGGATCAAGGCGGCCAGGTTCCCCGCCGCCAAGAGCCTCGACAGCTTCGACTTCAAGGCCATCCCGGCGCTCAACAAGATGCAGGTGCTGGAGCTGGCTCGCTGCGAATGGATCGAGCGGCGTGAGAACGTCATCGCCGTCGGTCCAAGCGGAACCGGCAAGACCCATGTCGCCCT
>QJYB01000038.1 GCA_003247835.1 Gammaproteobacteria bacterium | reverse complement strand
CGCTGGGGAGTTTGCTGCGCAAACTCCTCATAACCAAAACATATCCTGGCGTTTGGTGGTCGCTTTCGCGACCGCTGGGGAGTTTGCTGCGCAAACTCCTCATAACCAAGCTTCGTCGCCTGCGTCGGAGTCGCTTTGCGATGGATAAAGTGGTCGGGGTAGAGAGATTCGAACTCCCGACATCCTGCTCCCAAAGCAGGCGCGCTACCAGACTGCGCTATACCCCGCGAGAAGCGCCTTCTCGAGAAGCTCCTTCCCGAGAAGCGGCGCGATGATACTTGGGGGTCAGTCGGGCCGTCAAACCTGCGAGCCGCGCGACTTTCGGCGGTTTCTCCGACGTCTCGTTGTAGAATGCGCGGGCATTTTCAGGAGCGCCCATGTCCGCAAAGATTCTGGACGGCAACGCCATCGCCCGAACCGCCCGCGAAGCGCTCAAAGCTGCCGTGGAAGCGCGCCTCGACCGCGGCGAGCGAGCGCCCGGACTGGCGGTCATCCTGGTCGGCAACGATCCCGCCTCCGAGGTCTACGTACGTGCCAAGCGCCGGGACTGCGAGGAAATCGGATTCCACTCCATCATCCAGCACCTCTCGGACAACATCAGCCAGAGCGATCTCGAAGAACGGGTGGAAGCGCTGAACCGCGATAGCAGCATCGACGGGATCCTGGTCCAGTCGCCGTTGCCCGCCCACATCGACGAGGATCGGATCATCGACCTGATCGATCCGCTGAAGGACGTGGACGGCTTCCATCCGTACAACATCGGCCGCCTCGCGCTGCGCCGACCGTCCGTCCGTTCCTGCACGCCCATGGGCATCATGCTGCTGCTCGAGCACACGGGCGTACCCATCCGGGGGCTCGATGCCACGGTCATCGGCGCGTCCAATCACGTCGGCAGACCCATGGGTCTCGAGCTCCTGCTCGCCGGCTGCACCGTGACCACCGCTCACAAGTTCTCCCGGGACACGGCAGAGTGCGCGCGCCGTGCAGACATTCTCGTTTCCGCCGTCGGTAAGCCGGGCCTCGTTCCCGGCGACTGGATCAAACCCGGCGCCATCGTGATCGACGTGGGCATGACCCGGGACGAGCGGGGCAAGCTCCGCGGCGATGTGGTTTTCGATGAGGCCGTGGAAATCGCGTCCTGGATCACCCCGGTGCCCGGTGGGGTTGGTCCTATGACGCGGGTGGCCATGCTGCAGAACACCTTCGCCGCGGCCGAGCACGCACTGGACATTCCTGACCGCCGCTGATGCGACTGTTCATCTCCGACCTGCATCTGGAAGATCCGGATTCCGACCGGTTCCGCACGTTTTCCCGGCTGATGGAAGCGGCGTCGGATCAGGCCGAGAGCATCCACCTGCTCGGCGATCTCACCGAGGTCTGGATTGGGGACGACGACGACGGACCGCTGGCCGCCTCGCTCAGGCGCCTCCTGCAGAAGGTGACGGCCCGGTGCGCGGTCACCCTGATGCACGGCAACCGGGATTTCCTCATCGGCCCGGCGTTCGCCGCCGACACCGGCGTGACCCTCATCGATGATCCCATGGTGCTGGACGACGCTACCCTGCTGAGTCACGGCGATGCGTTCTGCATCGACGATGGCGCCTATCAGGAAGTCCGTACACTGTTCCGTTCGCCCGAGTGGCAGCGGGACATCCTGAGCCAGTCCCTCACCGCCCGCCGCGAGCTGGCCAGGAGTCTCCGGGCCCAGAGCCGCGCAACCAACGCAAACAAGGCGGAGAACATCATGGATGTGGCTGCACGGGAGGTCGACCGGGTCGCACAGGAACGCGGCGCCCGGCGGATCATTCATGGCCACACCCACCGCCCCGGTATACACACGCATCCCTGGGGCGGGCGCTTCGTGCTCGGCGCCTGGGAACGCTGCGGCTGGCTCGCCCGCCAGTCGGCGCCCGGACAGGATCCCGTACTCGAGTGCTTCCCGTTGACGGGCTGAGCGGGCACTCGCGCGGAGTCAGGCCGCTGCCAGCGGCCCACTGTGGAAGCGGAACACGGTATCCGTCCGGCTGACCAGCTCCGCATCACAGTCGAGCATGCGGCCGAGCTGGTCATCGAACGACTCGGTGGCGTAGCACCGCGCCAGCGACAGGTAACCCTGAAAGTGTCTCGCTTCAGAGGCCAGGAGCCGCCGGTAGAAGCGTCCCAGATCTTCGGGCAAAACGGAGACCAGCCCGTGGAACCGCTCGCAGCTGCGCGCTTCGACGATCGCTCCCATCAGCAGCGTGTCGATCAGCCGCCCGGGCTCAGAGGTCCGAACCAGCTGCCGAAGCCCCGTCGCGTAACGGCTCGGTGTCAGGTGGACGTAGCGAACCAGCCGTGCCTCCATGACGGCAAGCACCTGCTCGAAATGTCTGAGCTCTTCCCTCGCCAGTCGGGACAGCGTGTGCAGCAGCTCCGGCCGGTCCACGTAGCGGTAGATCAGAGACAGCGCATTCCCCGCGGCCTTTTTTTCGCAATTGGCATGATCGATGAGCAGCTCGTCCAGACGATCGACTGCCTGCTCGAACCAGCGGGCAGGTGTTGGGCAGCCGAGAAACGCGTTCACGTCCGCCAGAAGGTCGTCGGGGGTTCCGATGATCCGGGCCGTCATCGGGCGGGAACGTGGAAATCCCGTTCGTACTGCGCCACCGCTCGTCGATACAGCTCTGCTTCCACCCGTTGGTACAGCTCACCCGCATGCGCGGCGTCGACCCGAGGGACAATGCCCAGCCCGGGGAAATCGTCTGCCCTCGGCAGGCGTCGGATCACTTCGTAGGCGAGGTTAGCCGCGCTGAGCGCGTCCCGATCAGGAACCTTGAGCGCTTCCGCCCGCTCGTTGAGCGTGGCCCTATCAATGATACGGGCATGGGCCAGAAGGGCGCCTTCGCGCAGCTTGTAAAGTCGCTCCCAGACCAGCAGGCGCTGGTCATCCGCGTAACCGTTCCATTGATCGATTTCGTGCGCAAACCGCTTACAGCCCCGGCAGACCAGGTCGCCGTATGTGGTCGAGCAGATACCCACACAGGGTGTTCGTCGCAGCGTGGCGGTCAATTCTATTCCCGGCTCAACATTCCAGTTCGGAAGGAGTTCGGCCGCGTCGTGTCGGCGTCCGCTCAGCGGGTCGTGCCGAACGCCAGCCGGAACTGCAGCCGTCGCAGCTGGCTGCGCAGCGCCCGCAGCTCACGTTGGCCCCAGGCGACGGCGGGATTGTACAGAAGCGTATCCAGTTCGGCGACGAGGCCGCCGATCTGGGCCTCGGCAAGACCCACCTGATGGGCCACACGACGGACGAACGCCGACGGCGATTCTTCCGGCCGCCGCGGATAACCGAACCCTGCCAGCTTGTCGCTGAAATCCCGGAATGCCTTCTCCACCGGATGCCGCTGCACCGGACGCCGCCCCCAGAACATCACCATCGCCACGAAGCCCAGGCTCACCACACCACCAACCAGAATCGCCAACCCGATCCGTGATGGGGTCACCTCGCCGAGCAGATCCTTCAGAAAACGGCTCTGGTAGTGGCTGTCGTAGCCGACTACCCAGAGGTTCCAGCGATGTTCCAGCGAGTCGGCCCAGCGCAGCAGGTCCGCGGCGACATCCCACTCCCCCAGACGGGCGGCCGTAAACAGAGACAACGACGCCCGGTCCTCGGAAGACAACGCGGCAGACAGCCCACGCTCCACCCGCTCGGGCGCCACCGCAGCGGTAGGATCTACCCGCACCCAGCCCAGCGCGGGGTCGAAGAACTCGGCCCAGGCGTGGGCATCGTACTGACGGACCATGAGGTGTCCCGTGATCGGGTTGACCTCGCCACCCAGATAGCCGCCCACCATCCGCGCCGGTATACCGGCCGAACGCAGCAGATAGACGAAGGCGCTGGCGTAGTGTGCACAGAAGCCGGCCCGACCTTCGAACCAGAAATCGTCGATGCTGTCGCGGCCGGGATACTGCGGCGGGCTCAACGTGTACCGGTACGGTCCCTGCTGAATCTCCGCGAGCACGGCGCGGACCATACCCACGGCCGAACCCTGCTCGTCCAGCAGTGCGCGGCCGTGTTCCTGAATTCGGGGATTGGCGCCCGGATCGATGGCAGTCTCTCGAGTTCTCATGGAATCCGACAACGGCTCGGCATCACCGGAACGGTCGTGCCGTATCGCCCGGTAGCGGAATACCGAGAGCACCGGTTCACGGGACTCCAGCCGCCCGTCCACTGTCCGGTAGATGCCCGGGTCTTCGGAGGTGGAGTTCTCCAGCGTGTAGAGCCAGGTCTGCATGGTCGGTTCCAGCAGCACCTCGTAAGCCAGATCGCCCGGTTCCGTTAGCGGCTCACTTGCGGCACGGCGTCGCTCCGCAGCCCGCCAGCTGCCTGCCTCGAAGTCGGAATACACCAGGCCTCGCCAGTACAGCTGGTTCGGTGGCGGGACGCGACCGTTGACCACTGCCCGGAACGCGAGTTCGTCCGACTGGGTCAGGCTGGCAATGTCGCCCGGACGAACCGTTTCCTGGAGCCCCATCTTGCCCGCACCCGGCAGTGGCACCGTCCACAACGGCGCCATCCGCGGAAACAGCAGAAAAATGATCAGTGTCAGCGGCAGTGCCTGCAGCACCAGAGCGCCGGCCAGCTTCAACGACAGCGCCGGACGTACCCGGGTCTGCCGCTGGTTCATCCCAACCATGGCCGCCGTCACCAGCATGAAAGCCACCAGCTGGTACGCTGCCATCAGAATGGTCTGGTCGAACAGAAACTGAGTGGCAATGGCGAAATAACCGAGAAAGATGACCACGTAGGCATCCCGACGACTCTTCATCTCGATCAGCTTCAGGGCGAACGCAGCGATGAGCAGAGACGCGGTCGCCTCCAGGCTGAAAGCCCCGACCCCGCTGATGCCTACCGCAAGCAGACAGGCCACCACCAGCAGCGCTTTCACCCAGCGCTGCGGATAGTCCCAACGGCCGAGGTAAACATTGGTCCGCCACATACCGCAGAACAGCCCCACTGCCACGATCCACGGTGAGAGCTGCAGCAGATAGGGCAGCACGACGGCGACCTGCGCGATCATGAGCAGTGCGAGCGAGTTTCTCGGAATCTGGTAGGCGACACCGGTTGCCGCCTTTCCGGTCGACGTGCCGGTTTCAGCGGAGGCCATGCAGCGCCAGCTCCCTCAGTACCTGCTCCAGATGGGCTTCTCCCCGCCCGGGCGGAATTCTCACGTTCGCCAGCTTCAGTCCGTACTCACGGTCGAGGCGTGTCGCCTGCAGGGCCAGTCCGGTCAGACGGCTGATCCGCTCCTCCAGATCACCGTTGACCGACTCGAGACGCAGCCACAGGCGTGGCTCGACGTAGCTCGCGTACTGCTTCACCATCAGCTCGTCCGAGCGCGCATAGGATCGCCAGATGATGTGACGGATCGGATCACCGGGCCGGTACGACTTGATGTCATGAAAGTCGTCGCTGCCGAGTGGATCGATCAGCTCGCCCTCGTCGCGGTGACCCGTTTCCGTTTTCGGAAACTCGCCGAAGATCGGCCTGGGGTAAACAAGGGCACGCACGTCGAGATCGACCCATGTCCACGCTCTGAGCAGGCCGAGTGGATAGTAAGTTTCCACCAGCAGGCGGCCGGGATCGAAGAATCCCCGGTGGGGAGCCGGAACGTACAGGCGTACGTGATCGGTGGCCTGCTCCGAGAGCTCTGCCCACTGCAGGATGCCTTCCGGCCAGCTGAGCTGAACCCCCTCGCGGGCGCGTCCTTCCGGACGTTCCACCCGGATCGAAATCTCCAGATCCTCACCGACAAAACCCGGTCGCGTCCCGGCCAGCGTGAGCCGGAGCCCTGACAGATTACGGAAGGTGTACAGAATCGTGACCAGAAACACGCTGCCGAGCAGGAATGCCACTCCGTAGACCAGACTCGCCTGGTAGTTGATCGCACCCAGTATCAGCAGAACGATCAGCCCGCCGAACGCAAACCCCGTTCGGGTCGGAAAGATGAACACGTTCTTCTGGGTGAGTGTGATCTGCGAGCTCGGCGGAATGCGCCGGTCGAGCCAGCGGCTGAACCGCTTGCCTATGAACAGTTCCCGCGGTCGCAGCATGGGCGCATCCGCCGACGCGCTGCCACGGGGACGCCGGAGCGAAAATCCGGCGGGCGGTGAGTCGGCCACGGGAGCGGAGGTGGGTTAGCCCACCACGTCCACGCTGGTGAGGAGCTTCTGGGCGAGGGCCCCGCCGCCATGGCCGGCAAAATCGGCAGACTCACGCAACCGGTGATCCACCACCGCCGGCAGCACCGCCTGGACGTCTTCCGGGACGACGTGCGACCGGTCCTGGAGCAGTGCCCACGCGCGCGCACTTTGCAGCAGCGCCAGGCTGCCCCGAGGAGAAAGTCCGAAGGCGAACTCAGCACCGCGCCGGGAGAATGCCACCAGGCGCTGGATGTACTCGATGAGCGGATCGGACACCTTGATGTCGTCCACGGCGGTTTGCAGCGCAGCGAGTGTTTCCAGGTCGGACAGCGGCTGCAGCAGACCGAGTGACTTCCGACGATCACCACCCTTGAGCAGCTCGCGTTCCGCTTCCGGATCCGGATAGCCGAGCTCGATCCTCATCAGGAACCGGTCGAGCTGTGATTCGGGCAGCGGGAAGGTCCCCGTCTGGGTCGAAGGATTCTGGGTGGCAATCACGAAGAACGGTTCCGGCAGCGCCCGGCTCTCACCTTCCACCGTAACCTGCCGTTCCTCCATGGCTTCGAGGAGGGCACTCTGGCTCTTGGGCGTCGCGCGGTTGATCTCATCCGCCAGCACCACCTGGGCAAACAGCGGACCTTCGACGAATCGGAACTCACCCAGCTCACGGTCGAAGATGGACGTGCCGATGATGTCGGATGGCAGGACGTCGGACGTGAACTGGATGCGGTTGTAGCTGAGCCCGAGTACCCGGGCGAGCGCGTGAGACAGCAGCGTCTTGCCCATGCCCGGCAGGTCCTCGATCAGCAGATGCCCCCGGGCCAGCAGACAGGCCAATGCCAGCTGCACCTGGCCTTCCTTGCCGAGCAGCACACCATTGAGCGCTTCCTGAATCGCGCTCAGCTTCTGCTTCACATCAAGCGTGGTTGTGTAGCTCGATGACCGACTGATCGGCGTGGAGTTCGGCTTCACGGCGTTGTTTCATTTGATCGCTGCGATGCAACGATAGACGGTCAAGATAGTCGTCGTCTATGTCGCCCGTCACGTAATTCCCATCGAAAACCGAGCAGTCGAACCTGTCTATGGCCGGGTTGCCTTCCCGGGCGCTTTTCACCAGATCGTCGATGGTCTGGTAGATGAGATCATCCGCGCCGATGAACTCCCCGACCTGGGCCTCGGTCCGGTTGTAGGCCACGAACTCGTTGGGCGTGGGCAGGTCGATGCCGTAGACGTTCGGGTGGCGGATCGGCGGCGCCGCGCTCGCCACGTAGACCTTCCTCGCCCCGGCATCCCGGGCCATCTGTACGATCTGCTTGAGGGTCGTACCCCGGACGATGGAGTCGTCCACGAGGAGGACGTTCTTGCCCTTGAATTCGAGTTCGATGGCATTGAGTTTCTGGCGCACGGATTTCGTCCGTTCACTCTGCCCCGGCATGATGAACGTACGCCCGATGTACCGGTTCTTGATGAAGCCTTCGCGATATTTGACGTTGAGCTCATGAGCCAGCGGCAGCGCCGCGGTACGTCCGGTGTCCGGAATGGGAATCACGACGTCGATGTCATGATTCCGGCCCGGAAAACGTTCGAGCACGCGATCGGCCAGATGGTCACCCATGCGGAGTCGCGACTTGTACACGGAAACGTTGTCCATCACCGAGTCGGGTCGTGCCAGATAGACGAACTCGAACACGCAGGGCGCGAGCATCGTCTCCTCTGCACAGACGCGGGTATGAAGCTTGCCGTCATTCGATATGAAGACCGCTTCACCTGGGGCCACGTCTCTGATCAGCTCGAAGCCGAGGATGTCCAGTGCCACCGACTCGGATGCCACCATGAACTCGTCGCCACGTTCCGTCTCCCGGCGGCCAAACACCAGCGGCCGGATACCGAAGCGATCGCGGAAGGCCACCACGCCACAGCCGATGATCAGCGCGACCGCGGCATAGGCACCCCGGCAACGGCGATGCACTCCCTCCACGGCCGCGAAAACATGTTCCGCCTCCGGCGTATGTGCGCGCTGGATCTGCAGCTCATGAGCAAATACGTTGAGCAGCACCTCGGAGTCGCTGTTGGTGTTGACGTGCCGCAGGTCCTCGCGGAACAGATCCGCCTGCAGCGCCTCAGCGTTCGTGAGATTGCCGTTGTGGGCCAGGATGATGCCATAGGGGGAGTTCACGTACATGGGCTGCGCTTCAGCAGAGCTCGAGGATCCGGCAGTGGGATACCGGACGTGCCCGATACCCTGGTTGCCGGACAGACGCTGCATGTGCTGCTGCTGGAAAACGTCACGCACGAGGCCGTTTCCTTTTCGGAAATTGAGCCTCGAACCATCGCTGGTCCCGATGCCCGCCGCGTCCTGACCACGGTGCTGCAGAACCGTCAGCGCGTCGTACAGACGCTGGTTCACGTTCTCCGTGCCTACAATCCCAACGATGCCGCACATAATTCAGCTCTCACGCTTCTTCAGTGACTTCCACCACCACATCCTTGGCTTTTCCCATGAGTTCCAGCACATCCTGCTCGAAAGCGAGAAGTTCCGGAATGAATCTCGATTCCTGCCACCAGTCCGCCTGAATGTCGAAGGACTTCAACGCAATCAGACCGACGATGCAGACCAGCACCCCCCTGGCGCTACCGAACAGAAAGCCGAGAAAACGATCAGTACCCGTCAGACCCGTGCTGCTGATGAGCTGCCTGACGAGGGCCTGGACGATCCCGCCGATGATGAGCGTCGTCAGGAAGACGATGAAGAACCCGACGACGGTCCTCACCGATTCATCCGCCAGCTGAGCGGACAACCGGTCGCCGACCGCGCCTGAAAAGTACAGTGCCAGCATGATGGCAGCGAACCAGATCACCAGTGAGAGCAGCTCCTTGAACAGTCCCCGCACCAACCCGATGACGGACGACAGCAGCACGATGATGAGAATGACGATGTCCGCTGTTGCCACGCCTGCACCGGCTCAGTTGGAAAACGCCACGATCCGGGCATCCAGCGACAGCGAGTCCGACAGTGTATCGCGGAGGTGGTCGGCTTCCGTTTCGTCCAGGAACGGCCCCACCGCCACACGGTTGAGCACGTGACCATCCTGTTTGACCGTGGAAATGAAGGCCTCATAGCCGTCTGTGCGCAGCTGGTCTCGCAGTTTCAGCGCGTTGTCTTCCTCACCGAAGCTCGCCACCTGCACTGCCCAGACCCTTGTCGATGCATCCGTCTCGGAGAGCACCGGCTCACCGAAACGGGTTCCGGTCGCGTCGGTCTGGAATCCCTGGTCATCCACCTCGGCGGCCAGTTCCTCGACGCGGGCCACCAGATCGGTCGACGGCGCCACGTCTTCCCGCCGGCTGACGTCCGGCGTGGTCTTCGGCACATCCAGCGGCTCGATCTCGACCGCTCTGAGACCCTCGCCGTCGAACATCATGGGAAACACGATGATCGCCACTGCCAGCAGAAACAGGCTGCCGGTTACCCGATACCGGGTCTGTTCATCCATCGGTTTCAAGCTGTTTTTTCAAGCTTCGAGCGTCACGCCGGGGGGACCCGCAACCACCGCCCTTGCCTGCTCCACCGCAGAGAACGATCCAAAGGCGAGAATACCATCACCCGCTGCCGTTAACGACACGGCAAGCGCCAACCCTTCCGCCATGCTGTTCGCGACCCGGGCCGGACGGCCCAGCCGACCAGCCAGCGACGCCGCGCTCTGGCCGCGCTGTCCCGGGGTGGCTACCACCACCCATTCGCGAACCAGGGATGCCATGGCACCGGCGACACCGGCGGCATCCTTGTCGCCGAGCATGGCGAGCACCGCGACGTAGCGGCGTTCTGGATACCGACAGATAAGCTGCGTTGCAAGAAACTCAGCCCCCGCCGGGTTGTGTGCGACGTCGAGCAGCAGTTCCCGACCTTTGCAGCGGTAACTCTCCATCCGCCCGGGAAGCGTGATGTCGGCAAGCGCCGTGGCATCCAGGTCCGACGTTCCGGTCAGCCAGGCCGCCGCAGTCAGAGCCAGCGCGCAGTTGCTCGGGGCCAGCGCACCACGGCCAAGTCCCTCGAGGCTCAAGCCCAGTGCCTCGCATCGGTATTCCCAGCTGGCGGCTCTTTCAGAGACGTGCACGTCTTGGTCGAGGGTCAGCGTCGGGCACGAAAGCGCTGCCGCGGCGTCGTGCACGGAACGGCTCACCTGCCCGAGCACCACCGGCCGCCCGGGACGGAATACGCCAGCCTTTTCCCGGCCGATGCTTTCTATGTCCGTGCCGAGGTATTCCTGATGGTCGAGCCCGATGCTGGTCACGATGGCCAGGTCCGCATCGACCAGATTGAAGGCATCCAGCCGACCGCCGAGACCGACTTCCAGGATGGCCACCTCCACCTCGGCGCGGCGGAACAGGTACAGCGCTGCCAGGGCCGAATACTCGAAGTAGGTGAGCGAAACACCGGCGCGCGCGGAATCCACCGCCGCCAGCGCCTCGCAGATGTCGAGATCGTCGGCCTCCCGTCCACACAGCCGGACCCGCTCGTTGAAGCGCTCCACGTGCGGCGACAGCGTGGTCCCCACACGCATTCCCCGGTCGGCGAGCAGCCGCTCCAGAGCAACGCAGGTGGACCCCTTGCCATTGGTTCCCGCAACGATGACCGATGTCGGGGCGGGTTGCTGGACCCCCAGTCGTGCTGCCACCTCGGTGACCCGGTCCAGACCGAGCTCGACCTGACGGGGATGCACAGCGTCGATGTGAACCAGCCAGTCGTCCAGCGTCTGCGGCAGCGCGGGCTCAGCCATCCAGCGCCTGCCGCAGCGCAAGGGTCTGCTCGCCGAGACGGATGAGCCGTGCCTCGTCATCGACCTCGCTGCCCATGGTGGTCACGAGCGCGCTGCCGATGACCACTCCGTCCGCGTGCTGGCCGACCGCCCGGGCAGAAGCTGCATCCTTGATACCGAAACCCACCTGCACCGGCAGGTCGGTATGCGCCTTGATCTTGGCCACCCGCTCGGCCACTGCGCGCACGTCGAGATGATTTGCACCGGTAATCCCCTTCAGCGACACGTAGTAGACGAAACCGGACGCCCGGCCGAGAATCTTGACGAGTCGCGCATCGGTCGTCGTCGGCGCCACGAGAAAGATCAGATCGATGTCTGCTCGATCCAGCTCACATTTCAGCGTCTGTGCCTCTTCCGGCGGCAGGTTGACCATGATCAGCCCGTCGACGCCGGCATCAGAAGCAGCCCGTGCAAAGACCGCCTCGCCCATGGCCAGGACCGAGTTGAGGTAACCCATCAGAACGATCGGGGTTTCGTCATCCCGCGCACGGAATTCCCGGACCATGTCCAGACAGGTCGTGAGCCGGATGCCGTTGGCCAGTCCCCGTTCCGACGAGGCCTGGATGGCCGGTCCTTCCGCTTCCGGGTCCGAGAACGGGATCCCGAGCTCGAGCACGTCGGCACCGGAGGCCACCAGTTGGTGCAACGCCGGTACCGTGGCCGCCAGGGTCGGGTCGCCCGCGGTGATGAAAGTGGTCAGCGCCGTTCTGTTGGCGGCCGACAGCGCCGCAAACCGACGTCCGAGCCGGCTCATATCTCGATTCCGTCCAGCGCCGCCACCGTCAGAATGTCCTTATCGCCACGACCGGAGAGGTTGATCACCACCACGTCATCATCGTCGAACCCGGCCGCTTCGCGGACGACCCAGGCAAGCGCATGGCTCGACTCGAGCGCCGGCATGATGCCCTCGGTATGGTTGAGCAGGCGGAAAGCGGCCATGGCCTCGTCGTCGGTCACCGCCGCATACTCCGCCCGCTGCAGATCTTTCAGGTAAGCGTGCTCCGGCCCAACTCCCGGATAGTCGAGGCCCGCGGAAATGGAGTGCGTCTCGATGATCTGACCGTCGTCGTCCTGCATCAGATAGGTGCGGTTGCCGTGCAGCACACCCACCCTGCCTGCATTCAGCGGCGCGGCGTGACGGCCGGTGTCCAGACCCAGACCACCCGCCTCCACACCGACCAGCCTGACGTCCGTATCGTCTATGAACGGGTGAAAGAGGCCAATGGCGTTCGAGCCGCCACCCACGCAGGCAACTAGGGTATCCGGCAGGCGGCCGACCTGCTCGAGACACTGGATGCGGGTCTCCTTGCCGATCACCGACTGAAAGTCCCTGACGAGGCGGGGATAGGGATCGGGCCCTGCCACCGTGCCGATGATGTAGTGCGTGTTGTCGACGTTGGTCACCCAGTCACGCATCGCCTCGTTCATGGCGTCCTTCAGCGTCCGGGAGCCGGAATGCACCGGAATCACCTCTGCACCGAGCAGCTTCATACGGTAGACGTTCAGGCTCTGGCGCTTGACGTCTTCCGCACCCATGTACACCTGACAGGACAATCCCAGGCGTGCGGCCACCGTTGCCGTGGCGACCCCGTGCTGTCCTGCTCCGGTTTCGGCGATCACCCGGGGCTTGCCCATCCGTTTGGCAAGCAGCGCCTGGCCGATGGTGTTGTTGACCTTGTGAGCGCCGGTGTGATTCAGATCTTCCCGTTTGAAGAAGATCTGTGGGCCCAGTTCCCTGGACAGCCGTTCGGCGTGATACAGCGGCGTCGGTCGACCGACGTAGTGCTTGAGGTCCGCGGCGAGCTCCTGCTGAAACACCGGATCACCGGCCAGCGAGTCGTACAGCGCAGCGAGCTCCTCCAGGGCATGCATGAGGGTCTCGGCGACGAACCGCCCACCGTGCTCGCCGAAATGGCCGTTCACAGGCTGATCGTATCTGTTCGCACCGTCCAAGCTGCTACCTCGCTGCCTCGCGGTCTGTGGCACGCACCGCGGCCACGAACCGTTCGATCCGCTCCCGATCCTTGATGCCCTTCGTGGCCGCTTCCACGCCGCCAGCAACGTCCACCCCGAACGGCCGTGTCCTCCTGATTCCCTCGGCCACGTTGTCCGGGGTCAGACCACCCGCCAGAATCAGATGGAGATCCGATCCTCGGGGCCAGAAGTCCCAGTCGAAGCGCTGTCCAGTCCCACCCTGCTGTCCGGCCACGTGTGCATCGAGAAGGTGACAGCAGGCATTCGGAAAGTCGCGCTGAAGTGCCGACGCATCAATGGCTGCCCGGATCCGGTGGGCCTTCATGTAGGGGCGTCCAAATCCCGCACAGAATCCATCGGTCTCGTCGCCGTGAAACTGCAGCACGTCCAACTCCACCACGTCCAGTACCCGGTGGACGTCTTCCGGCGTGGGGTCGACAAACACCCCGACCCGGGTCAGGACGCCCGCCACCTCGCGCGCGATCACGGCCGCATCCGCAATGTCCACCCGTCGCGCACTGACGGCGGCGAAATTGAGCCCGACCGCATCGGCGCCCGCGCCGACAACCGCCGCCGCATCCTCGAGCCGCGTAACGCCGCAGATCTTGATTCGCGTGGGCTCTGAAGGGGGCAAAGTCGGGTCGGGGTCGTCGGAAAGCGGCGTAGTCTAACGGACCGTTCCTGGGAAGAAAAACGCTTTCAAAGCGGGGGGCTCAGAAGCGACCGAGGTCGCCGAGGGCCCTGAGCAGAGGCGGCAGCCGTCCCGACGGCAGCTCGACGTGCGGGTAACGCACATCCACCAGGTACAGCCCGCCGGGTGGTGCGGTAGGCGCTGCCAGGCTCCGGTTCCGACCGCGCAGCAGCGTTTCCATCCAGTCCTCGGGGCGTTCGCCCAGCCCGATCCGCCAAAGCGAACCGGCGATGTTGCGCATCATGTGCAGGAGAAACGCGTTGGCGGTGACGTCGACCACCACGAACCCGGCGGCACGCTGCACGCTGATCTGATGCACGCAGCGCAGCGGCGTCGTCGATTGGCATCCCGCAGCCCGGAACGCGCTGAAGTCCTGCTCACCGACGAGTATGCGGCTCGCCCGGTGCATGGCCTCGTCGTCGAGCGTTCGGGTCAGCACGGCTCGACGGTTGAGCAGCGGCGACACAGGCTCGGCATCGTAGAACAGGTACATGTAGCGTCGGGCAGTGGCCTGATAGCGGGGATGGAAGTCCTCGGGCACCCTGCTCGCCCAGATCACGGCGACGCCTTCCGGCGTCAGGGCGTTGGTTCCGCGGATCCAGGCGGACAGCGGCCGATCGGCAATGGCATCGAAGGCCACAACCTGGGCGGTGGCGTGCACACCGGCGTCCGTGCGACCGGCAGCATGTATCGTCACGGGGGAAGCAGCGATCCGGGACAGCGCGTCCTGCAGGGAGCCCTGCACGGAAGGCGCGTGGCTCTGGTACTGATAGCCGCTGAAGGCAGAACCGTCGTATTCGATGCCCAGGGCTACTCGCATCGTCGGTCGAACACCCTTTGCGGGCGCCCGATCAGCCCATCCTGATCAGAGCGACTCCAGCATGGCTTTCGCCTTCTGCTGCTGATCGGAGTTGCCCTCGTCGAGCACCTCCTTGAGGATGTCGCGAGCACCGTCGGCGTCACCCATGTCGATGTATGCACGGGCAAGATCCAGCTTGGTGTTGGCACTGTCCCCTTCGTCCTCGAACTCGAAATCGTCCTCGGTCCGACTCACGGACTCGAATTCCAGCTCGTCGAGAGGATCCGATTCATCGTCCGTCAACGTGGCGAGGGCGAGCTCGTCTTCCGACTCCTCGGATGTGTCATCCGCAGCCGTGCTGAACTTCACCGTTTCACTGCGGATGCTCGCAGCAGCCTGCTCCAGATCCGCATCGACTGTCAGCTCGTCGCCCTCCTCCATGTTGACATCGTCGAGGGAAATCTCGTCCTTCGCTGATTCGAAGTCGATGCTGCGTGATTCCGACTCCGGAGCTTCTGTCTCTCGAGGATTGAAGTCGATACCCAGATCGCCGCCGAGCTGATCTCCCGCCCCTTCGGTGTCTTCCACCGGTTCCTCTGCAGCGGAAGCCGATTCGAGCTCATCGAGCTCGAGCTCGAAATCCAGGGAGGTGTCTTCGGCAGCAGCAGCCGTCTTGGCTGGGATATCCACCGACTTGTCAGAGCGGAAGTCGATATCGGCCTCTGCATCGCCATCGTCTCTGTCTGCTGACTCGGTGGCGGCAGCGGCGCGCTCTTCCGCCGCCATCATGTCGTCCAGAGTGATGGTTTCTTCTCCGAACTTGTTCTCGAGCTCCTTCGCGGTGAGCAGTGCGTCTTCGTCGTCGCAGTACTCGATGAGCGTCGCCATGTGCTCGTCGAACGCAGCGCGTTCCCCGGACTCCGCATACACCTCGAGCAGTTTGAGGCGGACATCGTTGCGCTGCGGTTCATCCTCGAGCACCCCGAGGAGCAGGCCGATGGCCTGGGGATAGCGGCCATAGGCGATGTAAATATCGGCTTCGCCGATCACGTCGCTGGTCTGAGAACCGGTAATCTCCTCTTCGGCCCCGTCATCCTCGGCCTGGGCGACCAGGTCCTCGTCCTCATCCTCGTCCTCGAGGTCCGTCAGTGACGGAGCTACCCGTTCTTCTTCCGCGAACGCTTCCTCGGCGTCGAAGTAGTCGTTCTCGGCCTCCGCCGCGCGACGTCTGCGCTGAGCGAACATGCCGCCGACCAGAAGCAAGACCAGAACACCTGCGCCGCCATACATCACCACCGGCGACTGCCACCAGGGGGTAGTCGTCTCGGCACGGGCACTCTGGTTTTGACTCTGGGTCTGAGGTTCACTGGCAGGCTGGTTCTGCAGCGCATCGCGCGCCGCAGCGAGCTGTGCCTGCAGCTCGGCGATCTGCTGATCCTTGACCTCGATCTGTCGCTCCTTGACCGCAATCTCATTGCTCGCGAGCTCCTTCTCGCGATCGAGCTGATAGGTGAGCTGTTCGACCTCCCTGCCGAGCCGATCCGTTTCCTCCATCGCCGACTGCAGGGCCGCGGCCGACTGGCCACCCACACCCGTGGTGCTGTCACCGTCCTCGGCAACGATGCGGAGCTCACCTTCCGTGGCCTTGGCGGCGGTTGCAGGCGCTGTCGAAGCGCTGGCGTCCACCGTCGAGCGGAGCGTCGAAGTCTGATCCGTCGCGGCGGGCTCTCGCTTGCTGCTCCGATCCGCGATGGCTTCACCACGGTTGTAGGCCCGCCACTCCTCGTCCTGCCGGGCCACCTCGAGCAGTGCATCTTCCGTGGACAGCGCCTTCGCCTGGGCCTCGTCCGGCAACCGCAGCACGTAGCCCGCCTTCAGCAGGTTGACGTTGCCGTTGATGAACGCATCCGGGTTCAGCCGAACGATGGCGAGCATCGTCTGGTGCACGCTGACCCCGCTTCCCGGCCGGGCCCGCGAGGCGATGGACCACAGCGTATCGTCGCGGTCCGTCATACCGTACTCGTCACCCTGCAGTCCGCGGTCGAGCGGCGAGGGTTCACCAGCCGCCGGTGCTGTCTTCGGGTCCATCTGCACCCGCGTGCCACTGGTAGCGGGCTCCACCCGCTGCACTCGACCCGTATTGCCCGCCGTCCGGTTCTGGCTGGGCGCGCTGACGGCGGGGGCGGCAGCTTCGCTGAAGGTCGGCGGGTCCAGGAGTACGGTGTATTCCTTGAGCAGCCGTCCGTTCGGCCAGAGCACTTCCACGAGGAAGTTCAGGTAGGGTTCCGTGATCGGGCGCGACGAGGTGACCACGATCTGCGGATCCCCATTCGGCGCATAGGCCACCTGGAAGGACAGGCTCGTCAGAAAGAAGAAACGCTCGACACCGACCCGCTCGAAATCCTCTGCGGATCCCAGCGAGACGATGATCTCGCTGGGCTCGAGTCCGGACGCGTCGAACAGTTCGATGGTGGCTTTGAACTGCTGGTTCAAAGCAGATTTGGCCTCGATCTCGCCGAGTCCCAGGCCCCAGCTTTGTGGGGCGGCAGCCACAGCGAGGAGGCTTAAGATGATCGCGCCTGTGCGCATGCGCACGCTGCGTCTACGCACGCGCGACCAGCAGAGCAAGAACCTATGCATAGGTGCCCCCTATGAGTAAATCTCCGATAGCTTGAGTTTCTGCTTTGAACAGCCGTCGGCATCGCGCTGTCGAAGCGGTATCCACCCGCAGGGTATCTACCCTTGGGCGCCTCCGCTCGATGGGACCCCTCCCGACAGCGGAAAACCTCCGCTCAACCAAAGCACGACCGACCAGGGATTGTGGCACTGCCATCCTGTGCAAGTTTCTCAACATCAATGGTCTGTTCCCGTGGAAATCCAGTTCCTCAGGCGAACGTTAACCTAGAAGACCAGACCAAAAATTGCAGTAAGTACCAATTATGGCAGTTCTTTTTGTGAATTGGACAGCCCTTATCGCCTGCAACTGTCATTTTTTTTCATCAGTTCTCCGGCGCGCACAAACCCGCCAACGGGACGGAGAAAGGCTCAGCGGTGACGGCGCTCGAGGTAGGTAATCAGCAGCTCGGCGATCTGGATGCTGTTCAGCGCGGCACCCTTGCGCACATTGTCCGAGACCACCCACAGGTTGAGCCCGCTGGGGTGTGAGACGTCCTCCCGGATGCGGCCGACGAAGACCGGATCCTGACCGGCGGCCTGACCCACCGCCGTGGGATAGCCACCGGGTTTCGCTTCATCCATCAGCGTCACACCGGGTGCTCCGGCAAGGAGCGATCTCGCCTCTGCCGCTGTGAGCTTGTGCTCGGTTTCGATGTGAACCGCTTCCGAGTGCCCATAGAAGACGGGTATCCGCACACAGGTCGGATTCACGCGGATGTCCGGGTCCAGGATCTTGTTCGTTTCCCAGACCATCTTCATTTCTTCTTTCGTGTACCCGTTGTCCTGAAACCGGTCGATCTGCGGAATGGCATTGAAGGCGATCTGCACAGGCATCACCTTCGGAGAGATCGGCTTGGCGTTCAGGAGATCGGCAGTCTGACCCGCCAGCTCCCTTACCCCGCCGGCGCCGGCGCCTGACACCGCCTGATAGGTGGCGACGTTGATCCTGCGTATGACGGCCGCATCATGCAACGGCTTCAGAGCTACCACCATCTGGATGGTCGAGCAGTTGGGATTGGCGATGATGTTGCGGTGCCTGTAGTCGGCAACGCGCTGGGGATTCACCTCCGGCACGACCAGCGGAACGTCCGATTCGTAACGGAAGCACGACGTGTTGTCGATCACCACGCAGCCCGCGGCAGCCGCTTTGGGTGCGTAGGCGGCCGACAGATCACCACCTGCGGAGAAGAGGCCGATCTGGACCTGACTGAAGTCGAACTGGTCCAGCCGTCTGACGGTTACCGAACGGCCCCGGAACTGTATGCGCTTGCCTTCGGAGCGCTCGCTGGCCAGCAGGTGCAGGGAGCGTACGGGAAAGTCCCGCTCCTCCAGTATCTCGACCAGCACCTCACCGACAGCGCCCGTGGCGCCGACGACGGCTACATCGTATCCCTCAGACATGTTGACTCCCGGCCCGGTTAATCCAGCGCGTCCAGCACCGCCTGCCCCATGGCCCGGGTACCGACGATGCGCACGTCTCCGTGCGGCGGCGCAATGTCCTGCGTCCGGATGCCCTCGTCCAGCACGCGATTCACGGCCGACTCGATGGCATCCGCCGCCGCCGGCGCATCGAGGCTGTAACGGCACATCATGGCGACGGACAGGATGGTTGCCAGCGGGTTGGCCTTGTCCTGTCCGGCGATGTCCGGCGCTGACCCGTGCACCGGTTCGTACAACCCGCTGCCATCCGCCGCCAGGGACGCGGACGGCAGCATGCCGAGCGACCCGGTGAGCATCGCGGCCACGTCCGAAAGGATGTCGCCGAACATGTTGCCGGTAACCACCACGTCGAACTGCTTGGGCGCCCGCACCAGCTGCATGCCGGCATTGTCCACGTACATGTGCGAGAGGGTCACATCGGGGTAGTCCTTGCCAACCTGAGTGACCACCTCACGCCAGAGCTGTGTGACTTCGAGCACATTCGCCTTGTCGACCGAACACAGGCGGCCGCCGCGCTTCCTGGCAAGATCGAAGGCGACGCGAGCGATGCGGTCGATCTCGTGCTCGCTGTAGACGTAGGTGTTGAACCCGCGTCGCTCGTTGTTCACCACCTCGATGCCCCGCGGCTCGCCGAAATAGATGCCCCCCGTCAGCTCACGGACGATGAGTATGTCCAGATTGGCCACCAGCTCCGGTTTCAGCGAGGACGCCGCCGCCAGCGGCTCGAAGAGAGTGGCGGGCCGCAGGTTGGCAAAGAGCTCCAGTCCCGAACGCAGACCCAGCAACCCGCGCTCCGGGCGTGACAGGGTCGGCAGATCGTCCCACTTCGGTCCGCCGACGGCACCGAGCAGCACCGCCCGACTGGCCCTGGCCTTCTCCAGGGTTTCCGGGGGCAGCGGCGATCCGGTTTCGTCGATGGCCCGCCCCCCGACCAGCGCCTGATCCAGTACCAGATCGAGCCCATGCCGGTCCGCCACCCGCTCCAGCACGGCCACCGCCACGGACACCACGTCCGGTCCGATACCGTCTCCCGGCAGTACCAGGATGCGCTGGCTCACGATCGTGCCGCCAGCCGGTCGAACAGCCAGGGCATGGCAGTGCGGTGTCGGGCTTCGAAGGCTTCGATGGCTTCCCGATGAGCGAGGGTCAGGCCGATATCGTCCAGACCCTTGACCAGCGATTCCTTGCGCGTGGGGTCCACGGCGAATGTCAGCTGCCCACCGTCGGGCAGGGTTATGCGGTCGTCCGGGAGGTCGATGACAAGCTCCAGCGGCCGCTCACCTTGCGTAAGCTCGAATAGTTCTTGGATTTTTTCTGCTTCTAAAACAATAGGTAATAAACCATTTTTGTAGCAATTACTTAGAAATATGTCGGCGAAGCTCGGGGCGATGACCGCCCGGAATCCATACTCCATCAACGCCCACACCGCATGTTCCCGACTGGAGCCACAACCGAAGTTTTCCCGGGCGAGCAGGAAGATGGCGCCCTGGTAGCGCGGATCATTGATGACGAACTCGTGATTGATCCGACGCTCGTTGGGGGTCATGCCCATCTCACCTTCATCCAGATAGCGCCAGCCATCGAACAGGTTGTCCCCGAAGCCGGTGCGATGGATCGATTTCAGAAACTGCTTCGGGATGATCTGGTCCGTATCCACGTTGACCCGATCCAGCGGCATCACCGTGCCGCGTTCCACGTTGAACGCCTTCATACCAGCTCCCTCACATCCACGAAATGGCCTGTCACCGCCGCGGCTGCCGCCATTGCCGGGCTGACCAGGTGGGTCCGGCCGCCGTGACCCTGGCGACCCTCGAAATTGCGGTTCGACGTGGACGCACAGTGCTCGCCCGGCGCCAGCTTGTCCGGATTCATGGCGAGGCACATGGAGCAACCCGCCGCCCGCCACTCGAAACCTGCGTCCGTAAAGACGTC
>QJYB01000026.1 GCA_003247835.1 Gammaproteobacteria bacterium | reverse complement strand
CGGTAGAATAACCGTCTCTGTTGACGGTTTTTTCTGTGGGGCAGACATGACGGTGTTGCGTCACCCGGTTTCCGGCGCCCTGTACACGCTGAGGGATGACGGGCTGGTGGAAGTCGAGAACAACGGTCTCAAGGGCGTGTTCTCGTTCGATGGTCGCTATCGTGAAGGCGAACTGCGCCAGGCCGATCCGCACCTGCTGCTGTGGATCGCAGGACCCCAGCTGCCGGCAGAAGCGAACGTCCGTCGCAATCGATAGGAGGAGATCTGTGAGCACGCCAGCAAAGGCCCGTGACCGTTCGGCGGGAATCAGCTACCAGGAGCTCCTCGACAGCGACCTCGTACCACCGTCGGATGTGCTCCGGCTCGAAAACCCTTACCAGAGCACGCTCACCTCGGTATCGGTCGAGCGCTATCGCAGCCGGGCTTTCCATGAGCTCGAGATGCAGCGACTGTGGCCACGTGTCTGGCAGATGGCCTGCCGGGAAGAAGAGATCCCGGAGGTGGGGGATTACGCGCTCTACGAAATCGGCCGCTTCAGCATCATCGTGGTGCGCACGCGGGACGGTATCCGGGCCCACCACAACGTCTGCCGGCACCGGGGGCGGCGGCTGTGTGACTTCGACGGGCACGCGGCCAGTTTCATCTGCCCGTTTCACGGCTTCAGCTGGCACATCGACGGCAGCCTGCGGAGCGTCACCTCGGAGTGGGATTTCCCGCAGATCGACAAGAACGACTTCGATCTCACCCCGTTGCTCTGCGACACGTGGGGTGGCTGGGTGTTCGTCAACATGGACGTGAACGCGAAACCGCTGGCCGATTTCCTGGGTGACCTGCCGGCACACTTCAGTGTCTGGGAGCCCGAGAAGCGCTACATCGAAGCGCACGTGGGCAAGGTCATGAAGTGCAACTGGAAGCTCTGCCAGGAAGCCTTCATGGAGGCCTTTCACGTCATCAACACTCATCCGCAGCTGCTGGCGGCGATCGGTGACGAGAACTCGCAGTACGATGCCTGGGGTAACTTCTCGCGGGCGATCACGCCAAACGGTACGCCGAGCCCGCACATTCGCTGGAATCCGAGCGAGCAGGAAATGTTCGAGTCGGTGACTATGCGTCCCCTCGACGGTCCTCCCAGCCCCGAGGTGCCGCAGGGCATGAGCGCCCGGGCACTGCTCGGTGCCGGTGCGCGGGAGAATCTGAAGAAGATCGTCGGTGAGGACCACCCGGCGCTCTCCGATGCCGAGGTGCAGGACAGCATCTACTACACGCTGTTTCCCAACTTCCATCCCTGGGGCGGCTTCAACCGCATCGTTTACCGGTTCCGGCCCTGGCAGGACCGTCACGACCGGTCACTGATGGAGTGCTACTACCTGAGCCCTTACGCCGGTGAGCGGCCCCCGCCTGCGAAGCTGCACCTGCTCGGCGAAGACGAGCCGTGGACGGATGCGCCGGAGCTCGGACTGCTCGCCAAGGTGTTCACGCAGGACACGTTCAATCTGCCCAATGTTCAGCTGGGCCTGGAAGCAGCCCAGTTCGATGAGGTGGTCTTCGCCCGCTATCAGGAAACCAAGCTGCGCCACTTTCACGATCTGCTGTCGCAGTGGGTGGCGGAGTAAGCAGCAACCCTCGACGGATCAGGATCGTCGGGCGGAACGCTTTACCGCGCGGACGTCACTGTAGCTCCGGCGCAGTTCCTGCTTCAGCCAGTCGAGAAGCATCTTCTCCGGAACCTTCTGGCCGCTGATCATCGAGGAGGCGGCCATACCTTCCAGCAGATACTGGGTCATGTAGGCGGTCCGCGTGAATGCCTCGGATTTGGCCAGATCCGAGAAGACCTGTGACGAAGCCTTGGCCCATGCCCGATCGTAGGCTTCCAGAACGGGTTTCAGCACCCGGGCGAGCTCCGGGTCGGTACGGGCGGCGACTTTCAGCTCCTGAAACACCGCGAACTCGCGGGTGTTGAGCTGGCGCCAGTAAGCGTCGATGCTCTCTTCGACCCGGGTGTGCTCGGCGCCCTGCTGAATCGTCTCCTCCTCCTCGGTGAACATTTCCAGGCGCCGCTGGTGCAGATATTCGACGGCGGCCTTGATCAGCTCCGCGCGTGTCGGGAAGTGATGCAGCATCGCGCCGCGCGAAACCCCGGCCTGCTGCGCAATGTTCTCGGTTGTGGTGTTGAAGTAGCCGAGCTCGAAGAAGCATTCGATGGCGGCGGCCAGAATCGTTTCCCGCGTGCGTTCGCTCTTGGTCTGCTGCCAGGTCTTCGCTTCCGGTTTGTAGGCCGCGTTCATCGGCGTTTACTCGCTGCAAGTGAACCGGGAGATAGTAACACCGATTGCGGCCGACAAGGGTCGGTGAAACCGTCTCCGGCCGCGGCGGACGGGGCCTGCGGCCGGTCGGGCAAATAACATTCACGCCTGACGGTTTCTGGGTTACCATCCTGGCGTCTGTCGATTCGCACTGGGGGAAACGATTCATGGATCTCAAGCTCGCGGGTAACAACGCGCTGATCACCGGCGGCAGCAAGGGCATCGGGCGTGCGATCGCCGAGGCGCTGGCAGCCGAGGGCTGCAACATCGCCATCTGCGCCCGTAACCAGAAAGGGGTGGATAGTGCTGTCGAATCGCTGAAGGCGAAAGGTGTCAAGGTGTTCGGTCAGGCGGTGGATGTCGGTAACGGTGAGCAGCTCAAAGCCTGGGTGAACGCGGCGGCGGACGCGCTCGGTGGCATTGACTGCCTGGTCTCCAACGTCAGTGGCGGCAACGCCCAGGGTGAGGCCGGCTGGCGGGCCAACTTCGAGCACGACGTGCTGGGGTCGGTGCGGCTGGTAGAGAGTGCCCTGCCGTACCTCGAGAAATCGTCGAACGCGAGCATCGTCATGATCTCTTCCACCGCGGCCCTGGAGAAGTTCATCGGTGCTGGTGCCTATAACGCCATGAAGGGCGCCATGATCCAGTATGCCGGCGCGCTCGCGCAGGACCTGGGTCCGAAGGGTATCCGGGTCAACTCCATCTGTCCGGGGCCCATCTTCATCGAGGGTGGATCCTGGGATCAGATCAAGCAGCACATGACTCCGTTCTACGAGCAGACGGTGGGGCAGATTCCACTGGGCCGGCTGGGCTCGGCGGAAGAGGTGGCCGCGCAGGTGACCCTGCTGGCGAGCCCGCTCGGTGCCTTCACCACGGGTGCCAACCTGGTGATCGACGGCGGCTTCACCAAACGCATCCAGTTCTGACGGGCTCGTGCAACGATGAGCGATCAGCCGCGGATCGTCGATGTCTACCTGGTGGCGGCGGGCCAGTTCCACGACATCGACTTCGCCCGTCGCGAGCTGCTTTCGCTGCTCGGCGAGCATGACAACATCCGCTGCCGGGTGGCGGCGGACTATCACGATCTGGATGGCATCCGGGCCAGCGATTTTCTGATCTCCTACACCTGCAACGTGGTGCCGACGGAAGCCGAGCAGCAGGGCCTCAGAGACTATGTGGCGTCCGGCAAGCGCTGGTTCGCGCTGCACGGCACCAACTCCATCCTCGAGTTCCTCGACAAGGGCGTGAACTCGCCGGAGACGGCGCCGATCCTGATGCAGACCCTCGGTACCCAGTTCATCGCTCACCCGCCCATCATGCCGTTCAAGGTCCGGGTGGCGGATCCGGATCACGAGCTGGTCTCGGGCATCAGTGAGTTCGAAACCGACGATGAGCTCTATCTGTCGCGCATCCACGGAGACCTGCACCTGCTGCTCGACACGCACTTCAACGGTGAGGCCACCGGCTTTATCGAGTCCGCCTGGCACGACGACGAGCCGCGCCCCATCTACTACATCCACCGGGTAGGCGCGGGAGAGGTCCTCTACCTCAACCTCGGCCACTGCCGCGGTCACTACGACATGCGGCCGCTGATGGACTACTACCCGAAGATCGAGCGGGGCAGCTGGGAGAAGCCGGAGTACTACGAGCTGCTGCGTCGGGCCATCCGCTACTGCGCCGAGCGGTGTTAGGGAGGGCCGCTGAGCGCGTCCTCAGGCGAAGCGTTTGAACAGCGCCGGCAGCGCTTCGTCCGGGCAGTCGATCAGCTCGTCGAGGAAGGTGTGGAAGTGCTGGCCGCCACCCTCGTTGCGGCCGAACATCACCTCCGCATCCGGACGGGTCATCAGCGCCCGCTGCTGCAGAATGCCGGTCGCATAGTCCTCTTCGCGAACCACGTACTCGAGCATCTTGAACTGGGCGTCCGCCGCCTCCCTGACCTCGTCGCTTTCCGGCAGCTTTTCCATCACATAGTTCTGCACGGTTCGGGACGACGTGGGCGTATCTCCGGGGAAGAGCTGGGAAACCATCACCGCGCGGCCGCCGCCGCCGTCGAACGAGGCGATGGAAACGTGGGGAAAGATGGTCCACACGCTCTGCAGCAATGCTTCGGTCGGCCATTCGGATTCCGGCCTGTCGGCAAGCCCTAGCAGACGGGGATCCGGCGAGGCTACGCGCTGGTGCGGACCCCAGGGGTAGTAGAGTGCCTGACAGGGCATGTCCGCGCCGAATGTGTTCCGGTGCAGGATCGGCAGGTGGTAGAGGTCCATGTAGCCGTCGTAGGCGATCTTCCAGTTGGGGCCCTCCACGGTCCGGGCATCGTAGAGCGCCCAGTCGGCGAAGGAGAATGCCTCGAGCACCTCGTCGTAGCCACACAGAAACGTGTCGATGTCGAGCGTCGAGTCGGGATTCAGGGTCACCCAGATCATACCTGCCCGCTCACCCACCGGCAGCGACGTTAGCCCGTGGCATGACTTGTCGATCTCGCCGAAGTCCCGTTCCTGAAAGATGGCCACCAGATTGCCGCCCTGGTCGTAGGTCCAGGCGTGGTACGGACAGCTGAAGCGGCGGCGGTTGCCGCGTTCCTCGCGGACCACGACGGCGCCACGGTGGCTGCAGGAATTGATGTAGGCCCGCGCCTCACCGTTCTGATCGCGGAGCATGAGGACCGGCACCCCGGCCACCTCCAGCGTCTTGAAGTCGCCGGGATCCTTGAGCTCGCAGCTCATGGCGAGCATCAGCGGCATCCGTCGGAACACCCGATCGATCTCGAGACGCCAGCGCGCCTCATCGTAGTAGCGACGGCCCGGCACCCGGAGCACATCGGCCGTCTGCTCGATCCGCTGCTCCTGTACACAGCGCATGTTGTGTCGGGCCATCTCGATGAGCTGCTCCCGCCCGGTTCCCTTGTTCTGTGCCTCACGCATCTTCTGCTCCTGTGCCGGGTGCCGTGATCAGCTCCGGGGTTGAACGAGAATCTTGATATCTGCCGGCGCCGTTGACAGGCGTGCGAACGCCTCCGGCAGGCGGGCGAGCGGTACCGTGTCGCTGTGCAGCGGTCGCAGCCGGAGACGGCCGTCGGTCACGAGACCCTGGCAGAGCTCGAACTCCTCCCGGGTGTAGCCGAGGGAAGTGACCAGCCGGATTTCCTTCACCAGCCAGGCGGCGCCATTGATCTCGGAGGCCGAGGCCGGGACGCCGACGAGAGATACCGCGCCGCCGCGCCGGCTCAAGCCAACGGCGGTCTCGATCGTGGCGGGGACGCCCGCGCACTCGAAGACCACATCCGCTCCAGACCGCCCGGTGAAAGCGGCGATCCGCTCGGTGGCGTCCTCGGAACGGGGATCGATGAGCAGCGCCGCGCCCAGGTCGCCGGCCAGCGCCCGCCGATGGGGCTCAGGCTCGATGACGATGACGGTCCCGGCGCCTGCCGCGCGCGCACATTGCATGACCAGCAGCCCGATGGGTCCCGCGCCGATCACCACGACGATGTCGCCCAGCCTCATGGGCGTCCGGCGCACGGCATGCAGGGCAATGGTGGCGGGTTCGAGCATGGCGCATTCGAGATCGTCGATCCGATCGTCGGTCTGATACAGCCGCGCCGCGTCGATGGCGATGGCGGAGGCGAAGCCGCCGTGAGGCGCGGCAAGCGGTCCGACACCGATCAGACCGGCGAAGGCGGTTTCGCAGTGCTCGTGATCACCGCGCCGGCAGGTCGGGCAGCTGCCGCAGGCACCGGCAATACCGATGGCGACCCGGTCCCCTTCGCGCACCTCGGTATCGGCGCCCGTCGCGCTGACGGTACCGCACCACTCATGCCCGCAGATGGCGGGGTTATAGGGTTGACCGGACTGATAGGCGTGCACGTCGGTACCGCAGATCCCGCAGTAGGCGATCTGCACGACGGCTTTGCCGGGGGCGGGGACCGGATCCGGAAACTCCCGGAGTTCCAGACGTTCCCGACCGGTGACGAGTCCTGCGAGCATGGTGTTCGAGGCCCTTCGAAAAAACCGGGTAGAATGATTGTTTTTCGGAACCGGGCCTGTCAAACCCCGTCGGTCGGACGGTGGGGCCATCTGGAAAGAAAGCTAAGGGGAGGGGGAGATGGCGAAGCGGATCGCGCTGGTCACCGGAGCGGCATCGGGAATCGGTGCCGAGGTCTGCCGGCAGCTTGCCGCCGGCGGCGCCGAGCTCGTGATGCTCGACATCGACGCGGAGCGGGGTGATGCCCTGGCCGGTGAGCTCGGCGGTCGGTTCATTCAATGCGACGTGTCGACGCGCAGCGACTGGTTCGCCGCGATGGAGAGCTGCATCGGCGCGGTTGGCGTACCTGATTTCGCCCACCTCAACGCGGGGGTGATGAGCGTGCGCCCGCATGAAGCTTTTCTGCCCATCGAGGATCTGCCGGAAGCCAACTATCACAGGATCATCGGGGTCAATCTGTCGGGCGTTGTGTTCGGCCTGCAGGCTCTGCTGCCGCACATGCGGAACCGGCCGGGTGCGATCTGCGTCACCGCATCCCTGGCGGGTCTCGTGCCGCTGCCGTTCGATCCTCTTTACGCGGCGACCAAGCACGCGCTGATCGGCCTGGTGCGCAGCGTTGCGGCGGCAGAACCGGATCGTTCTGTGCGCATCAACGCGATCTGTCCGGGTGGGGTGGATACCCCGATCATTCCGGACGCACTGCGTGGGCCCGACGCTTCCCGCGGGTCCGCACAACGCGGCGGCGAGATGACCGCGATGCCGGTGGGTGTGCTGGCCGCGGAGGTGGTGGACCTGCTCGAACGCGGTGACAACGGCGAAATCCGCGTGAAGCGGTCAGCCAGAGCGCCGGCGCAGGTGGTGACGGCTCCGGTGTTCGGCGGTCGGACCTGAACGGGCCGGTCGGGATGTCCACCCAGGCAGATCATCGGGAGATCCTGCTGGTGACCAAGGGCCATCCCTTCGAGCGGGAGCCTTTTTTCTCGATTTTCGACGCCATGGAGGGGGTCGGCTGGACTCACGTCGAACAGCCGGCGGCTCAGGCCCTGTTTTCGGTCGAGGCAGCAGCCCCGTTCGATGCCTTCGTGCTCTACGACATGCCGGGTATCGTCTTCCATCCGGATCGGCCACCCGACTTTCCGGCGCCCGACGCTCTCTATTGCGAACGTTTTCTCGAGCTTCTGGAGGCGGGTCACGGTTTCGTCTTTCTGCACCACGCCATTGCCGGATGGCCGGCCTGGGATACCTACGCCGACATCATCGGTGGGCGTTTCCTTTACCTGCCCGCACCGCTCCGGGGGCAGCAACGGCAGGATTCGGGGTACCGGCACGATGTGACTCACGAGATCCGCGTCGTCGCCGAGCATCCCGTCACGTCGGGCGTGCCGGAGAGATTCACCCTGACCGACGAGCTGTATCTCTATGAGGTGTTCGAGGGGGACGTTGAGCCGCTGCTGGTCAGCAGTCACGATTTCGTCCAGGAGAACTTCTACTCGGCGGCCCGGGTGGTAAAGGAGCGGCGCATGTTCAGCAACGAGGGCTGGCAGCACCAACCGGGCAGCAATCTCATCGGCTGGACCCGAACACACGGCAACAGCCGCATCGTCTACCTGCAGTGTGGCGACGGGCCGGTGGCCTATGCCGATGACAACTTCCGGCGGCTGATCAGGAACGCCGTGTTCTGGGTTTCAGACCGCTGAGGTACGCGCGTTGAACCGTACCGGCAGACGTGCCAGCCCGCGCAGGAGCACGTTGGGCGGGTAGACGAGGTCGCTCTCCGGACAATCGAGCGCGAAGTCGTCGAGCCGCTCGAGCAGCACCCTGAATGCCACGTTCAGCTCCTTGCGGGCCAGGCTGGCGCCGATGCACATGTGCACGCCATGGCCGAAGGCGAGGTTCGACTTCGCATTGGCCCGGGTGACGTCCAGCCGGTCGGGATCCGCGAAGACGCTTTCGTCCCGGTTTGCGGAAGCGAAGCGGATCTGCACCATGCCACCGGTCGGCACCGCCACCTCGCCGATGTTCGCCTCCTGCGTCGCGACTCGCCACATGTTCGCAGTCGGCGATGCCAGGCGGAGAACCTCCTCGGTGAAGTTCTCGATCAGGGAGGGATCGGCTTTGATCAGTGCGTGCTGATCCGGGTTCCGGATCAGCAGCAGAACGCCCTCGGCGATGCAGTGGGTGGTGGTTTCGTTGCCGGCCACCAGCAGCTGCTGGATGATGGACAGCATCTCGGGAACGTCCAGCGGTCGCTCGTTCTCGAAGCGTGCATGGACGATGTCGGAAATGATGTCGTCCCTGGGATCCGAACGGCGTTCCTCGAGCTTTGCGGCGAAGTACTTCTGATACTCGACGATGAGCTTCACGGCCTCGAGCTCCTCGTCCGGTGTGGCCATTCGGGACAGCTGGGCGACGAACGCATCCGACCAGGTTTTGAACAGCTCATAGTCCGAAAGCGGAACGCCGAGCTGATCCGCGATCACCGTCATCGGCACGCGCTCGGCGAAGTCGGCGACGAATTCACACCGGCCGGCGTCGACGAAACCGTCTATGAGCTGGTGGCACAGTGACTCGATGTACGGCTCGAGCGTGGCCACCCGGCGGGCGGTGAACGCCTGATTCACCATGCCGCGGTAGCGTCGATGCACCGGTGGATCCTGGGTCAGCATGGTGTCCACCGCCGGGTAGCCTTCCTTCTGCGCCTCGAGGATGCGCGGATCGACGTCTCCCTCCGAACGCATGGCCTGACCGAACCGGTTGGAAAATACCTCATGGTGCTTCGCCACGTCGCGAACATGCTCGTAATCCGAGACGAACACGATGCCGGTGTGCGGGCAGCGGTAGACGGGCGCTTCCCGGCGCAGCCTGGCGTTGAATGCGTGCGGGCAGGCCAGCACCTCGGGACTCAGAGGTGTGGTGGCCTCCAGCGGTGCGGTGAGAATATCGGTATCGCTCATCTTGGCCCCTAGGACGCTCAGCTGGTCTTCACCATGAGCTTGCCGGTGTTGTAGCCCTCGAACAGACGGATCAGCGTGCGGGGCAGCTCCTCGAAGCCGTCGACGACGGTCACCCGCTGCTGGAGGCGTCCTTCACGCATCCATTCGCGCATCTGCGCCTCGGCTTCCGGGAATCGTTTCGCGTAGTCGAGCACGATGAAGCCTTCCATGCGCGCCCGACGGAATACCAGATTGAAGTAGTTCTTCGGCCCGCTCAGCTCCCCCGTGGCGTTGTAACGGGAGATGCCGCCGCAGAGCACCACGCGAGCACCATCGCGGATGCGGGCCAGGCAGAGGTCGAGGATTTCGCCGCCGACGTTGTCGAAATAGACATCGATACCGTTCGGGCAATGTGTGTCGAGGGCGCTGGCCACATCCTCCTGTTTGTAGTTGATGGCCGCGTCGAAACCGAGATCCTCCGTCAGCCAGTGGCACTTGTCCGTGCTGCCGGCGATGCCGATCACCGTGCAGCCGCGGATCTTCGCGATCTGCCCCGCGATGCTGCCGGTTGCCCCGGCCGCACCGCTGATCACCACCGTGTCACCCGCTTCGGGCCGACCCACGTCGAGCAGGCCGAAGTAAGCGGTCATACCCGTGCCGCCGAGGATGCCCAGCGCGGCTTCAGGGGCGACCTCCGCATCGAACCGGCGCAGCGGAATCCGCCGCCCGTCCGTGACCACATAGTCCTGCATGCCGAAGGTGCCGCTGACCAGGCACCCTTCCGGGAAGTCGGCATGGTGAGACTCGACGACACGGCCGACCGCCCCGGCCCGCATCACCTGGCCGATTTCGAGCGGAGCAACGTAGTCCGCGCGGTTCTCCATCTGACCGCGCATGGAAGGATCCAGCGAGATGTAGCTGGTACGGATGAGGACCTCGCCGTCACCGGGTTCCGGAACGGGCGCCTCCCGATACTCGAAGTCCGTTTCCTTTACCAGGCCGTGTGGCCGGGCGGCCAGCAGGAACTGTCGGTTGATGTTCGTCATTGCGGGTGTTGGTGGTCTAAAAAAAACCGTCTAGACTGACTGTAACCGATCTGGTCGCAGCAGGGGAGGGGCAGGCAAGGTGGCTAAACCGTTTCGATTCGCGGTGCAGTCCTTCAGTGCGGGGTCAGGCGCGGAGTGGACGGAACGCGCGCGCCGTGTGGAGTCTCTCGGCTACTCGACCCTGCACCTGGCCGACCACCTGATCGGCCCGGGACCGGCGCTCGAGAAGACGGCGCACCCGCTGCAGACGCTGGCCGCGATTCCGGCCATGGCGTATGCCGCGGCGGTGACGAAGGATCTGAAGATCGGCAGCCGCGTTTTCTGCATCGACTATCACGATCCGCTCGTACTCATCAAATCCGCCATGACCATCGATCTCCTCTCCGATGGGCGGCTCGAGCTCGGTCTGGGGGCTGGGTGGCTGCAGGAGGAGTACGCCGCGGCCGGCATCGCTTTCGATCCGCCGGGCAGGCGCATCGACCGTCTGGCGGATGTGCTCGAGGCGCTGGATGCTTTTCGGGGGGCGGGCCTCGCAGACGTGGAGAACGCGAACGTGCGCTGGCGGGATTTCGAAGGCGTGCCGAAGCCGGTATCCAAGCCGCCCGTGATGATCGGCGGTGGCAGCCCGCGGGTGCTCCGGCTGGCGGGACGCAAGGCTGACATCGTCAGCTTCAACTTCAACAACCGGTCCGGGGTGATCGGTCCGGACGGTGTGCGTTCCTCTTCTGAGGAAGAAACGAAGCGCAAGGTCGGCTGGGTCAGGGAGGGCGCGGGCGACCGGTTCGATGAGCTGGAACTGGAGATCGGTGCGTATTTCACCTTCGTCATGGACGATCCGGGTCCGCTGCTGAAGGGTATGGCGGGATCCTTCGGCTACAGCGAGGAGGAGATGCGTAAGCATCCCCATGCGCTCTTCGGTTCCGTGGATACGATCTGCGAGGAGCTCGAGCGGCGCCGCGACCTGTTCGGCATCTCCTACGTGACCGTTGGCGACAGCGCCATGGAAGCCTTTGCGCCTGTTGTGGCGCGGCTCTCGGGAAAGTGACGGGTCGCTGACCGCCTTCGTCGTTCCGCGGGACATTCGAAAGGGAGACAGACATGCAGCTGAAAGGCAGAACGGCCGCCATCACCGGCGGCACGGCGGGTATCGGGCTGGCCATCGCGGAGTCGTTTCTGGCTGAAGGTGCCCGTGTCGGGCTGATGGCGCGAGATGCGAAGCGGGGCAGTGAGGTGGCGGAACGGCTCGGTGAGGACGCACTCTTCGTTTCCGGCGACGCCACGTCCCAGGCCGATGTAGAGGGTTTCGTCGATGCCGTCGGGGAGAAGCTCGGCAGCGTCGATATCCTTGTGAACAACGCCGGCGGTGCGAGCGACCTGCAGCCCATCGTGTCGATCACCGACGCGGAGTGGGACCTGGTCATGAAGTGGAACCTCTACGCCACGTTCTGGGCCACCCGTCGCGCGTTGCCCGGCATGACGGAGCGGGGCTGGGGTAGGGTCATCAACATCTCCTCCGTGGAAGGCAAGCACGGCAAGCCCGTGTTCACTGCCTACACCACGGCAAAGCACGCGATCAATGGCATGACCAAGGCGGTGGCACGTGAGGTGGGGACACAGGGCGTGACGGTCAACGCGATATGCCCCGGGCTCGTCATCACCGACATCATCCGGCGCACCGGTCCGGCCACCGCCAAGGCGATGGGCATGACGTTCGACGAGATGGTGGCGGCGTTCTCCGCCGATGCAGCCATTCAGCGTCCGGTAACGGTCGAAGAAGTGGCGGCCGTTGCGTTACTGCTTGCCTCCGAGGCCGGCGGCGGCATCACGGGTGCGCTGCTCAGCGTCGACGGCGGCACGGCCCAGTACTGAGCCGCGGCCACGAAGAAAAAGCCGGCAAGGTGCCGGCTTTCTCGGTCGGTCGACGAATCGGCCGTCAGCGACTCCAGCGGAGTTCCATGCCGTAGGTGCGGGGCGCAGCCCAGCCCTGGAACCCGCCGGTATCGCCGAGGGGCAGCTCGAAGTCCTTGACCTCCTTGTCGCTGAGATTTTTTCCCCAGATGGCGATCTGCAGGATGTCGCCGCCACTCAGGTTCCAGTAGAGGGCTGCCCGGGCGTCGACCATCGTGTAGCCCGGCTGGGCGAAAGTCGTCTCGCCCGTGAGCACGTTGCCGACGATCGCGAAGTCGTCCTGACCGTAGACGGTGACCGAGGCGTTCAGGCCCGTCGCGCCGAAACGGCGGTCGAAGATGCCGGAGAGCGACCAGTTCCAGTCCGGCGAACGCGAGATCTGCAGGGTCGGCAGATCGATCGGCGAACCATCGCCGGCGGTGCCGAGCGGTGGTACCCCGACGCGGGAGGAGTCTTCCTCATAGCCTTTGCGCTCCGCGTTCTGCAGGCCCACCTCGCCGACCACGGTGAAGAACTCGCCGAGCAGCATGGTGCCGTCGAGCTCGAGCCCGTAGATCTCCGCCTTGTCGGCATTGTTGATCACCGTATTCGTGCCGGGTGCCGTAAACGGACTCTGTATCACGGAGATCCACTGATAGTCCTTCACCTTGGTGAAGAACGCGGCCGCGTTGAGGCGCAGCCGCCCGTCCAGGAAATCGTTCTTCGAACCCACCTCGTAGGCCGTCACGTCTTCCGGGTCGTAGGGAATCTGGTCCACGACGTTTGCACGGATGGACAGACCGCCGGAGCGGAATCCTTCTGAATAGGCGAAGTACAGCCGGTTCCGGTCGGTGAGCGACCAGTTGGCCGTGAACCGGAAGATCACGTCGTCCCAGGACTTCTTGTCAGAGACCGGAAATCCCGCGGGCGTCGGCAGACCCGCGGACACGTAGTCGTTGGAGAACTTCTTCTCCTCGTCGATGTAACGCAGACCTCCCGACAGCTCCAAGCGGTCGGTCACCGACCAGTCGATGGCGCCGAAGAGCGCCCAGGAGGTAATGTCTTCCGCGCCGTTCTGCAGGCTCAGGCCGGTGATCCATGGGCCCATGCTACCGCTCGGGTCTGGAAAGTACGGGGTGGTGCAGTACTCATCCCCCAGCACCTGGTGCGGGAACAGGAACCCGGGCACCACCACCGTGCCGAACGTGGCGCAATCCACAGGACCGCCCGGAAACCCGGGCGCCAGGGTGAAGTTGGCGAGCTGGGCAATGGCGTTGGTCGTCTGTTCCAACCGGATCTTGGAATCCCAGTAGAACCCGCCCGCCGTCATGCGGACACGCTCGGACAGATCGCCGGCAATGCGCAGCTCCTGCGAGAACTGCTTGTACGACGAATCGCGGATGGTGTGCAGCTGCGCCAACGGCTGCGGGGCAATGGGCGGAGACACGTCATAGTCCACGCTCGTGAGCGTGGCGGAGTCGAAGTCCTGCTCCACGTAGTCGTCGGAGTCGATCCAGCCGGTGATCGCGGACAGCGTGAAGCCGCCGATGTCCCAGTCGATCACGAGACCGAGCATGTCCTGGTCGTACTTGGTCTGCGCGTCCCAGTCGTTCTCGTTGACGAAAGGATCGTCGCCATCGTAGCGGGCGTCCATGGCGACGCTGTCGCTGCGGTCCCTCAGGTGGTCGTAGGTCAACGTGGCTCGGAAGTCCTCCGTCGGCGCAAAGCGCAGCGCGGCAGTGTAGGCCTGATAGTCGATGTCGCCGATGGAGCCGCCGGTGTTGATGTTGTCGTAGTAGCCGTCCCGCTCCTTGAAGATGCCGCCGATCTTCAGCGCCAGCTTGTCGTTGATGATGGGAACGTTCAGGCGCCCCTTGATGTTGAGCCGATCGTAGTTGCCCACATCACCGGCAAAGTCGAATCCCCACTCGTTGAACTGGGGCTGGATCCGCTTGACGACGATGGCACCGCCGGTGGTGTTCTTCCCGTATAGCACCCCTTGCGGTCCCCGATTCACCTCCATCTGCTGAATGTCGAACATGTCGATCAGCTGACCGGTGTTGGTACCGAGAAACACGTCATCGACGATCAGACCGACGGCCGGTGGAATGTTTTTCTCCACGTCCTGATAGCCGAGGCCTCTTATGAAGATAGCGCCCATGCTCGGCCCGGCCGTCTGCTGGGCGATGTGCACGTTGGGCATCTGACCGTGCATGTCTCGCAGGGTGTCCGGCTTGATGCGATCGATATCGCCCTCGCTGAACGCTGTGACCGCGATAGGCACGTCCTGCTGGGACTCTGCCCGCCGTCTGGAAGTGACGACCACCTCCTCGATGGTTCCGCCTCCGGTCTGGGCGGTTGCCGAGTGTGCGTCTGAGGCGAAGGGAACGGTTCCCATCCCGGCAATGGCGGCGAGCATCGGCAGAACCGCCCTGCCTCGTCTGACAAGTTGCATATTCTCTCTCCCCTTATTCGACCCGTGTCTGCCGGTCTCTGTGTCGCGCATACGTCATTGCAGGGCATCAGAAACCGACAACCGTGCCGGTTTTTAACCCGTCGCCTCGAGGCCGTCAACGTTTAGGCAGCAGGTGTGTCTGTTATGCGGATCGACCAGATGAGTCCGATCCGGGTCTGAGTTGCTCGAGCAACTGGATCCGCTCGTCATCCGCGCCCAGGTAGCGGGCAATGACTGCCGCAACGCTTTCCACATCGAGCGTGCCTGCCGCCTGCATCTCCTCCAGGTCCGCCCAGTCCTTGGTGCGGTTGAAGAACGTCTTGAACACGGCCACGTCGAGGCAGGAGAGAAACGGGATCCTCACCCCGGCAAAACGTTCGGGTCGGACTCGACCGGCCACCTCGCCGTGGTAATCCGTGGTGTTGAGAAACAGATCGAGTGGCGTGTCGTCCCACCAGACGCGCACCTGGCCGTCGCGGGCGAGCAGCGTGCGGTCCCGGCGGGTAACCTTCACCTCTTCCGGCAGCGCATCGAAGACCAGGTTCCGGTCATCGATACTGACAAAGATGTTCACGTCGATGTCGATGGTGCCGCGCGCCCGCTGCGTGCACCAGGCTAGTGCCAGGGCGCCGCCGAAGGCGTGCGGCAGTGACGCCGCCTCCAGCGCCTGGTGCAGGATGACGATCTTCTCCGTCAGGTCGCTCACGGCCGTGTGGGAAAGACGGGATAGTCCATGTGCCGGGGCGCCCGCGCGGGAAACCGGCCCGCCAGGTCGAGCACCGCCTCGAGCTCGTCACCACGGTAGATACCGTCCTGCCAGCGGATGCGCGGCGACAGCATCATGTCCACGGCGAACCCGCAGGCATCGAGAACGCGCAGGAACGTGGCCGCCGACGGGGCCTTCGCGCCGGTCTCGTAGGCATGCAGGGTAGCGTGCGAAGTACCCGCCCGGCGGGCCGCTTCCCGCAGCGACAGCCCGGCGCGGGCCCGGGCTTCCGCCAGGGTCCGGGCCGTCACCGCCTCGAAATGCGTGTTGTCTGCCATATCCGGAGGTTAGCACGGTTGATCCGAAAATGGTATCCAATTGGATACCATGCCGGAGCCGCTGATGGTGCCCTCCGGGTCGGGATTCACCGGGTGTGATCCGTCCGTCAGGACGGACGTGCGCCGCCCTGCAGATTGGCCCCTCGCGGTCGTCTCCCGCCGGGGGTGCGGGTAAGGTAACCGCAGATTCGGTCATACCGGGATGGAGCGACCCATGCTCACGGACAACGGACGTCTGACCCCCTTCGCCCTGGCAATCCTGATCGGGCTCAATCTGGTGCCCCTGATCGGTGTCTTCAACTGGGGTTGGCAGAGCTTCGAGATCATCTTTCTCTACTGGATGGAGAACGTGGTCATCGGCGTGTTCACGTTCGCGCGGATGCTGGTTCGACCCTACGGTCACCCCATCGACCTCGCCTTTCCCGTGTTCTTCGCACCATTCTTCGCCTTTCACTACGGCATGTTCTGCTGGGGCCATGGCACCTTCGTGATGAGCCTGTTTGGTCCGGAGAGCCTGGACCAGCTCGGCGTCGTCCCGGCGGCACAGCAGGTACTGAGCATGCCTTACATGCTGATGGCGCTCGGCGCCCTCGCCTCGATTCAGCTCATCGACTGGATTCGTGACGTGCGCGAGCACGGCTTCGGCGCAAACGGTGTGAAGGATCTGATGGTCGCACCTTACCGGCGCATCGTCGTGCTGCACGTCAGCATCATCGCCGGTGGCTTTGCCCTCGGTGCCCTGGACGAGCCGACGGTGGGCCTGGTGATCCTGGTGATGGTCAAGACCGCCTCCGATCTCTGGCACTGGCGACACGACGCCGAGGCGGAGAAGCCGGAGAAAAGTGCGGAGATCACGCCGGAGATGATGCGGGAGATGGCCGAGAAGTTTCCCGAGCCGGTGGTCACGGTGAACGGCAGGGAAAAACGTTTCGCGAGCTTTGCCGAGATGGCCGGCTCCTCCGAGTACCGCATGTTTCAGGCATTGATGCGGCTCATGGGCATGAAGGAGCTCAAGGCCATGCAGTCCTACATGGACATGCGCATCCGGGAGGAGGCCAAAACCGCCTGAGGGCGATTGCGGAACGGCCGCCGGCGGGGGGATGATGCCCCAGTGCCACGTTTTCTCGTCACCGTCGTCCTGCTCGGACTCTGCAGTGCATTCGCAGGGCGTGCGTTCGGCAACGACGTGCTGCCGAGACTGTTCAGCAACATCCCGGTGGACACCAACTTCCTGAGCATCGGTTACATGCGCTCCGAAGGGAACGTGTCGGTCGACCCGTCTCTGGCGTTGGACGTGCAGGCCAGCATGGACACCTGGACGCTGAGCTATACCCGGTCGTTCGCCGCCTTCGGGCAGTCTGCACAGTTCACCGCCTCGCTGCCCTATGTGGATCTGTCGCTCTCCGGTCTGGTGGGCGGTGCACTCGTTACCGCGCAGGACGACAACGTGCCCGATCCGAAATTCCGGCTGGCGTTCAACCTGTATGGGGCGCCGGCGCTGCCGCTTGCGGAGTTCGCGGGCTACCGGGAACGGACCATCATCGGCTTCAACTTCGAGGTGACGCCGCCCTGGGGTGACTACATCGAGACCCGGCGCGTCAACTTCGGCGCGAACCGCTGGTCGTTCTCGCCGCAGTTCGGCTTCGGCCACCAGATCGGCCGCTTCACTGTGGAGGGCTCGCTCACGGGCATATTCTTCACCGACAACGACGACTACCTCGTCGACAACACCCTGAAGCAGAAGCCGATCAGCATGGTGCGCGGCAATCTGCTCTATCACTTCCGGCGGCCGGGCACCTGGCTGGGAGTGAGTGCCCTGTATCTCCGGGGCGGCGAGACTACGGTGAACGGCACGGACCGGCAGGACCTGCAGAGCAACTCCCGGATGGGCGTGGCGCTGTCGGTGCCGTTCGCACGGCGGCACAACCTGCTGGTCCGTTACTCGAGAGGGGTGACCACCCGGATCGGCGCTGATTTCGACAACTACGGCGTGCAGTACACGCTGCGTTTCTGAAGCGACATGCGCGGACGGGCGATCCTGTTCCTTGCACTGCTGATCGGTGCGGGGACTGGCGCGTTCATCGAGGCGCACTGGGCCGTTGTGGGCCACCTGTTACCAGGCTCGCCGGCATCATCTGGCGCGCCGTCGTTTCCGCCGGAACTGCCTGGGTCCCGCACCGGGCGTGAGACCCAGGCGGCGACGACGGCATCCGCGCCGCTGCAGCGGGTGCTGGCCGAGCCCACCGAGTTCAGCAAGTTCGCCGCCCTCTACCGGACTGCCGCCGCGGCCGATGCGGAGGAGATCCACAGCCTGATCCTCGCCGCGAACGGTATCGATGCGCCCTGGGATCGCCGCACCGTGCTCTCCGTGCTCTATCGACGCTACGCCGAGCTGGACCCGGAGGGTGCCGTGGCGCTGGTGCTCGCGACCCCATATCAGGAGCCCGGTATCTACCTCAGCGCCATCTTCACCGCCTGGTCGCGCACCGATCTGGACGCGGCTGTCGACCAGGCCCGGGCGCTGCCACTCTGGCTGCGGGAGCAGGCGGCGCTTGGTCTGTTCGCGTCGGAGACCGTCTGGCGTTCCGGCAACCGGCGGGAGATTGCGAGGTCGCTTGGACTCGAGAAGCTGCTCAATGATCTGGAGACGCGCTGGGCGCTGGAAAGATCGCCGGATTCGGATCCCGCGACAGCGTGGTCGAGGCTGGCGACTTCCGGTGCCGGCGTAGCCGACATGATGCGGTACCGGGGCGTCGCTCTGCAGTGGGTGCAGAGCGATCCCTATGTCGCGATGCAGGCGGTGCTGGCGCTGCAGAACTATCAGGTGCGCAGTTTCGTGCTGGATCATGCCTTGAAGGCCTGGTCTCAGAGCGACGGCGAGGCGGCGTTCGAGTGGGCCTTCAGCCAGTCGCCAGGCCGGGTTCGCAGTCAGGCGCTGCTGTCGGTCCTGGAGGGTTATGCCGATACAGACGCGCTGCAGGCACTGGCGCTCGCACAACGACTCGATCTTCGTGATCGGAGTATGGCCACGGAGCGGATCGTGTTGCGCTGGACGGAGACCGATCCGGCTGCGGTGGCGCGGTGGATCGCCGGGCGGCCGGAAGGGGAAGCCAGTGTGACGCTGACCCAGAACGTGGCCTATCGCTTTGCGGAGCTGGATGCCGATGAAGCCATGCGCTGGGCGGACGGGCTGCGGCCGGAAGCGGCAAGGATCGCCGTCGCCGCCGTGCTCCTGTCCATGGCCACTACCGATCCCGAACGTGTCGCACTGCTCGTCGACCGGATCGAGGATCCGGAGCAGCGGGTACGGACCAGCGTGGAGGTGGCACGAGCCTGGGCGGGCTCGGATCCGCAGGCGGCGCTGGCCTGGCTGGAGACGTCGGTGGATGCCGACGCTCGACAGCAGGGTCAGAGCGAGATTCTGTCGTCCTGGGTGCAGAGTGACCCGGAGGGGGCACTGGCGGCCTTGGACAATCTGTCGGACGCAGCGGCGCGTGATGTGGTGGCGCTGCGATTGCTGCAGTCGCTCAGCTTCTACGATGCCGAGACCGCAGCGGTGGAGACGCTGTACGGCCGGATCGTGGATCCGAACGTGAAGCAGCGGGCGGCGGCGTCACTCTATTCGCAGTGGGCAGAAAGCCAGCCGGAGCTGGCGGAGAAGTATCGGCGGGAGGCGGAGCGCCTGGCCGCCGATCAGCCCAATCGGAATCCCTCGTAGCCTGCTGCGACGACCTGCTCGCAGCGCTCCCGGTAGCGCGGATAACCGCCGACGTAGGGCATGAAGATACGCGGCTTGCCCGGAATGTTGGCGCCGAGGTACCACGAGTTGCAGCTCGGTGTGGTGTACATGGTGCCCTCCGCCACGGCGTTGACGTGGGCAACCCACTCGTCCTCCGCCTCGGGCAGCGCCTCGATGGCGGTGTGGCCGTGGGCTCGCACGTAATCGATGGCGTCGCCGATCCAGTTCACGTGCTGCTCGATGGCGACGATCATGTTGCAGAGCACGGACGGGCTGCCGGGCCCGGTGACCGTGAACAGGTTCGGGAATCCCGACAGCGCGAGACCGAGATAGGTCACGGGGCCGTGCTCCCATTTGTCAGCCAGACGGCGGCCGTTGCGTCCTGTCAGGTTGGCTCTGAGCAGGGCACCAGTCATGGCGTCGAAGCCGGTGGCGTAGACGAGGACGTCGAAGGCGTACTCGGCGTCACTGGTCCGGATGCCAGCTTCGGTGACGGCCTCGATGGGTGTGGCATGCACGTCCACCAGCGTCACGTTGTCCCGATTGAAGGTCTCGTAGTAGTCCCGGTCCAGCACCTGGCGCTTGCAGCCGAGGCCGTAGGTGGTGGGGCAGAGCATCCCGGCGGTGTCCGGGTCTTCGACGATGTCGCGGATGCCTTCGCGGAAGGCTTCGTTGGCCGCCTCGTTGGCCTCCATGTCCGTGTAGGCATCGCGGAACGCGAGCAGTACGCCGAGCCCCTGGCTGCGGACCAGCTCGCGGCGCTGATCCGGTGTCAGCTCCAGGATCTTCATGGCGCGCGCTGCGGTTCCGGCGCCGGTGACCGGCTCCGCCACCGTCGGAGGTAGCTCGGTCCCCGGCAGGGCGCTCACACCACTCGGTGCGGGTGGCGTGTCTCCCTGCCGGTCGCGGAACGGCCGGTAGCCGGAGACGCCGCCGGCGTTGTTCTGCTGCATCTCACGGATCAGCCCGTAGTGAGCTTTGAAGTCGTCCTCCACCGCCTTGCGCATGGCCTTGCGGTTGGCGGGTACGGTATAGACGGGCGTGCGCTGAAAGACCGTGAGGTGCGAGGCCACCTTGGCGAGCTCGGGGATCGACTGCACGCCGGACGAGCCGGTGCCGATGATGCCGATGCGTTTGCCGGTGAGATCCGGTTCCACCTTCGGCCAGAGACCCGTGTGCAGGGTCAGCCCGCGGAACGTGTCGGCGCCTGGGAACCGCGGCGTGTTGGGTACGGAGAGGCAGCCGGTGGCCATCACGCAGAACGGCGCTTCGAAGGTCTCGCCGGCGTCTGTGGTCAGGCGCCAGACGTTGTCCCGTTCCTGCCACTCGACTGCGGTCACCCGGGTGTTGAAGCGGATGTCACGGCGCAGGTCGAACCTGTCCGCCACGTGGTTGGCGTAGCGCAGGATATCCGGCTGGGCGGAGAAGACCTCAGGCCAGTCCCACTCCTGCTCCAGCTCCTCGGAGAAGCCGTAGGAATACTCGAGGCTCGGCACGTCGCAGCGCGCACCCGGGTAGCGGTTCCAGTACCAGGTGCCGCCCACGTCCGTGCCGGCTTCCAGGGCCAGCACCGAGAGGCCCTGGCGGCGGAAACGATATATGGCATACATGCCGGCGAAGCCGGCACCCACGATGAGCACGTCGGTTCGGTTTGTCATCCGCCGTTTATAGCGCAGT
>QJYB01000102.1 GCA_003247835.1 Gammaproteobacteria bacterium | reverse complement strand
ACCATCCCTGCCGACGGTAAGCCATTGGTGCTGGAAGCGGACGGCCGCCGCCAGCTCGCCTGGTTCCGGCCCGGCAGTCGCCGGCAGAACCAGCAGCAGCTCGCAGCCCAGGCACTGGACCGGCTCCTCGGCCTCGGCCTCGTGGCACCGGTCGTGCTGCCCCGAGATACCGACAAAGGTGTGTTCGAGGTGATGCCTGCAGGCACGTTCAGCGAAGCGGAGCGCGTCGCCAGCGGCCGCTATCGGCCGAACTGGTGCGCCGGTGGCAGCGACTACGATCTCATGTACGTGCTGGACGCGCTGCTGGGCACGGAAATACGCACCGGCGAGACGCTGCACTACGATCCAGCGACCTGGCTGTCGCCGACCGACTTGCCAATCTGTCGGCAGACACGTTAGAAGACGCACTGGGGAAATATCTGAGCGTACGCCAGCAGCGCGCGCTGCTGGCCAGACGCGACATCGTCCTCACCAGCTGGCCGGTCGCGCAGTGAATCCATGAGCAAGAAGCACCCGGGAGACACCATGAGAAAGTCGAGCCGTCTGTCCGCGCCTCTGATCGTGGTCAGCCTTTACTATGCGCTGGCGGTGACCACATTCTACGGGATCGCCTACCTGTTTCCGGATCTCGAGCCCTACATGCCGGTGGGCGGCATCCAGGCACTGATCGATCGGGGCGCCGACACCTTTCAGGACATCGAGATCCTGAGCTCGGAAGTCTTCTACAAGACCTCCGCCTCGAGCCTCGGCATCGCCATCGTCGCTGCAACGGCGCTCATGGTGCCGATCTCCTGGGTTTACTTCATCACCACCCGGGACAGCGAGATCAATCGTTCCTTCGCCCAGACCATGCTGCTGCTGCCCATCATCGTCGCCGGCATCGCCAACATCGTGCAGAACAGCATACCGCTGGCATTCAGCCTCGCAGGTATCGTCGCCGCCGTCAGGTTCCGCTTCACGCTCACGGATCCGGCGCACACACTGTACGTGTTCGCCGCCATCACCATCGGCCTTGGCGCGGGCATTGCCGCCATCGGCGTCTCCCTGCTCACCAGCGTGGCGTTCGTCTACGCCACCCTGCTGCTCTGGCGTCTGGACTACGGGCGCAACCTCAACTCAGCGTTCTACTCGTTTCTCACCGGTCGGGACTACGAGAACGACGACGACCAGCCCTGAGTCGATGATCGTTCGCATCGGACCGCTTCGCCCGACCGCGCTGAGCCTGGTCTGGCTCTCCCTGCTGCTCACGGCCTGCAGTGATGCATCCGGGAACCGCTTTCACGTCGCCGGACACTGGTACGACTCGGATCACGTGACACATCTGGGTCTGCCGAAACCGCTGCGCGAGGTATCCGGACTGGCCAGTGCTGCACCGGGTCGGGTCTTCGCGCACAACGACGAGCGTGGCGTGGTCTTCGAAATCGACTATCTCGCACCGTCCATCGAGCCGATCCTGACCCTGGCCGATGACGTCCGTGACGACTTCGAGGGGATAGCGACACTCGGTGAACGCCTGTTCCTGGTGACGAGTCACGGCGTGCTCTACGAAACCCGGATCACGGCGGATGACGCCGCGCCCTTCACCCGGTACGACGGCGGCCTCGACTGCGAGGTGGAGGGACTCACCGCCGCACCGGACCGTGCCGGTCTCCTCGTTGCCTGCAAGAACCTGCCGGATGACCGGCACACCGTCGTAATCCACTACTGGCATCTCGAAAAGCGCGCTTACGACCCTTCGCCGGCGTTGTCTATCCCCACCGCCATCATCGCCGACTTCCTGAGCGGACAGTTTCCGGAGCGACCGCCACCCAAGCGGATCCAGCCCACCGGGATCACGGTGACATCGGCGGGAAATCTGCTGCTCGTCGCTGCCCGCCAGCACCTGCTGCTAGAATTCACGCCGGAGGGAACACCCGTAGCGGCCGCGAAACTCGATCCTGACGTGCATCGGCAGGCCGAGGGCGTCGAGGTCGACACCGATGGCCGGCTGCTGCTGGCCAGCGAGGGCGACGGCAAGGGTGAAAAGAAGACCCGGGGGGTACTGAGTATCTATGAACCCATCGACTGACCGACGGCTCACGCTGTTTCTCGTGCACGGCAGAGGTGTCCAGCCCGACGCCGTCGAGCTGACGGCCTACTGGCGCAAGGCGCTGGCGCACGGACTGGCTCGGGACCGGGAGATGGAGCTCGGCACGGTTCAAAGCGAAATGCTCTACTTCGCGGATCTCATGGCGGATAAGGATCCGGACGTCGCCAAGTTCGATCCGGTGCTCGATCGCGCGGATCGGGAGAACGCGTTCGCCCAGCTTGCGGCGCTCAAGGCGAAAATGTTCCGCCGCGCCCGCTATGAGGCGGTGCCGGGGCAGACGCCGCTCAAGGAGTTCGTCGCAGATCTCAGCGCGCCGGTCGGCCGGCTGCTCGGCCTCGCCAACCGTCGTCTCGCGCACTTCTACCCCGAGCTCGTGGAGTACTGGCAAAACGCAGACCTGGCCGCGGCCATCCGCGCCCGGATCGTCACGCCGCTCGGTGAGGCCCTGCGCAGGGGCGATCACATCATGGTGCTTTCCCACGGTATCGGCAGCGTGTTCTGCTACGACGCGTTCTGGGAGGTCAGCCAGCTGGTGAGCACGGAAAAGCAGCGCGTGCACACGTGGGTGACGCTGGGATCACCACTGTCAGATGACGACGTGCGGCGGCGGCTGGGTGGTCAGCCCGCCGGATTTCCGAACCTGCTGCTGAACTGGTTCAACGTCGCGGCCGAGGACGATCCGATCTGCCATGACGAGACCGTCGCAGACGACTTCAGGGCCATGCTGCGCGAACGCCACATCAGCCGCATCGAGGACTACCACATCTACAACCTCACCGAGCGCTACGGCACCTCGGAGCCCCACGATGTGCTCGGCTACCTGATTCACCCCCGCGTTGCACGGCTGCTGGGCGACTGGATCAGTGCAGGGTCCGGCACCTGAGCACCTGCTCGCGACGTTTCGGGTCCGCCATCAGGTCGTAGTAACCGGCGAGAAACTTCAGCGCACGATCCCTGGACCGCTCGCCCAGATCCGGCTGGGTGCTGACCAGCGTTTCGATGGCTCCGCGCTCCGCCAGCGTTTTCTCGACCGCCGCATCCAGATAGACGGAGGCCCGGCAGAAGCCCCGGTAGACCCGATCACGGAAGGAGCGCTGACCGAGCTCTGCCGCGGGCTGGCCGTTCGGCGGGTCGACGAAGCCGGTGCGATCGAAATCGTATGGCACCGGCAGGTAAGGCCCCCCGTCGGCGTCGTCGGTCGTCTCTTCGGCCGACCGCCGGACCAGCAGGACGGAGTTGTGACAGCAGGTATCGTCCACTGGCGGCGCGATGAAGGAGTAGTCCGTGTTGCTGACCATGAACTGGAACAGTCCGGCAATGGACGTCTGCGCCTCTTCCAGCCTGTCCGGCGAAATCCGCTCTTCCGGCTCGGTCACCCTGGCATCCAGTCGCCTGGCCAGCCGGTCCTTGTGCTCGATGAAGAAACCGTAGCGGACCAGCGGATCCCTGCTGCCGCCGGTCTCTGCGAATGCCACCTTGAGCAACCTGACCCGAAAACTCACATCGGAGAGCAGATTGAAGATCCGGTAGGCCAGATATTCCTTGAGCACGTAGTCCTGAAACGACTCAGGCGAACGGCAGTAAGTGACCAGCTTCAGCCGCTTCTGCTTGGCAAAGAGCGTTCCTTTCACCGCCGACTTGTCGAAGTGCACCCAGAGCGGTGGAAACGTGCACACGTCCCGGTCACGACGGGATTTACCACGGGGCTCGAGCATGACCGCCAGGGTCACTGGCTTACCATCCTCTCCAGTGTAGGACAGCGTTCCGGCTCGCTCGTCCGGCACCTCCTTGCGGTCCCTGGCCAGCGCCCGCAGCTCGCCCGTCAGCGTCAACTCGAGCACTTCGTCGGATCGGAACAACGGATCGGGCTTCGCCGTTTCTGCGACGACCACCGTGACCGGGCTGCCGAGCAGCACGATCAGAATCAATCCGGGAAGGCCGGCGTGCCGGACACCATTCGCGCTCGTCTTGCGCATGGGACCCTCTCTCCCTATCTTCCGGACCCAGAGGTTACCTCAATCTCAGGGAGGAGACGCGGATGGCAGACGGCAGTGACCAGGCGGTGATGGATCGGCGATCCTTTTTACGCCGCACAGCGTTGGGTCTCGGTGTCTCCGGGTCGCTGCTCGGCGGCCCCGGCACCAGCGCCGAAGCGCCCGCCGTCGCTGGAAGCGTCATCCGCCGCCAGGGTCGACTCGGACGGACCGGTATCAGCCTCTCGGACATCTCCTTCGGGTCGAGCCGCCTGCGCACGGGGCAGGAGCATCTCGTGCATCATGCCCTCGACAAGGGGATCAACTACTTCGATACCGCGGACAGTTATACCGGCGGAGAGTCGGAGACGGTGATCGGCCGGGCGCTCAAGGGTCGACGGGACGCGGTCACCATCGTCTCGAAGACCAAGGTGTGGCCAGGCGACAGTCGTGACGAGATCATGCGCGCGCTCGAAGGCAGCCTCAGGCGTCTGCAGACGGACCACGTCGACGTCTACTTCAACCACGCCGTCAACGAGGTCGAGCGGCTGGAAAATCCGGAATGGTACGAGTTCGTCGAACTGGCAAGACGCCAGGGCAAGCTCCGCTTCACCGGTTTTTCCGGTCACGCCGGCCGTCTGGTGAACGTCATCGACCACGCCGTGGAAAATGATCTGGTGGACGTGCTGCTCGTTTCCTACAACTTCGGACAGGATCCGGCCTTCTATGAAAGTCTCACCCGATCCTTTGACAGGATCGCAACCCAGAACGGACTGCCCGCCGCTCTGTCGCGCGCCAGGCAGAAGGACATCGGCGTGGTTGCCATGAAGACTCTGATGGGCGCCAGGCTCAACGACATGCGGCCTTACGAGACAGGTGAGGCGACGTTCGCCCAGGCCGCCTTCCGCTGGACGCTGTCGAACCCTGACGTGAGTGCGCTCATCGTCTCCATGACCAGCGAGTCACAGATCGACGAGTACGTCGGTGCATCCGGAGATAACCGGGTTTCCGCGACCGATCTCGATCTCCTCATGCGGTACGCGAAGCTGAACGGCACGGCCTACTGCCGTCAGGCCTGTAACGACTGTGAAGGCGCCTGCCCCTACGGCGTACCCATCGCCGACGTGCTGCGAACGCGCATGTACGCCACCGACTACCAGGACGTGGATTTCGCGCGACGGGAGTACGCAGCGCTCACCGTCAACGCCGTCGCCTGCCTGACCTGCTCCGGCGAGCCCTGCCGCAATGCCTGCAGCCATGGCCTGGACGTAGCGGCCTGGTGCGCGCCGACCCATCGCATGCTTGCCTGATCGACGCCATGGCGAACACGCTGGTCTACGACTGTTTCAGCGGTATCTCCGGGGACATGCACATCGGCGCCATGCTCGACCTGGGCGTTTCCGAGTCGATGCTGCGCCAGGGACTTTCGCGACTCGACATGGCCGGTGAGTTCGAGCTCGACGTACAGCGCGATGCGAAGCACGGCATCACCGGCACGCGCGCCACCGTGCGGCTGATCGCACCTCCAGAGCACCACCGGCATCTGGCCGACATCGAGCGAATCGTCCGCAAGGCGGGCTATCCGGAACGGGTGGAACGGCTCGCGCTGGACATCTTCGGCCATATCGCCCGTGCGGAAGCGAAGATTCATGACAAGCCGGTCGAAGCCGTCCATTTCCACGAGGTGGGCGCCACGGATTCCATTGTTGACATCGTCGCGGCCGCCCTGTGCCTCGACGCGCTGAACGTCGATCACGTCTACTGCAGGACCCTGGAGCTCGGCGGTGGCATGGTCCGCTGCGCTCACGGCGTCATGCCCGTTCCGGCCCCCGCGACCGCCGAGATCCTCACCGGCGTCCCCTGCCGCTATGACGGCGTGGATCAGGAAGCCACCACTCCCACCGGTGCGGCGATCCTCAGGCAGGTGGTGCACGCCTTCCGGGCACCCGCAGGCTTCCGCGCAGAGCGGGTGGGCTACGGGGTCGGCCAGAAGGATTTCGACATTCCCAACGTGCTCCGCGTCCTGCTCGGCACCGTCGACGCCGCCGAAGACGGTCTGCTCACCGAAACCAACCGCGAGATTCACTGCAACATCGACGACATGCCCGCGGAAGCCTTTCAGCCGCTGGTGGAAAAGCTGCTGGCGGCGGGTGCCCGTGACGTGTTTCTGACACCCATCATCATGAAGAAGGCGCGACCGGCCACCAAGGTCTCCGTGCTCTGTGATCCGGCGGACGGCGACAAGCTGACGCGGATCCTGATCGCCAACTCCACGACCCTCGGCGTACGCGCCCACGATGTGGAGAAACGGCTGCTGCCCCGGGAGAGCCGTTCGGTGCGCACGAGCCTGGGAACGGTCGGGGTGAAGATCGCCATCCTCCCCGACGGCGGACAGCGCTGGAAAGTGGAGCACGACGATGTGGCCCGACTCGCCGAGTCGACGGGTCGCGACTACCTGGGGGTGCGGGCGCAGCTCGACGTCGAGGTGGCCGACAGTCTGAAGCTTGAGGAAGGCCCGTGACGCTTACGGAGATTCTCGAAGCCTTCCGGTCGGGCACGCTCAGCCCTGAAGAGGCGGAAGCGGCCATTACCGGCCGGTTTTTTCGCCAGATCGGCCACAGCACGGTGGATACGGACCGGACCCGGCGCACGGGCGCGCACGAGGTGATCTACGGTGAGTACAAGACGCCCGCTCAGATCGCCGATCTGGTCGCCACGATGCACGATACGGATCAGAACGTCATGGTCACCCGCACCACGGCGGCTGCCCATGAGGCGGTTGTCCGCATCGCACCGGAGGCCCGCTTCCACGCCGACGCCAGACTCATCACCAGCGTCCGTCATCCGGTCGCGGTGAAGACGACCCGTGTGGCCGTGGTCACCGCCGGCACATCCGATCTGCCGGTCGCCGAAGAAGCCGCTCTCACCGCCGAATTCTTCGGCAGCCCGGTCACACGGATCAACGACGTGGGGGTGGCGGGCGTGCATCGGCTGCTGGCCAGGGTGGAGGAGATCCGTGCGGCACGCGTGGTGGTGGTGGTTGCCGGCATGGAAGGCGCGCTGCCGAGCGTGGTCGGCGGGCTGGTGGACAAGCCGGTCATCGCCGTGCCGACCAGCATCGGCTACGGTGCGTCGTTTTCCGGCATCACGGCACTGCTCGGCATGCTCAACAGCTGCGCCAGCGGGGTCTCTGTGGTAAACATCGACAACGGTTTCGGTGCCGGTTTTCTGGCGAACATGATCAACGGACTGTAACGGAGAGAGGCGCCATGGCGCTCGGCGAAGACCTCCAGGACAAATACGAACGGCTGCGAACCGCGATTCGTGTACACGAGCGGGTGATCGTCGCCTTCTCCGGTGGCGTGGACAGCTCTCTCGTCGCCTATGTCGCCGGCGAAACCCTGGGCAGCGCGGCGCTGGCCGTCACCTCCGGTTCCGCGAGTCTCAAGCGCAGCGATCTGGCACTCGCAACCAGACTCGCCGAGCGCTGGGGCATGGCCCACGAGGTCATTGTCACCGACGAGCTTTCGAAGCCGGATTACCGCGCCAATCCGGTGGACCGCTGTTTTCACTGCAAGACTTCGCTCTACGACGCCCTGGAAGCGATCGCCCGGAACCGCGGTTATCGTAAGGTCATGAATGGCACCAACTGCGACGATCTGGGCGACCACCGGCCGGGACTGGTTGCGGCGGAGGATCATCAGGTGGCATCGCCGCTGGTGGAGGCAGGATTTTCCAAGGCCGACGTCCGCGCCCTCGCGGCCCACCTCGGGCTCGAGAACGCGGGCAAACCTCAGGCTGCCTGTCTGTCGAGCAGGTTTCCCTATGGCAGCCACATCACCGAGGAACGGCTGGCTCAGGTGGAGCGCGCCGAAAACGTGCTGGCGGAACTCGGCTTCACACAGTATCGGGTACGTCATCACGAGGATGTGGCCCGGATCGAGCTGACCCTCGAGGAAATGCCGAGGGCGCTTACCCTCGCCGCTGAGATCGACCGGCGCATCCGCGCCTGCGGCTACCGGTTCGTCGCCCTGGACCTGAAGGGATTCGAATCCGGCTCGCTCAACCAGGGGATCATCCGTCTCAAGCAGATCGGAACCTAGCAGCCCGTTGAAAAACAGGCTGCTCCTAGTTCAATTTGGTCCGAGCTTTTTCAGGTAACCGACTGAATCCCTGTCGTTTACGTATCAAGGACACCGACACCCCGGGGACGGGCGTATAGTCGCTACCCTTTCTGCTTTGGGGGAAGCGGAGATGGATCGCAACACGAAGTTGCTGATTCTGGCCGCACTGGGACTGGCCCTTCTCGCCTCCTATTCGGCGCAGGCCTTCGTCTTCTGGTAAGCGGGCCCTGCTGCAAAGCGGGCCTGCTGGCAGGCGTGGCATGCTCAGGTTCAGCCGTCCGGTACGGCGGTGGCGGCGTAGGCCTCGACGAACTCCGACGGCATCCGCACCGGTCGCCCCGACGCCAGATTCATGCAGACATAGAGCACGTCGCCCCTGAGCGCCACCTCCGCGCGCGTCGCGTTGATCACCTGAAAGCGCCGGGTGGCCCGGAGCCGGCCATCGTTCGCAACGATCCAGTTGGCTATCAGAATGCGGTCACCTTCGAAGCAGGCTGCCAGATACTCGAGGGTGAGCGTCCTGACGGCCATGCCCCGCTGCATCTCGAGGATGCGCGCTTCGGGATATCCCACCGCGGCTGAGTGGGCCCAGGCACACCGTTCGAGCCAACCGACGTAGACCGCGTTGTTGACGTGTCCATAGGAGTCTATGGCGGCCGCGGGCACGCTGAGCTCGATCACGAACGGATCCGGCATATCCCAGGCAGGCAGTTGCGACATGGTCGTCTCCGATCGTTTCAGGGCAGCTGCCGCTCGGGCAGGCCGACCACCAGCCCGTCGAGCGCTTCAGTGATTCTTATCTGGCAGGCCAGCCTACTGGATGGACGCCATTCGATTGCATACTCGAGCAGCGCCAGCTCGTCGACCTCCGCCGCCGGCAACCTGGACCGCCAGGGCGCCTCGACATAGCAGTGGCAGGTGGAGCAGGTGCAGCCACCGCCACACTGGCCGATGATGCCCGGTATGTTGTTGTCGAGCGCGCCGTCCATGACCGAATCCCCGACGGGCACATCCACCGTCGTTCTCGCACCCGCTGCGCTGACATAGGTAACTCGCGGCACTCCTGGCAGCCTGCTAAAATGCGCGGCTTGGCCTGGCGCCGACGCCCGGCAGGTAGGAAGCCCCGGGACGAGTCCCGATGAATGAGCCAGTCAGCGACACCCGACCGTGATACTCGATCTGCACACACACTCCATCAAATCCGACGATGGCCGAGCCAAGGTGGAAAACTACTGTCAGTGGATCCGTACCCGTGAGCTGCCCATCGACGGCTTCGTGCTCACGGAACACCGCCAGTTCGATCTGGAATCCGACTATTCGAAGCTTGCCGCCGATTTCGGCCTCACCATTCTAAAGGGCGCGGAGGTGGAAACCGAATACGGCCATGTGCTGGTCTTCGGCGTGACGGCCCCGCTGCTGGAAGCGTTCGACTTCTCCGACATCCACCTGCCGCTGGCGCGGGTGATCGAGGCCTGCGCGGCCTACGGTGCCGTGCCCGTTCCCTGTCACCCCGGCCGCAAGCGCGTCGGCATGAGCGCGCACCTCGCGGAGTACGGCGTGCCCGACGGGGTGCGGATCGTCGAGACCCTGAACGGCGGCAGCCGTGACAACGAGGACGCCGTCGCTCAGGCCATGGCCGACGAGCTCGGCTACCGCGGTATCGGCGGCAGCGACGCGCACATCGTCAGCCACGTCGGCCGTTGTGCGACACGGTTTCCGGCGCCGATCACCTCGGAGCAGGCCCTCGTGGAAGCGCTCAATGGCGGCGAGTTCGAAGCGGTCAGCTTCCGGGACGCCTAGACAAGGACACCAGATGAGTCAGCTGGACATCGAGGCACTGAAAAAGGAATGGGTCGGCGTGCAGTTCGAGGAACGATCCTTCGTGCTCGACCCCCAGAACATGGCCGAGTACGCGAGCGCCTGTGGCGAGGTCGCGGCCTGCTATACCGATCCAACCGATCCCGACTTCCAGGCACCGCCCACCTTCGCCTCGAGCCTGCAGCGCGGTCGCGGTTTGCCCGAGCACTTTCCGAAGATGCCCGGGCTCGGCATGGATGCCGGCAAGGCGGTGGAGGCATTCGCACCCATCCGGCCCGGCCCCAAGACAAGCCGCACTCACATGCACGATATCTACGCCAAGACCGGCAGGTCCGGGCGGATGATCTTCCTGGTGATCCGCATGGCCCTCTACGATCCGGACGGCACCCACGTCGCCAATGCGGACACCCGTGTCGTGATCCGCGAGCGACCCACCGAGGAGGACCAGGCGTGAGTGTGGCTACCGTTCGAGAGGTGACCTTCGGTGAGGAGCTGCCGGTCTTCGATCCGGATACCAGCCTCGACAACGTCATCCGCTTCACCGAGGCGGCAGGATGGCGGGGTCCCCGGTTCACGGATCACGAAGCGGCGCGCAAAGAGGGTCTGCCCGGCGCGCTGGTCCCGGGCATCATGAGCCAGGGTTTTCTCTGCGCCATGATCCATCGCTGGGCGCCTCCCGCGCAGATTGTCGAGGTGGATACCGTCTTCAGAGCACCGGTGATCGTCGATCAGACCTATCACATCAATGGCGTGGTCACGGACGTGGACGAGACCGAGGGCCGCGTCGAGGTGGACCTGACAGTCACCAACGAGAAAGGCGAGACCCGCGTCTTCGGCACCGCAAAGGTGAAGCTGCCCGTCTGACCGGATCACGGAGCGCTCCATGATCACCCCCGAATACGTCCGCCTGATGACCGCCTACACGCGCTGGCAGACCGGCAGCATCTACGCCGCCGCAGACACGCTGACGGATGAGGCGCGGAAACAGGACCGCGGCGCCTTCTTCGGCTCCATCCACGCGACGCTGAACCACCTGCTCTGGGGTGATCAACTCTGGATGCACCGGCTTGCCGGCACACCTGCCCCCCGCTCACCGGACATCCCGGGCTCCGTCCGTCAGTTCGACGACTGGGAGACGCTGAAAGCCGAACGACGCAGGATGGACGACGCCATGCTCGCCTGGTCGAAGCGGGTCACCGAAGCGGATCTGGACGGCACGTTCAGCTGGTTTTCCGGGGCCATCCAGGCGGACGTGGCGCGTCCCCGCCGGGCGCTGGTGATCCAGCTCTTCAATCACGGTACCCATCACCGCGGTCAGGTGCACGCCATGCTGACAGCGGCGGGGGCGAAGCCCGAGGACACCGACATACCGTTCATGAACTCGCCGGATTATCCCTGGCCAGGCTGAGTACGGCGACCGGCTCACTCCGTTCCGACGTAGATCGCTTCGGCGGTTGAGGCACGGAAGTAACGCTGGGTGGCCGCCAGCCGCGGTCGGGCGGCGGTGTTCGGCGCCAGACTGTGCAGCGTTCTGAGGTCCACCAGGTAGACGTCCCCGGGCTCGCCGCAGAGCTCCACCACCTGCAGGGTCACCGCGTCTCCGTTGTCTGCGGCAATCGTCTGCGGAGACAGCAGCGAGGCGCGCCGCTCGCCGTTCGTTCTCGAAAACAGCTCCGTGAACCAGGGCAGTCGGGACAGGCGCTTCTTCACGTCCCGCGAGGAGATCCGCCCGTGATCGTTCAGGAGCTTGTGAGAACCCGATACCACTACGGTGCCGCCACCTCCCGGTGCCACCGTGTCGATGCAACAGAAGCTCTGCACGCCCGGACACCGGCCGACGCCCAGTCGCGGCACATCGAGATGCCAGATTTTATGCGGTACCACCCAGCATTCGGCGTCCGGCGGGGTGAACAGCACCTGCGGTCGGTCCGTGAACGTGCGAACCTCTTCGCCTTCCAGCAGCTCGATCGCGGCGTCCTCGAGTGCGGGGATGCTCAGCGCCTGGCAGGCCGGACTCTGCTTCATCCGATCTTTGATGGGCCCGCGCAGCTTCGCGGTGAGCTCGTCGCCCGGACGATCCGCCGTCCACCGACCGTCCTGGGCGGCGCCGTGCCGCTCGAAAAGCGCGTAGATCTCGTCGCGGACCTGGTCCACCCGATCCCGCGGGATCATTCCCTTCCGGAGAATCAGACCGCGCTCGGCGAAGGCCTCGCGGCCTGCCTCATCGATCTGCTCGACGGGTTCGGCCAACATTCACTCCCGTGCGGGCCGAAACAGCGGGATGCAGACCTCGTCGTGTTCCTCCCAGGTCAGGGTGACGCGCTGCCCCACCTCGAGCGTCCCCGGGTCCTCGACGCCTGTGATGTTGGACAGAATCCGCGGCCCTTCATCCAGATCGATCCAGGCCACGGCATAGGGCACGAGGCTCCTGAAGAAGGGATGGTAACTCTGCCGCACGACGCTGAAGGTGTAGATCGTGCCCTCCCCGGCGGATGCCTGCCAGGTGAGGTTCGAGCCGAGACAGCCGGTGCAGTGCCGACGCGGATAGAAGACGATGGTGCCGCAGTCGTCACAGTGCTGATAGCCGAGCACTTTGTCCTTCGTCTTTCGCCAGAACTCGCCGGTGTCCGGCTCGTCCAGTCGCGGTAGCGGCCGGCTGGGCGTCCTGTTCGATTCGCTCATGATCAGTCCCTCCCCAGAATCACCGTGCCGGCACAGTGCCGGCTGCCGAGCATGCCGCCGTTGCCGTGGGCTACCGCGAGCCTCGCCCCCGCCACCTGGGAGGTGGACTCGCCGCGCAGTTGCCGCGCCGCCTCGATCAGCAGGAAGATGCCGCGCATACCAGGATGGTTGGACGACAGCCCGCCTCCATCAGTGTTGAGCGCAGGTCCCGCAGGGTTGTCGAAACGCAGGCGCCCACCTTCAACCCAGGCGCCACCTTCACCCTTCGGGCAGAAGCCGAGGTCTTCGAGCAGGGCGAGTACCGTGATGCTGAAGGAATCGTAGATCATGGCGATGTCCAGCTCCGCCGGGGTCACCCCTGCCTCGCCGAAAGCCTGAGGTGCCGACTGGGCAGCCGCGCTCACCGTGATGTCGCCGCCGTTCTCCGGATACTTGGTCGCTTCGCCCGAGCCGAGAATCCACACCGGCGTCTTCGCACAATCGCGTGCCACCTCGGGTGCCGCGATCACCACCGCTCCGCCGCCGTCGGAGATCATGCAGCACTCGAGCAGATGCAGTGGATCGGCCACCATGCGCGAACCGACCACGTCGGCGACCGTGGTCTCACGGATATCGAGAAACTCCAGATCCTGCATGGCCTTGACCGCCTGGGGATTTCGCATGGCGTGTGCCCGGGTCGCCACCGAGATTTCCGCCAGCTGCTCCGACGTCGTGCCGTACTGACTCATGTGACGTCTCGCCACCATGGCGTAGTTGGCGATCAGCGTCATGCCGGTGAACGATTCCATGTTGTCCGCCGGGTGCACGCCGCCGCCGCGCCCGCCGGCCCCGATGCGCTGCACGTTGCTGTGAGCGGTGGATCCGTAGGTCAGCAGCGCCACCCTGGCCTTGCCTGCGGCGATGTCCCGCTTTGCGTGTGCCGCGTGGTACTCGTAGGAACTGCCGCCGACGTTGGTGGTGTCAATGACGTTCGGTTTCAGACCGAAGTACTCGGCGATGGTGAGCCCGCCCATGCCGCCACCCTCGCCGGCATCGTAGATCGCATCCACGTCCGACCAGGTGAGTCCCGCGTCCGCAAGTGCCGCCGCCGCGCTCTCCGCCTTGATCTGCAGCGGGCTCACCCGGCCCTCCACATCCCGCAGTGGATACTCGTGAATGCCGACGATGGCGGCATCTCTCGCCTGGGTAGCCATACCCCTCCCCAACTGTCACTGAAGCTTCCGGAGTCTAAGGTGAAAGCGCCTGCCAACCAAGGTAGGCTGGGCTCGAACTCATCGAGCGAGGAAACCGCCCATGATCGAACGCATCCCCTTCGGCCACACGGGCCACGACTCGACCCGCGTCGTCTTCGGCGCTGCGGCGCTGGGCGGCATGCGTCAGGAGAAGGCCGACGAAGTGCTCGCAATGGTCCGTTCCGCAGGAATCAACCACATCGACGTGGCGCGCAGCTATGGCGACGCGGAGCTGCGCCTCGCATCGTTCCTTGCCGATCACCGAGCCGATTACTTTCTGGCGACCAAGACCGGCCAGCGGTCGGGCAGCGATGCCAAGAGGGAGCTCGAGGAATCCCTGTATCGGATGGGCGTCGAGCAGGTCGACCTGATCCAGCTGCACAACCTCACGGATCCGTCCGGGTGGGACACCGCAATGGCAGCGGATGGTGCCCTGGCGGCGCTCATCCGCGCGAAGGAAGAAGGCCTGGTACGGTTCATCGGCGTTACCGGTCACGGCACCTACGCGCCGGAGATGCACCTGAAGAGTCTCGCCCGGTATGACTTCGATTCGGTCCTGGTGCCCTACAACTTCTCCATGCGTCAGAACCCCGTATACCGGGCGGATCTGGAGTCGCTGCTCGAAACGTGCGCCGAGAAGCAGGTGGCCGTACAGACCATCAAAGCCATCGCCCGACGGCGCTGGACGGACGACGACCCGGATAGACGGTTCTCCTGGTACATGCCCATCCGTGACCCCGACGCCCTGGAGCGTGCCGTCGCCTACGTGCTCGGCCGGCCAGGCATCTTTCTGAACACGACCAGCGATGCCACCCTGCTGCCGGCGATCTTCGCCGCCGCGGAAAAAGGTCTGTCCGTACCCGACGACGCGGCCATGACGCGCGATCAGGAGACGCTCGGCATCGAGCCACTCTTCATCCGGGACGTCAGTGATGACGTACGGGTCGCCTGACACCCTGTTCCCTGACGGCGTGCCGCTGCAGGCGGCCAGCGTCGACATCTGGGAACACAAGTATCGTCTGAAGCGACGGGACGGTTCGCCCATCGACCGCTCCGTCGGCGAGACGCTCGAGCGTGTGGCTCGAACGCTCTCCGCGGTGGAGGACGATGCCCGACGGGATCACTGGACTACCGAGTTTCTCTGGGCACTCGAGAACGGCGCGGTACCGGCCGGGAGAATTCTGGCCAACGCCGGCGCGCAGAGCCACAAGCCCGCAACCTCCACCATCAACTGCACCGTCTCCGGCACCATCCACGACTCCATGGACGACATCCTGACGAAGCTCCACGAGGCCGGCATGACCCTGAAGCGTGGCAGCGGCATCGGCTACGAGTTCTCGACGCTGCGGCCCAAGGGTGCCTGGGTGTCCGGCGCCGAGGCCTACACGTCCGGTCCTCTGTCGTTCATGGACGTTTTCGACAGTATGTGCCAGACCGTGTCCTCCGCGGGCGGCCGGCGGGGCGCTCAGATGGCGACCTTCGACGTGGGCCATCCGGACGTGCTGGCCTTCATCGACGCAAAACGCACGGCCGGGCGTTTCCGTCACTTCAACCTGTCGCTGCTCATCACCGAGGCGTTCGTGGAGGCAGTGCGCAACGATTCACCCTGGGTGCTCGCCTTCCCGCTGACGCCAGCGGAGCAGCAGTCGTCCGGTATCGACCTGCACGACGAGAACCAGGTCGTCTGGCGCAGCTGGCCGGTCAGCGAAGGTTACGTGTTGAACGACCGGGGTCAGGTCGCGTGCCGCGTATACCGGCGGCTGGCTGCCCGGTCGTTGTGGGACACCATCATGCGCGCGACCTACGACTATGCGGAACCGGGCTTCATACTGATCGACCGCGTCAACGCCATGAACAACAACTGGTTCTGCGAGGAGATCCGCGCGACCAATCCCTGCGGCGAGCAGCCCCTTCCTCCCTACGGCGCCTGCCTGCTGGGTTCCGTGAATCTCACACGTCTGGTCAGCAATCCGTTCACGAATCGGGCACGTTTCGACTGGGACCGCTTCCGGCGGGTGGTGAACGTCTTCACCCGCATGCTGGACAACGTGGTGGAGATCCACGGTCTGGCGCTGCCGCGTCAGGCGGCGGAGATCCGCCGCAAGCGTCGACACGGCATGGGATTTCTCGGCCTGGGCTCGGCGCTGACCATGCTCACCCTCCGTTACGGCAGTGTGGAAGCGGTGGCCTTCACCGAGTCCGTCACACGCGAGCTGGCGCTGACCGGCTGGCAGGCGGCACTGGAGCTCGCCCGCGAAAAAGGTCCGGCACCCATAATGACGGAAACGTTCACCGTCACCACGGACATGCTGCATCGAGCACCGGCTCTCCGCGAACACGGTCACAAGGCGGGCGACGAGCTCAGCGGGGCCCGGTTGTTCTCGCTGGGACGGTATATGCGCCAGCTCCGGGAGCTGGACCCGGACCTGGTCGATGCGCTCGGCACCACCGGCGCCCGTTTTACCCACCACAGCTCCATCGCGCCCACAGGCACCATAGCTCTGTCGCTCGGCAACAACGCGAGCAATGGCATCGAGCCGACTTTCGCCCACCGCTACGTGCGCAACCTCGTGCGTGAGGGACGCAGATCCAGAGAGAAGGTGGATGTCTGCTCCTATGAGCTCCTCGCCTACCGGCAGTTCGTCGACCCTGGCGCGGAACCGGGCTCCAGCAGCCACCCACTGCCACCCTACTTCGTGACCACGGACGACATCACGCCGATCGAGCACGTCGACATGCAGGCGGCGGCACAGAAGTGGATCGACTCCTCCATTTCCAAGACCGCCAACGTGCCCTCCGACTATCCCTACGAGTCGTTCAAGGACATCTATCTCTACGCCTGCGAGCGGGGGCTGAAGGGGTGCACCACGTTCCGCTACAATCCGGCCCGCTTTCAGGGTGTGATGGTCCGCGAGGACGACCTCGAGCGCACCTTGTACCGGTTCACCCTCGCCGACGGCAGTACTGTGGAGCTCAGGGGGGACGAAGAGGTCGACTATCAGGGCGAGCGTCTCACCGCCGCCAATCTCTACGACGCCATCAACGAGGGTGTCTTCGGGAGAACGGGAGATGGTTCGAAAGATCGATGAAAGAATCGTCGACGCGGCGGTCGTCGGAACCGCAACCGTGCCCGCTACCGTGGTCCAGATGCATGAGAAGCTGGAACGGCCGTCGTCGCTTCAGGGTACGACTTACAAGATCAAGACGCCGCTGTCCGAGCACTCGCTGTACGTGACCATCAACGACATCGTCCTGAACGAGGGCACGGAGCACGAGCTGCGCCGGCCCTTCGAGATCTTCATCAACTCGCGGAACATGGACCACTTCCAGTGGATCGTGGCACTGACCCGGATCATGTCGGCCGTATTCCGGAAAGGCGGTGATGTAACCTTCCTGGTTGAGGAACTGCACAGCGTCTTCGATCCGCGGGGAGGCTACCTGAAAAAAGGCGGCCGCTTCGTTCCGTCGCTGGTCTCCGAGATCGGTGACGTGCTGGAAACCCACCTGAGAAGCATCGGCATCCTCACCGACATCACCGACGAGCACCAGCGCCGCTATCTGGACGAAAAGCGGGCGGCCGCTGCCCGTCTGCTCGGCGGTGAGATCGAGGACGGGGAGATTCTCGAGGACGGCGGCTTTCCCACCAGCGCCGAGATCTGCGAAAAGTGCCGGACCAAGGCGGTGGTTTATCTGGACGGCTGTCTCACCTGCCTGGCATGCGGGGATTCGCGCTGCGGCTGACCCACTGGCAGCCTGTTGAAAAACAGGCTGCTAGCTTCTGGCGGGTGAAAAATGAATCCCAGGATTCATTTTCAACAGGCTCCTAGCCCGCGGCGAGCGGCGCTGAGAAGAACTCGAAGAACAGCACGAAGACCAGGGTCGCAACTACGAGCGTCAGCAGCATGGCCGGAGTCCCCTTGCGGAACCACACCCCTGGAGTAATGGCGAGCGACGGATCGTTCTTGTCCCGGGCGAGTCGTTCCGAGACGGTGACGATGTAGACGTTGGCCGTGGAGCCGACGTGGGTACCGTTGCCGCCCATGCCAACTCCAACCGCAAGACCCCACCACAGCGGTGTGACGTTGATCCCCTGAAGCTCCATGCCGTGGATGATGGGAATCATGGCAGCCGTGAACGGGATGTTGTCGATCATCGCCGACAGAAGGGCCGCTGCCCACATCAGGATGATCGTGGACACCATCAGATCCTGCTGCACGAGCGGCTCGATGAACTGCCCGACGTACTCGAGAAAGTGACTCTGCTCAACGCCGCCGATGAGCACGAACAGCGAGATGAAGAATATCAGAAGTGCGATCTCCACCCGCTCGTAGGCGGCGTCAAGCTTGACCCGGGGCGCCAGGAATACGAGCAGCGTAAAACCGGCCGCAGCCGCTACCCACGGCTCCCAGTCCAGCGCCCCATGAACCAGGAAAAGCACGCACGTGAAGCCGAGCGAGATCAGCGCCGCGTGCCACGTACGCGGATCCGCCACCTTGTAGTGCTCGGGAAACTCGGCGTCGCTATGACCCGCGGTGAGCTCCTTGGTGAACATCACCCGCAGGATCAGCAGGGTCGCGAGCCAGCAGAGCACCACCACGCCGCCCATGTGGAGCACGAACGTATTGAAGTCGATACCGGCAGCAGAACCGATCATCAGGTTCGGCGGATCACCCACCAGCGTGGCCACGCCGCCGGTGTCGGAGAGCAGGGCCGCGGCCAGCAGGTACGGCACCGGGCTCACCTCGAGGGCCTGGGTGATGAGAATGATGAGCGGCGCGAAGATCACCACGGTGGTGACGTTGTCGAGCAGCAGCGACAGACCGGTCACGGCACTGCCGATCAGCACCAGCAGCATGTACAGCCGGCCCCGGCTCCAGCGAGCCATCCGGAATGCCAGGGCGTCGAAGCCACCCGTGGGGAGCATGATGGCAACGACGCTCATCATGCAGCCGAGCAGGAACACGACATTCCAGTCGATGGCCTCGAGCGCCTCCACTGGCCCGTAGAATCCGAGTATCTGCCCGGCGACGATCATGGCGCCCGCGCCCGCCATGGCAAAGCGCACGCGGTCGAGGTTGTGAAATTTCTCAGTGAAGATGCCGATGAACGTGGCGGCGAGAATGATGCCCGAAACGAGCATGGGCGTGTTCCATTGGAGTTCGAGCAAACGACTGACTCCCACTGCGGTCGCGCGGAGTATAGCCGTGGATACACCGAGGGCAAGCGGTACCCATGGCGTGGATCCACCTATATACGTTTACCCGGTCAACTCGTAGCATCCGACCCGGTCTGCCGGCAGCAAGGGGTGCGGTCAGACATCGTTCAACAACGCGCTTACCCAGGGAGGGGACTCGTGCAGATAACGTCCGACCACCGTAGCTCCCAACTGCGAGCCAGAACGTTGGGGTTGTGCCTGGCGGGCGGCCTGCTCGCAGCGCTGCCACAGGTCCATGCCGCGCAGGGGACAGACTCGGGCAGCCTGGCGAAGGCGGCACAGAACCCCATCGCCGATATGATCAGCGTGCCGTTCCAGAACAACATCAACTTCGATGTGGGGCCACAGGAGAAGGTCCAGAACGTCCTGAACATTCAGCCCGTGTATCCGTTCAGCCTGAACGATCGCTGGAACGTCATCACCCGCACCATTGTGCCGGTCATCTCACAACCTGCTTTCACCCCATCCCAGGATCGCGAGTTCGGCATCGGCGACATTCAGTTTTCGACCTTCTTCTCACCCAAGGCGGCCTCCGATGGCTGGGTGTGGGGAGCCGGTGTGATCGCTCAGCTCGATACCGCTACGGACAACCGGCTGGGTCAGGGTGTCTGGGGGCTCGGGCCTACCGCGGTGGCGCTCCATCTCGGCAAGACATGGGTCTACGGAGCGCTCATCAACAACGTCTGGTCCGTCGCCAAGGACAGCGGCGCCAGCGACGTCAACCAGCTGCTCGTGCAGCCCTTCGTGAACTACAACTTTCCGCAGCACCCGGGTCGCTACCTCTCCTTTGCGCCCATCATCACTGCCAACTGGGAGGCGGACAGCGGCCAACGATGGACCCTGCCCCTGGGGATCGGCATTGGCCAGGTGATGCGGTTCGGTAAACAGCCGGTGAATCTGCTGGTCGCGGGTTACTACAACGTCGAGCGGCCGGACTATGCCGCGCAGTGGCAGCTGCGCCTGCAGCTGCAGCTGCTCTTCCCGAAGTAAGCCTGCGTCGGCCGCTGCTCAGGATACGGCTCTGCGGTCCCGCTGCCCGTCCTGCCGGTCCCGGTCGCCGCGTTCAGCCGCACAGACGAGATAATCCTCGAGACGCTTGCCGGGCTCGTCCGGAAAGCGCGAGCTCAACACGTTGAGCGAGTGTATGCGGTCGATGCGGAAGGTACGGAACGCCTGCCGGAGCTCACACCACGCACCCAGGGTCCAGCTCTTGCCCCAGTAGAGCAGCGTCAGCGGCCAGACGATCCGCTCGGTGCTTACCCCCGAGACGTCGCGGTAATCCAGGAAAAGTCGCACCTGCCGGTTGATTCCATCGCGTACCTCTCCGAGCATCGCCGTGGCCCGCTCGCTCATCTCGGTATCCGGCACGACCAGCCGATGGGTATCCAGCGCCGGTCGGAGACGCTCAGGCAGCACCGCGTCCACTTTCGCCAGGATGCTGTCCGCAGCCTTCGCCATTTCCGCGTCACCCCAGGTGCGCGCCACATCTGCGCCGAACACCAGCGCCTGGAGCTCCTCTTCGTTGAACATCAGTGGCGGCACCTGATACCCCCGGCGCAGGATGTACCCCACCCCGGCTTCTCCCTCTATGGGTACCCCCGAGGCCACCAGATCCTGAATGTCCCGATAGATGGTCCGCTCGGAGACCTCCAGGCGCTCGGCCAGCATCCTGGCGGTAACCACCCGGCCGCGGCCGAGCATCAGCACGATCTGGAAGAGACGGTCCGCGGGACGCATGTACTACTCCGTCGTCGAATGGCGGCAGTCTAGCATCGCTACTGCCTCGAAAATCCTCTCTACTGACATACCATTGTCAGTAAGAACCGCGTTTTCAATCAGATCAATGCCAGCTACTGACACTCAGGTGTCAGGAGAAGGCCGTTACAGTGGCAGTATTCCATCGACAGGGCACCAACCGGTGCCGGGGAGACCGGCCATGGATAGCCAGATAGATCCGCTTCCGGCCGCAAACACGACGAAGCTGTTCCGGCCGTGGCAGCGCTTCCTGCGCCTGCGCACCCGGGGTCGATCGAACCTCGCCGCCGTGTGGGCACCGCGCTACCGACCACCCTGCCCAGCAGCCGGAACCAGCAGCGGCTGCTCACGGTGAGAGGCATCAGCAGGTATCCGGAGCGCACGGCGGCATCACGCCATCTGCCGCAGCTCGCTAAGGGACTGCCTCGAACTTGGAACGCCCCCCGACGATCGTGCGAAGCACCCGCACTTCGCGAATACGTTCGGGTGCGACAGTCGTAACGTCCTGATCCAGCAGCACCAGGTCCGCGAGCTTGCCTGGCGCCAGTGAGCCCTTCTCTCCTTCCTCGAAGGAGGCGTAGGCCGCCGTTCTGGTGTACGCAGTGAGGGCTTCCTCCACGCTGATCTTCTGCTCGGGCACCCAACCCGCGGGATTGGCATCGTCGAGGGTCCGCCGGGTCACCGCCGCATAGACACCCATGAGCGGAATGGGCGGTGCCACGAACCAGTCGCTGCCGAATGCGACCCGGGCCCCAGCATCGAGCAGGCTCCTGAACGCATAGGTCGTCTTCGCCCGCTCGGGGCCGATGACCCGGTCCGCCCAGCGGCCGTCGTCGATGGCATGGTAGGGCTGCATGCTGGCGATCACGTCCAGTGCCGCGAAGCGGGCGATGTCGTCGGGATGGATGTGCTGGGCGTGCTCGATGCGGAACCTTCGGTCCTTCGGACCGTTCGCCGCCTCGGTGTCCGCGTAGATGTCGAGCAGCACGGAGATCGCCCGGTCACCGATGGCGTGCACCATCACCTGCAGTCCTTCCGCATCCGCGGCGCCGATCCAGGACGCCATATCGGCCGGGTCATTGACGAAGAAGCCGCGGTCTGCCGGCGTGTCCGTGAACGGTTCGAAAAACGCGGCCGTGTGGGAGCCGAGCGATCCGTCCATGAAGCCTTTCAGACCGCCAATGCGCAGCCACTGATCGCCGCGACCGACGCGGGCCACCTCGGCAGCGAGCTTCGCGTGGTCCCTGAGCGGCACCATGGCGTACACCCTGATGCCCAGCGCGTCCGCCGACTGCGCACGGCGATACGTCTCGAGACTGCGCCAGCCGTCCATGTCGTGCACGGTGGTCACACCCTGGGCCAGCACGTAGGCGCTGGCCGCGGCGAGCGCCCGGTCCAGCTGCGCCGATGTCGGCTCCGGCACCACCCGCTCCACCAGGGACATGGCATTGTCCTTCAACACGCCCGTGGGATTGCCATCCGCATCACGCACGATTTCGCCGCCCGGCACGTCTGGGGTATCCGCAGTCACGCCGGCGAGATCGAGCGCTTTGGAGTTGGCCAGCACCATGTGCCCATCGAGCCGGTTGATCATCACCGGGTTGTCAGCGGTCCAGCCGTCGATCCAGTCACGGGTGGGCAGCTCGCCGCCCCAGTGCTCGTGATCCCAGTCCCCGTTCAACACCCATTCGCCCGGGGCGAGGGTCGCGGTGTAGTCGGCAATCCGGCGGGTGAACTCGTCCGGCGTTCTGGCATCACGCAGTTGCACCGACGACAGCGCGAAGCCGCCGGTGAGGAAATGCACGTGGGTGTCGATGAAGCCGGGCACCACGATTCCAGGTGGTGCATCGATACGCTCCGTGTCCGGGCCGATGAGTGGAGCGACGTCTGCATCCGAACCGACGGCGGCGATGCGCTCACCACGGACAGCGAGCGCTTCGGCCCAGGGCATCTCCGGCTCGCCGGTCCAGATCCTGGCCGACGTGATCACCAGATCCGCCGCCGCCGCGGGCACCGGCGCGTCGGCCTCGCCGCAGCCGCCCACAACCAGCAGGGCCGCCGCCAGGCCGAGCAGACGCCGGGCGCGAATGCGACATCCCTCCGCCCGACGCTGAGGGTTCTGCCCTGCCGGAGCCGGCATCAGGAGGCGTTGAAACCCAGCAGCGCCTTGGTCTCCAGGAACTCCTCGAGCCCCCACTTGCTGAATTCGCGGCCGTTGCCGGACTGCTTGTAGCCACCGAACGGCGCACCCGGATCCACCCCGGCTCCGTTCAGATGCACGTTGCCCGCTCGGATCTTCCGGCCAACGCTCGCCGCGTGCTCCAGATTCCCGCTCGAGACGTAGGCGGAGAGTCCATAGACCGTGTCATTGGCGATCTCCACCGCGTCATCCTCGTCCGCGTAGGGAATGAGCGATAGCACCGGCCCGAAGATTTCCTCCTGGGCAATGGTCATGTCGTTCCGCACATCCGAGAAGATGGTTGGTCGGATGAAGTAACCCCGGTTCAGACCGTCCGGGCGACCGAGTCCACCGGTTTCGAGCTTGGCGCCCTCGTCGATCCCCTTCTGGATCAGGGTCTGGACCTTGTCGAACTGGGCGGCGGATACCACGGGGCCGATCTGCGTTTCAGGGTTGGAGGGATCTCCCACCTTGATCTGCTCTGCCGTGGCCTTGGCAATTGCCGCTGCTTCTGCCATCCGGCTCGCCGGTACCAGCATTCGGGTAGGCGCGTTACAGGACTGGCCGGTGTTCATGCACACCCCGAACGTGTCCCGTGCCACCACCTCGGCGAACGAAGCATCGTCGAGAATCACGTTGGGGGACTTGCCACCCAATTCCTGCGCCACCCGCTTCACAGTCCTGGCAGCTTCCTGGGCAACGGAGATCCCAGCCCGCGTCGAGCCGGTAAACGACATCATGTCGATGTCGGGATGAGACGACATCGCCACCCCGACGGTGGGTCCGTCGCCTTGGATCAGGTTGAACACGCCGGGCGGGGTGCCGGCTGCGTGCATCACCTCCGCGAAGATGATGGCGTTGAGCGGCGCGATCTCGGAAGGTTTCAGCACCATGGTGCAGCCCGCGGCAATCGCCGGACCCACCTTGGCGGCAATCTGATTCAGCGGCCAGTTCCAGGGCGTGATCAGCCCGCAGACGCCGATGGGCTCCCGGACGATACGGGCTCTGCCGGCATCCTCTTCCCAGGGGAAACTCTTCATGGCGTTCAGCGCGAACATGAGATGGCCAAGACCGGCAGGAGCCTGCGCGGCGTTCGCAAGACCGATGGGCGCACCCATTTCCTGAGAAACCGTGGCGGCGATGTCACCCATCCGCGCCTGATAGGCTTCGATGATGCGTCCGAGCAGCGCCGCCCGTTCGTCCACTGAGGTCTGTGAAAATGTGACGAATGCCGCCTTGGCAGCCGCCACGGCCTTGTCCACGTCCGCCTTGCCACCCATGGCGATGGTGGCGATGGGTTCTTCGGTGGCGGGATTGATGACCTCGAGGGTGTCCTTGGTCGATGGCGCTACCCACTCACCGTTGATGTAGAACTTGTCTGTGTTGTTCATGATCCTCTCTCTCTGACTGGAAAAAAAATTCATCACCGGCAGCCGCACAGCTGCCGGCGACAGAAAAACCGTGTCCTGCTAAGCCGCGGTAACCCGGACCGGCAGCTCGAGATAACCCTTGACGAAACCGGAACGCACCCGCACCGGCTCCCCCACCACTTCGATGTGACTGAACCGCTTGAGAATCTCCTCCCAGGCGATCCTGAGCTGCATTTCGGCGACGCGGTTGCCCATGCAGCGGTGCAGACCGAAACCGAAGGCGATGTGTTTGCGTGCGTTCTCCCGGTCGATGACGAAATCGTCCGCATTTCTGAACATGGATTCGTCCCGGTTGCCGGAGACGTACCACATCACCACCTTGTCACCCGCGCGGATCTGCTGACCGCCGAGCACGGCGTCCTGCTTCGCCGTGCGCCGCATGTGCGCAAGCGGTGTCTGCCAGCGGATGATCTCGGAGACCATGTTCGGAATCACCCCGGGATCCGCTTTCAGCCTGGTGAACTGATCAGGAAACAGGTTGAGTGCGAGGACGCCACCGGACAGGGAATTCCGCGTGGTGTCGTTGCCACCGACGATCAGCAGCACCAGATTGCCCAGAAACTCCATGGGCCGGTTGACCAGATCCCGGGTCGCCTCGCCGTGGGCGAGCAGCGAGATCAGGTCGTTTCCCGGCGCCTTGCCGGCGCGGTCGTGCCAGAGACCGGTGAAGTACTCCAGGCACTCGTAGAGTTCTGCCCGGCGCTGCTCTTCCGATTCGACGATGCCGGACTCCTCGTTCGCGGTGGTGACGTCCGACCAGCGCGTCAGCTTGCGACGCTCTTCCCAGGGAAAGTCGAACAGTGTGGCCAGCATCTGGGTCGTGAGCTCGATGGATACCCGGTCGACCCAGTCGAACGTCTCACCCACCGGCAGCGAATCCAGAATGGTCTGCACACGCTGGCGGATGACGGGCTCCAGCGCTGCCAGATTGCGGGGGCCGACCACGGGCGAAACCACCTTGCGCTGCTCGTCGTGCTTCGGCGGGTCCATGGCGATGAACATCGGCAGGTCGAAGTCTTCATCGGGATCGTCGATGACGATGGTCGGCTCCGACGAGAAGATCTCGTGACTGGTATCAACTTCCTTGATCAGATCATAGGTAGTGACCGACCAGTACGGACCGAAAACACTCTCCGCGCAGTAGTGCACAGGCGCTTCCGCCCGCAGGCGTTCGAAGTAAGGCCACATGACGTCCTGTTCGAAAAGCTCCGGACGCGCCACGTCGAGCGCTTCCAGGGGAGCGCCGTACGCTTCCTCCCGTGCCCTCGCCAGGCTGTCCTGATCCGCTGTGAGTGCTATAGCCTCGCTCATCGTTGACTCCTTGACTTCCTCTGCGCCGGCAGCCTTCCCTGTCGAGACCCTTATCTACATCTGGAACTCGGGCACGTTCACGACCAGGCCATCCAGCTCGTCCCTTACTGGAATCTGACAGGACAACCGCGAGTGTGGTTCCCGCTCCGGATTGAGATCCAGCATGGACTCCTCCCGGTCGCTTGGTCCGCCCACCTTGTCCCACCAGGCATCGTCCACGACCACGTGGCAGGTGGCGCAGGAGCACTCGCCGCCGCAGTCCGCGTCGATGCCGGGGACCAGGTTGTCGATGGCGGCGTTCATGACCGATGTGCCGTTGGCCGCTTCGACAACGTGCGGCTGTCCGTCGTGGGTGATGAAGGTGATCTTAGCCATGGATCGCAAACTCCTGAATGGATGACTGCCGAATGTTCCAGGAACCCCGGAACCGTTCCGATTTCGAATCGCGGATTGTAGCGGGATGCCGCGTAAAAGCGACCCGCGCCACGTGACCGTTTACCACGGCGTGGAGCGCGTCGACATACGCAAAAACCACGGTGGACGGGGGCTTCCGTGGCCTGCACCGGCCACTTCCACTAGCTGTTCGGTCACCCGCTGGCCGAATGATCGGTACGGGTCAGGTCTGCCCGTCCCTGGCCTTCAGGAACTGAAACAGTTGCCGATCGTGCCGGGAGGCGGCCGACAGTCGGCCGGGACGGACGAAGGGTTCCCAGCGTGGCGGGTCTCCAACCGGACGGTCACCCATGATAGTGACCCGCTGGATCACCCGTTCCCCTTCGAAATCGTTCAGCACGAAGTGTTGCGTGCAGCGGTTGTCCCACATGGCATAGGTGTGTTCCTGCCACCGGTACCGCACCGTGAACCGCGGATTCGACACCCACCGGGTCAGATGCCGCAGCAGCGCATCGGATTCGTAGGCATTCATCTCGACGATCCGCCTTGTGAAATGCTCGTTCACGTACAGCGCCTTCCTGCCCGTTTCCGGATGGATACGCACCACCGGATGAATGGCCATCTGATCCGGGCGGTTGTGCGGCAGCGCATCGTGCAGCGCCGTCAACCCGTCGCACAGCGCCTGCATGGGCGTGGACAGCTCCTCGTAGGCCCGGTACAGGCTCGACCACATGGTGTCGCCGCCGGTTTCCGGACACTTCACCATGTGCAGGATGGACATCAGCGCCGGCTCGTCACGGAACGTGATGTCCGTATGCCACTCGTCCGCAATCCCGCCGTGAGTGGCCGCCAGCTCGAAAAGCTCGGTGTGGGGCGTGTAGGGGTTCTTCAGGTGCGGATGGCCTTCCAGCTCACCGAAGCACCGGCCCAGTGCCACGTGCTCGTCGACGCTCAGATCCTGCGCTGGAAAGAACAGCACCAGGTGCTCGAGCAGCAGGGCCTTCAGCGCGTCGATGGCCGACGCATCCTGATCTCTGAGATCCACGCCGGTGACTTCCGCGCCGAGCGCGGGGGCCAGCCGGCGCACCTGCCAGCCTTGCGGTATCGTCGCCATGCCACTTCCCCTGCACCTTCCAGTGCATCTATCTTGGCCGAAGGTGGTCGCCCGCCACAAGCTCGCCCAGCCTTGACCCGGACCCGCTACCGACCCAGCATCACGGCCATGTGTCATCTCCGTTACCCGTTCTGGCTCGTTATCCTGCTGCTCGGGGCTGCCCAGCCGCTCCGGGCCGCAGAAACGGTCCGTCAGGACACCCGTTCCGCCACCGTCCAGTCCACACTGAAGGATCTCTCGACGACCAACGACGCGGCCATTGCCGGTAAGGGGCTGAAGGCGGTACCCGGCAAGGACGCCCTGGGAGAGCCGCGAACGGATCTGGTGGTCCCCCCGCCCCCGGATACCGCCACCCGCATGCAGGACGAGGTGCAGAGCAGTCTGCACAAGCTGAGACGGGAAACGGTGATCAGCCAGACGCCGGATCCCCGCAAGGCACAGGTCGACAACGACAGAGACCGGCAGGCGGACGCCGCCGCAGCCGATATCCGCACGGCGAATGACGACGGCTAGGATGCCCGCTCAGCGCTGCGCGCCGGATTCGATCCAGTCGAGAAACAGGGCACAGTCACCGGCGTCGAGCGGCGCCGGCAGAGAATGCCCGATGTGGAAGCTCACCTCGGGGTCACAGGCCTGGGCATAGGGCTCGCTGGCCGGTCCGTCTTCAGGTCGGATCCAGGCTGGAATACCCGGTGCCGGAGCGTCCACCAGCTGATGGTAGGTGGCGCAGCGCAGCCGATCGCTCACCGGCTCCCCCAGACAGACCGGGAAGTGTTCCGCCGTCGGCGGCGTATCCAGACTCCAGGGACCATCCGCCTGGCCCTGGACATGACAGCCGCCGCAGTATTCGGTGAGCAGGTCGTACACGGGATCGAAGCCGACAGGCGCGACGGGCCCCGCTGCCTGCACGGCAGCGGGCCCGGCCAGCATCAGGCAGGCAGTCAGCCACAGCGGTGCACCTGCCGCGTTCACGGCCCCGGTGACCTACTCGCGTGGCGGTTCGGTGGGATCCGCACCGTCCCGCGGTGCACCGGTGCCGGACGAACCCATGAAGATCTTGCGGCCATCGGTGAAGGTCACGTCGCGGCCGTTGGCACGGTTCGAACGGTCCTTGCTCTGGTAGCCGTCGACGACGATCACGGTACCGGGGGTGAGCGTGTCGCGGGTCAGACCGCGGCGCAGCAGGGTGTTGGGCGTACCACCCTCCACCATCCAGACTTCCGTGGTGCCGTCCTCCTTGGTCACCTCCATGTGAATCCACGTGTGAGGGTTCACCCACTCGACGCGGACAACCGGTCCGCGCAGCACCAGCGGCCGGTTCGGATCGAACTCCGCACCGAAGGCATGGTGAGCCAGGGCCGGCACCGAACCGGCAATCAGGGCGCCGGTCAGCCCCAGCGTGATGAGACGGGAAATGGTCGGCTTGAGCATAAGATTCTGATCTCTCTTACAACTTCGTAAACAGGTTTGCCCGGATTGTAGTGGCAAGGTCGGCTCAGTTGCCACCGCCACCGGGCGCACCGGAGGCTTCGCCCAGCGCTTCTGCTTCCAGAATCCGGGCGCCCCTGAGCATGCCTTCCATGGCGTAGTTGCCTTCGTGACAGGCGTACTCGTAGAGCCGGTCTTCTGTGGCAGGCCATGGGTACTCTCCGCTCCAGGGGCTGGTCCAGGTGTTCGGGTCTTCCACCGTGAAGCTGTAGAGCAGCGTATCCGCGTCGATGCGTCTGAACCGCTCAACCACGTGCAGGTCCCGGCTGGCAAGACCCAGGGCCGGAGAGTCGGTGAAGTTGGTCGTATCGACCACCAGCGTGTCTCCTTCCCACCAACCGATGGAGTCACCCATCCATTTCCGGATCGAAGGATCCACGTGCTCGCTGTTGAGCCGGATGATGCGCGCGTCGTGCACCATCTCGATGAGGATCATCACGTAATCCGGCGTCTGCACGATGCGCTTCAGGTTGTTGTAGAGCACGGGCAGCATGGGCGGACCGCCAGTGGATCCGAAACCGAGCAGACAACGATCCGACAGGGTCCGGATCTCCGGGTCGTCGTAGGGCCAGGGCCCTTCGCTGCCGACCCACCAGGCTTCGCCCGAGTTTTCCCGGAAGAAGGCCATCCGCTGCCGGAACTCCTGCTGGGCGGCCGGGGTCATGGGTGGCCGGCGGCCGTTCTTCGGATCGGTGATGATGGAGGTACGGTACTGACCGTCGATACGGATCGCATTCTCGCCGTTGTCGATCCAGAACGTGTTGTAGCCACCCACGTTGCCCGCAGCGCCCGTGGATCCGTCGCCGCCTGCCGGTGGCGCGCCGCGGTTGGGATCACTGGCCTGATTGTTCTCCGCCTTCATGGCAGCAACCCGTCGCTCCGCCGCCTTCGCCAGCTCCGGCGTGAGAATCAGGTTGTCGCCGAGCTCGGCCGGTCGCTGCAGGGGCGTGATGGTGGCCACGTCATAGGTGCCGGAAAGATCCGGCACACCATGTGCCGTCTGTTCCGCCATCGCCCTCACCGAGGGCGTCGCCAACACCGACGCGGCCATCGTGCCGGCGGCGAGCACCGTGTGCAGAATTGTCAGAATCCGTTTCACACCCTCCTCCGTGATCGTCAGTCGAGCGGATGTCGCCGGTACTTGCCGTAGAGCAGCTCTTCCACGAACTCGACGCACTTGAAATCCATGAGCTCGATACCCGGATCCATGCGCCGGTAGAGCGGCATCTCGATGGTCCACGGCTCCGTGAAGGTTTCCGGGTCCTCGATGGTGGCTTCGTACCAGAGGTGATAGGGACTCACCGGCGTGTAGCGCTCTGTCACCTTGAGCTTCCAGCTGGTGTGATTGCCGGCTCGATCCAACCAGGCCTGACCAAGAAAGCCCGTCGCCTCCACCACCAGCGTATCCCCATCCCAGCGACCGACGGACTGACCCATCCAGGAGTCCACCTGAGGCGGACCGGGGTCTTCGAAGTAGACGTCACGTACCGCACCAGCCCACTGATAGGCAATGAACACCGAGCCTTCCCCCTGGAAGATCTGGAATGGCTGGGGCATGTAGGTGGCTCTCGGCACGCCCGGCAGGTAGCACTTCACCTCCGGATCGCGCTCCGCCCAATTCGCCCGGTTCTCCTCGCGCTGCGCCAGCGCTTCCGGCTTGTAGGGTATCCGGCCACCACCCCTGATCACGCCCACACCCGGTGGCACGGACGCGACAGCCCCCATGGGCAGCAGGTCCTTCGCCGGCACGGGACCGTGCGGACCTTCACGCTCCTGCAGCGCCGAGCGCGCCATGTGCAGCTCGAGGTCGTAGTTGGCTTCGTTGAGCGCCTGCCAGATCCCGTTCAGGTCGGGATGCACGCCACCCGGTCCCCGGGGCGCCTGGTAATCCGGATCGAACTCCACGGCGAAGGCGCCCAGTGGCAGCAGCCATGACAGGATCAGTAGTGCAACGCGTGGCATAGTCTCCCCTAAGTGCTCGTTCTTCTGTCTTTGTGCGGATCTGTCGAAGCAGCCGGCCGCGACGCGAAACGCGGCGATTCGAGCGGCTCTCCCCATGACCGAGCCGTTAATATACCCAGCCTGCCAAACGAAGTGGATAGTCAGATGAAGCTCGACGGGATCACGTGTCTCGATCTTTCCCTGTTTCTGCCCGGTCCCACGGTCACCCAGATCATGGCCGACCACGGCGCGCGGGTGATCAAGATCGAGAGCCTGGGCGAAGGAGAACCCAACCGGCACATCGGCCAGCGGCGCGACGGAGAGTCCGTGTACTTCGCCTGCACACACCGTGGCAAGGAGAGTCTCTCGCTTGATCTGAAGGATCCGGCGGGCCTCGAGGTCTTTCTCGCACTGGCACGGACTGCTGACGTGATCGTCGAATCCTTCCGTCCAGGCGTGGTCAGGCGGCTGGGTGTGGACTACGACACCATCGCCGCCATCAATCCCCGCATCGTCTACGCTGCCATCTCGGCCTACGGTCAGACCGGACCGCTGGCGGCGGATCCCGCACACGACCTGGCGGTGGAAGCCATGTGTGGTCTGCTGTCCAACAACGTGGACGACCTGGGCACACCGGTCATGCCTGCCATGCCGGCGGGGGACATGCTTGCCGCCACGCTGACGCTGTCCGGCATCCTGATGGCCCTGCTCCGGCGCACGCAGACCGGCCGCGGAGACTACCTCGACGTCGCGATGATGGATTCCATACTGGCCTGCATGCCGAACAGCATGGGTGCGGTGTTCGCGGACCGTGTCCCGCCGGTACCACGCAACGAGCGGATCTGGGGCGGCAACGCGCTGTATCGGATCTACGCCACCGGGGATGGTGGTCATATCACACTCGGCGGTTCCGAAATCAAATTCGCCCGTAACCTGCTGACGGCCCTCGGCCGGGAGGATCTCATTCCACTGTGCGAGCTGCCGCCGGGTCCCGGCCAGCTGCCGGTGGTGACGTATCTGACCGAGACCTTCGCCGGCCGGACCAAGGCCGAGTGGATCGAGTTCTTCACGGGCCTCGACGTCTGCTTTGCACCGGTGAACGACCTCCGAACAGGCCTGGACCTGCCGCAGACGCGGCACCGGGAGATGTGCATAGAGGATGTAGCCGGACGCGAGCATCTCGGCACGCCGCTCAAATTCTCGGCGGAGCCGGCGACGCTGAACCTCCGCGCACCCACCCACGGCGAGCAGACCGCGGCCATACTCGCCGAACTCGGCTACGATCCTGCGGCCGTTGCGGATCTGGAGCAGCGCGGCGTGATCTGAGTCCTCAGAGTTCGTGGACCTGAACAGGCAGCTCCGTGAAACCGTGAACGAAGGCCGACAGGTTGCGTCGTGGTTCGCCAACGACTTCCACCATGCGGAAACGTTTCATGATCTCTTCCCAGACGATCCTGAGCTGCATCTCGGCGAGACGGTTACCCATGCAGCGATGAATGCCGAAACCGAACGAGAGGTGGTGGCGTGCCTTGGGACGATCGATGAGAAACTCGTTGGGTCTATCGATCGCCGTCTCGTCCCGGTTGCCCGAGATGTACCACATGAGCACCTTGTCCCCCGCCCGGATTTGCTTACCGCGAAGCTCCGTATCCCGCGTCGCGGTTCGGCGCATGTAGGCAAGCGGCGTCTGCCAGCGGATGATCTCGGAGACCATGTTGGGGATCACGCCGACGTCACGACGCAGCTTGTCGTACTCTGCCGGATGCTGGTTCAGCGCCAGCACGCCACCGCTGATCGAGTTTCGCGTCGTGTCATTGCCGCCGACGATGAGCAGGATCAGGTTGCCGAGCAGCTCCATGGGCCGCGACAGCATGTCCCTGGTATCGTCACCGTGCGCCATCAGCGAGATCAGGTCGAACTTCGGCGGCTTTTTGGCCCGCTCGTGCCAGAGCGCCGTGAATGTCTCGAGGCACTCCATCAGCACCTCACGCCGCTGCTCCGGAGACTCGACCAGCACCCCCGGCGCCGAAGTGATCACATCAGACCAGTAGGTGAGTTTGCGACGGTCTTCGAACGGGAAGTCGAACAGCGTGGCCAGCATCTGCGTGGTGAGCTCGATGGATACGCGATCCACCCAGTTGAAGGTCTCACCCCTCGGCAGACCGTCCAGAATCGACGATACCCGTTCGCGGATAGTGCTCTCGAGCGACGCAAGATTTCTGGGCGCCACCACCGGCGCCACCGTGGCCCGCTGCACGTCGTGCTTGGGCGGGTCCATGGCGATGAACATGGGCGTGCGCATCTGCTGCTCTGGTTTCATGGTCACCGGCGGGCCCAGCGTGATGCCGCCTTCGGACGAGAACGTCTGGTGATCGTTGTCCACCTCGAAGATGTCGTTGAATCGGGTGACCGACCAGAACGGCCCGAAGTCGCTGTCCGGACAGTAGTGAACGGGATCCTCGGCACGCAGCCGCTCGAAGTATTTCCAGTGCGCCTGCTGCTGAAACAGCACACCCTGTGACATGTTGATGTCTTCCAGCGGAACCTCGTAGGGGTCCGGCAGGTCCACCGCTTCAATTCGTGCTTCGCTCATCTTTTTCTCCTCATGCCGGCCGATGTCGATATCGCCGACCTGCAGCTGGCAGTTCTAACCGAACATCCGCCCGATCGCCAGCATCGTCCCGAAAGTACACGTACAATCCCCCGCCATGAACTGGACCGCTCTGGTATTCGACTGGCTGCTGCCTGCCGGCGCTACGCTGGGCGTGGCCGCGGCTCTGTTCTGGAGCCTGAGGCGCCTCATTCCCGACGATCCCTCGACCCGCATCATCCGCCAGCTGGTCAGTATGGTGGTCATTGTGGTGGCGAACGTCGCGCTGATCCTGGCACTACCGCTGGAGAGCACTACCACCGGGCAACTGCTGAGTCTGTTCGGCCTCGTGATCACCGCCGTGATCGCCCTGTCGTCCACCACCTTCGTCAGCAACGCCATGGCCGGCCTCATGCTGCGCTACGTCGGCGGCTTCCATCCCGGTGACTTCATCCGCGTCGGGGAGCAGTTCGGCCGGGTGACGGAGAAGGGACTGCTGCACACGGAAATCCAGAGCGAAGACCGCGATCTGATCACCCTGCCCAACCTCTTCATCATGAACCAGCCGGTACGCGTGGTCCGCTCGTCCGGAACCCTGATCTCCGCAGACGTCTCGCTCGGCTACGACGTGCACCGGCACCGGATACGGGACCGGCTCAAGGAGGCGGCGACCGATGCGGAGCTGGCAGACCCTTTTGTGCAGATCACAAGTCTGGGAGATTACTCGGTCAGCTATCGCGTCTACGGATTTCTGGAGGACGTGAGTAACCTTGTCAGTAAGCGGAACGAGCTCCGCGGAAAGATGCTCGACCGGCTGCACGACGACGGCATCGAGATCGTCTCACCGAGCTTCATGAACCAGCGCCGGCTGGATCCGGCGCGTCGCATGATTCCCGCGCCGCCCCGCGAAGCGGGAGATGATGAGGATACGCATGCCGAGCAGCTGATGTTCGACAAGGCGGAAATTGCCGCGCGGGTCAACCGGCTCCGCGTCAAGCGCGACGAGCTGAAGGCGGAGCTCGAGCAGCTGGACATCACGGACGAGGCGGCGCTCGAGCGGGAACGCAGCTGGCGGGAGCGCCAGATCGGGTACCTGCAGGACATGATCGACACCCTGGAGAAGCGCTGAACCATGCGAATCGCCATTGCCGGGATCTCTCACGAAACCAACACCTACTGCACCGCGCCCACCAGACGCGAGGACTTCCACGAGCTGCGTGGGAAGAAGATGCTCGAGACCGCCGATCAGGAATCAGACGTCGGTGGCGCCGTGGCTGCCTGCATGGACGTCGATGTCGAGCCTGTACCGGTGCTGTTCGTTTCCGCACAACCCTCCGGTGTCATCGAGCGGGAGACGTATGAAGCGTTCAAGGACGAGATCCTGCACGGCCTTTCGGACTCGGGATCCCTTGACGGTGTGGTCCTGTGTCTGCACGGGGCCGGTGTGGTCGATGGCATCGACGACCTCGAGGGGGATCTGGCACTGGCAGTGCGGGAGGTCATGGGTCCGGATGTGCCCGTGGTCGCCACCTTCGATCTGCACGGCAACGTCACACAGCGCATGGCGGACGCTCTGAACGGTGTGTTCGCCTGTCATCACTACCCGCACATCGATCTGCACGAACGGGCGCGGGAAGCCGTCGAGCTCATAGTCGCCATTCGTCGGCAGGGCATCCGGCCCGCGACCGCGGTGACATCGGTGCCCATGCTCATGCCCACGACGACGACCTTCATCGAACCGGGAAAGGAGTGGCTCGGGCACATGCTGGCCGCTGAGCAGGAGCCGGGGGTTATCGACGTCAGCTGGTTTCACGGCTTTCCCTACACCGACGTCGCGCACGTGGGGACGTCGGTGGTCGTCACCACCGATGGCAACCGTGAGCAGGCGCGCAGAATTTCAAGGGAGCTGGCCAACGCGCTCTGGAAGGCTCGGCACCGTTTCAAACCTGCCAGCCTCAGTGCCGCAGAAGCCGTTGCCGAAGCTGAGCGTCTGCCCTGGCAGCCGGGCGACGGTCCCATCATCCTCCAGGAGACCTCGGACAACTGCGGGGGAGGCGCACCGGGAGACGGCACTCACCTGCTGCGTGCCATGCTCGATGCGGGGCTCGAGCAGGCGTGCTTCGGATTCATCGTCGATCCGGAAACGGCGGCTGCCGCCCACGCGGCGGGCGTGGGTGCCACCATCGAGGTCAGACTCGGGGGCAGGACCGACGACCTCCACGGCGAGCCGCTGCCCCTGTCCGTCTACGTGAAATCACTGCACGACGGGCGGATCACGCTGCAAGCCATGTTCCGAGGTGCGCCGCTCAATCTGGGACCCATGGCGCGCCTCATTCCCGAGGGCGGCGGCGTCGAGATCATCGTCGCCAGCCGCCGTTCGCAGACGTTCGATCCCGAGCCCTTTCTGGCGCTCGGGATGGACGTGATGCGCTACCGGTACGTGGCGCTGAAATCCAGCAACCACTTCCGCGCGGGGTTCCAGTCCATCGCCAGTGCCATCGTCACCGCAGACCCGCCGGGACTTACCACCCACCACATCGAGGTGTTTCCGAGACAGCGCTCGACCCGACCACTGTGGCCCGTGGACGAACGCGCCACCTTCGAGGCGGTGGGCTGAATCGTGCTGCTCGAAGGCATTCGCGTCATCGATCTGTCCCGGGTGGTCGCCGGACCCTGCTGCACCCGTACGCTGGCGGACCTGGGTGCCGAGGTGATCAAGATCGAACCACCGGATGGGGATCTGCTGCGCCGCGGTGTCCCCAAGGTGGGTGGGGTGGCAGTGAACTATGCTCAGCAGAATGCAGGCAAGCGTCACCTGTCCATCGACCTGACCCGCCCCGAAGGCCAGGCACTGGTGCTCGCGCTGCTCGAGGATGCGGACGTGCTGGTCGAGAATTACCGCCCCGGTGTGGCGGCGAGACTCGGGCTCGGGTATGAGGCGGTGCGCGCGGTCAGACCCGACATCGTCTACTGCTCCATCTCCGGCTACGGCCAGGACGGACCAGCGGCGCAGCGACGGGCCTATGCGCCGATCATCCACGCGGAGCTCGGGCTCATCGACCTGAACGCCCGCGAACGCGGTACCGATCCGCTGCCGGAAGCGGTATCCCACGCCGATTTCGCCGTCGGTGCCCAGGCCGCGACCGGCATTCTCGCTGCGCTCCTCCACCGCGAGCGCACCGGCGTCGGGCAGCACGTGGACGTATCCATGGCGGAAACCATGCTTGCCGTGAACGAGTGGACGGCCGTGGAGGTGAATGGCGGCTTTGGCGGCGAGATCAGCCCCTTCCGACCCGGCAAGGCGGCGCTGATCCGGTTTCCCGACGGTACCTGGATCCAGGTACCCGGCAATCCAACCACCTGGATCTTCGGCGTCGCCCGGGCCCTGAACCGGGAGTCGGAACTGGATGCGCGGGGTTGGACCGATCCCGCCTCGACCCAGGGCAAGGACGAAGAGATAAAGGCCCTCATGCAGACGTGGGCCGCCGAGTTCCCCCATCGTGAGGCCTTCGAGGCGGCGCTCGCCCAGTCGCGCATTCCCCTCGGCGAGGTCAAGCCGCTGTCCGGAACGGCGGAGGAAGACTGGGCGGTGGCCCGGGGGGCATTCGTGCACGTCGCTGCCGGCGACGGCACCGTGCGCATTCCCCGTTCACCTTTCCGTCTGAGCGGTGGTCCCTCGGGGCCCCGTTCCGGCGCCACGCGGCGCGGTGCGGACAACCGCGCCGTGCTGAGGGCATTGCTCGACATGACGGACGCCGAGATCGATGCGCTGGAAGTGTCGGGGGTACTCTGCGCCGAAGTCGGCGGCGCCGAGTGAGCTGATTGTCCCGCGGCGACGTACGGCTGCGATTCACACGCGTCCTGCACCAGGGCGTTTCAGAATGCAAGTTGCCTCGGACGACTGCGGACGCGATGATCCTGCCATGAGCGATACAGGGGAGAAGCTGCCCTTACGGGTCAAGCTGGCCTACGGCGCACCGAGTTTTGCCGGCGCCGGGATGGCCATTCCCATCGCCATCCATCTCACCATCTTCTATTCCGACGTCGTGCTGGTTCCTCTCGGCATCATCGCGCTGATCAAGGCGCTGGCGCGGGCCCTGGACGCCCTGACCGATCCGCTGATGGGCTGGCTCACCGACAGTACACGCAGCCGCTGGGGTCGGCGCAGGCCATGGATTCTGTTCGGAGCGCCTGCGGCCGCCCTCGCCTTTTATCTGATGTTCTCGCCACCGGAGTCCATTCACGGCACGAATGCCGCCGCCTGGTTCGCCGCCACCTATATCTGCTACTACCTGTTCCACACCGTTTACATCATCCCGCACTACGGTCTCGGTCCGGAACTCACCCTCGACTACAACGACCGCAGCATGCTGTTCGGCATCCGCGAGTCCTTCGTGGTGCTGGGTACGCTGGTGGCAGCCGTCGCGCCACCGCTGTTCATCGCCTGGCTGGGCGGTCCGAGGCCGGGTTATTCGGGTTTCGCCGCGCTGCTTGGCGTGCTGCTGGTGGCGCTGTACGTGAACCTCGTGGTCCAGGTCCGGGAACGGCCGGACTTCGTGGCCAGGGCACCCAATCCGCTGGTGCCGGGGCTGAGACGGGTGTTCCGCAACCGGGCGTTCCGCATTCTGCTCGCCGTCTACCTGACAAGCGCAATCACGGGTGCCATTCCGGGGCTCATGATGCCGTACTTCACGAAATACGTGCTCATGCCGGAGAATCCGGATGCCTGGCTGGCCATCTTCCTCGCCGTCTACTTCGGTGCGGGCTTTCTCTTTCTGCCGGTGTGGATCTGGCTCGCGCGGCGTTTCGAGAAGAAACCGGTCTGGCTCGTGAGCTTCATTCCGAGCATCACCGGCTCGCTGTCGCTGTTCTTCATGGGCCCCGGCGACATCTGGCCGACCTTCTTCGTCCTTGCCTGGGCGGGTGCCGCATTCGGCGCAGGCCTGTTCCTCGGTCCAGCCATGCAGGCGGACGTGATCGACTATGACGAGCTCTACACCGGCAAGCGAAGAGAAGCTCAGTACGTCGCGCTGTGGTCGATCCTGCAGAAGTTCGTGGTGATCCCCAGCATGTCCATTCCGCTGGCGGTGCTGGCCAGTGTCGGCTACCTGCCCAACGTGCCCCAGACCGAGGAAGTGCAGTTCACCATCCGGGCCATCTTCGGCCTGGCACCGGCAACGACAGCCTCCATCGCCTTCTGCATCGGCATCTTCTATCCCATCAGCCGCAAAGTGCACCAGCAGATCTGGGCGGGAATCGAACGCCTGAAGCAGGGCGAGCCCGCCGTGGACCCGATCAACGGCCATCGCATCCCGCCTTACGCCGAGCGCCACGAGGACGAGAACCAGGGCTGGTTTCTCGACCATTACACCAGCGGTGAGCTCGTGTACCTGATGAAACGGGGTCTCGACAGCCTGCGTCGGCGCATCCTGCTCCTGCAGGGTGCCTCGCTCGCGGTGCTGCTCGGCGCGTCCGCCGCCGTCGCGGGCGAGATACGTCCGGATCAGGATCCCGGCATCATGGCCGTGCTCTTCGTCGTCGCTGCCGGACTGGGACTTGCGGCGCTTGTCTTCCACTTCATCCGCTGGCGCGCGGCACCTAGGCTCGTCCATGTCGACCGGCGGATCCTCACGGAACACATCGAGATCAATCGTCTGCTGCGGGGTGACGGCGTCGCACTGCCAACCGCTGCATGACGGACAAAGCCACCGACAGGAGATCCTGCCGGTGGAAACCGTGATGCTCCGCACTTTCGACCGTCTGGAGTCCCGTTCTCCGGCATGAATGCAATCCCGCAGCACGACTGGCACCGGATGACCTCCGGAGCCTGCCTCGATGCGCTCGGGACGGGGGAGGATGGCCTGACGCTCGCAGACGCCGCAGACCGTCTGGCGCGTTTCGGGCCCAACGAGCTGGAAGCCGGCAGGCCGCCCGGCGCGTGGCGACGCCTGTTGCGACAGTTCAACAACGTCCTGCTCTACGTGCTGCTCGGCGCTGCCGTCCTTACCGCGATGCTCGCTCACTGGGTCGATACGGTTGTGATCGGAGCGGTAGTGCTGATCAACGCGCTCGTCGGATTCGTGCAGGAAGGCCGGGCGGAGCAGGCGATGCTCGCAATCCGCAGCCTGCTGCGCCATAACGCGGTGGTCGTCCGCCACGGCCATACCCTGGAGGTGGACGCGGCCGAGCTGGTTCCCGGCGACATCGTCGTCCTCCAGGCCGGCGACCGGGTACCGGCCGATGCACGCGTGCTGACCAGCCGTTACCTGGAAGCAGACCAGTCCAGCCTGACCGGAGAGTCCGTGCCTTCCCCGAAGGAGGCCGACGTGCTCACCGGTACGGTGGCGCTCCCCGACCGCAGCAACATTCTCTTCGCCGGCACCCTGATCACCCGGGGCTGGACCCGGGCCGTCGTATTCGCCACCGGCGAGCGGACCGAGCTTGGCCAGGTGTCGGACGTGCTCCGCTCGATACGACGTCTGACCACGCCGCTGCTCGACCGGATCAATGTATTTGCCCGGCGACTTTCTCTGCTGGTGCTGGTGACCGCCATCGCCATCGCGCTGTTCGGCGACGTGGTGCATGGCTATCCGGCCACCGACATGCTGATCGCGGCAGTCAGCATTGCCGTTGCCGCCATACCGGAAGGTCTGCCACCCGTCATCACCATCACCCTGGCCATCGGTGTTCAGCTCATGGGCCGCCGCCACGCGGTGGTCCGCCGCCTGCCCGCCGTGGAGACGCTGGGCGAGGTGGATATGATCCTCACCGACAAGACCGGCACGCTGACGGCCAACGAGATGACGGTGCGCAGCATCGTGCTCGCCGACGCCAGCTTCGAGACCACGGGCATCGGGTACGAGATACCGGGGCAGCTGGTGCCATGCTCCGCCTCTCAACCGCGGCAACCGCCCGCCCTTGACCGCCTGCTGCTCGCAGCGTTGAACTGCAGTGATGCCAGGCTCGAGATCACCAGCGCCGGCTACCGGGTCAGCGGCGACCCCACCGAAAGTGCGCTTGCGGTGCTCGCGGCCAAGGGCGGTCTCTCTGCCACAGACGCGACCGGCCATCCCGAGCGGCTCGATGTCCTGCCGTTCGATTCAGAACTCCGCTTCATGGCGACGCTGCATAGGCTCGACAGCTCCCGGCACGTCGCGTTCGTGAAGGGTGCACCGGAAGTGGTGATCGATATGTGTACCTGCGAGAGCACGGCGGCAGGCGAGGCGCCGTTGAACCGGTCACGATGGCTTACCGAGGCTTCCCGGCTCGCGGCGGCCGGAGAACGGGTACTGGCGCTCGCCGAGCTCGAGCTTCCCGCTTCGGAACGGACGCTGTCCGCCGGCGCGCTGCACGGACGACTGACTATGCTCGGCATCGTCGGCACCATGGACCCACCCCGAGCCGAGGTCCCTGGCGCGCTCCGGCGCTGCCGTTCCGCTGGAATCCGGGTGAAGATGGTCACCGGCGATCATGCGGACACGGCTGCGGCCATCGGCAGGGAGCTCGGGCTGTTTCAGAAGGAGGAGGTACTGACAGGCGAGGACCTGGACCGCCTCGATGACGACGCCCTCCCCGATGCGGCGGAAGCCACCGACGTGTTCGCCCGCACGTCACCGCGACACAAGCTGCGCCTGGTGAGCGCACTGCAGTCCAGGGGCCACGTGGTGGCCATGACCGGAGATGGTGTAAACGATGCACCGGCCCTGAAGCGCGCGGACGTGGGGATCGCCATGGGCCGGAAAGGCACCCATGCGGCTCGGGACGCCGCCGAGGTGGTCCTGACCGACGACAACTTTGCCACAATCGTCAGCGCCGTGGCGGCGGGCAGGAACATCTATCAGAGCATCAGAAAGAGTGTCGTGTTTCTTCTGCCGACCAGCCTGACGGAGGCGCTGGTGATCGCGCTGGCCATCCTGGCCGGTTACGAGCTGCCCATGACTCCGGTACAGATTCTCTGGATCAACATGATCACGGCGGTCACCCTGGGGATCGCGCTTGCGTTCGAACCGCAGGATCCCTCGGTCATGCAAGGACCGCCGCGCAGCACACAGACGCCGCTTCTGTCGGCGCTGGTGGTCTGGCGAACCGGTTTCGTCAGCCTGCTCATGCTGGCCGCCATCGCCTGGTTGTTTTCCCGCGAGGCCGCGACAGGCAACCTGGAGTATGCCCGCACCGCGGCGGTCAGTCTGCTGGTGCTGTTCGAAGCCGTCTATCTGATATCTTCCCGTCACCTGAATCGGACGTCGGTCTCTGTCGAAGGTCTGTTCGGCAACCGCATCGCACTGCTCGCCATCATTGGCGTCGCCTTTCTGCAGCTCGCCTTCGTCTACACGCCGCCTTTCGAATCTCTCTTCGAGTCCCGACCCCTCTCTGCCGATACCTGGCTTCGAATCGGGGCACTGGGTATGGCGCTCTTTATAGTGGTCGAGATGGAGAAGCTTGCCCGGCGCGGATTGCGCGGTGTCGTGGAATCTACTTAAAGGCAGCAGCCGATTACCGGCCTAAGATGGCTGTTTCATCGCTTGTGGGAAGGTTCATGTCCGTAGGAACGCTCTGCAATCGCGAGGTCGCGGTCACCGGTGCCAATACGACCATCGCCGAAGCCGCCAGGCTCATGCGACGGCGTCACGTCGGCGATCTGGTGATTCTCGCTGAGGACGAGGAACGCAGACCCGTGGGTCTCGTCACGGATCGGGATCTGGTGCTGGAAATCCTCGCCGAGGGCGTGGACCCGGAATCCATCACCGTGGCGGACGTCATGACGCGATCGCTCGAGACCATCGACGAGGATGCGGACTTCTGGGACGCACTCCACCACATGCGGCGCCACGGTATCCGCCGTCTGCCGGTGGTGAACGCCGCCGGTGGTCTGGAAGGCATTCTCACCCTGGACGACGCGCTCGAACTGGTCTCCGAGGCGCTGTCCGATCTGGTGGGCCTGATCTCGCGCGAGTCCGAGCAGGAGAAGGAATCCCGACCGATCCGCTGACGGGAAATCCATTCGGTGTGTTCAGCCCCCTACGGCTTTCCGGGCACGGGCAATGCCGCCGCGGTAGATGCCTTCGACGATGGTGGAGGCTTCCGCCTCGCTGCCCTTCGGCTCGAAGGTCCCCGTCCAGTCCACCGTGGTTGTGCCATCACCCTTGTCGGTGACGGTCACGGTGGACGAGTAACCGGAGACCGGCAGCGGGCAGTCGTCATTGACGATGGAGTAGGAGAACACCCGCGCACTCGAGTCGTGCCGATCCAGCCGCTCGATGACGCGGCCACCGCCCATGCCGATGGTCCGGACCATGCCCACGCCCTTCCCCTCGATGTCGACGGACGTAACCGGACCACCGACCCTGACGTTACCGAAGTCGCTGATAGCCGCCCAGACTTTGTCGGCCGGTCCCTTGATGTCTTCCACTACCTTGACGACCGTCATGGTGTTACCTCCCCTGGTCGAGTTGAGAACTGTCCCACGCCGTATAACGGAACCCCGCCCACCTGTCGAGCTTGCGGTAGCCGCGAACGACCGATCTACAGCAGCAGGTCGACTGAGATCGGATAGTGATCCGAGGCGCGCCGGGCGCGCTGACTGGCATGTATCCTGGCGCTGTCCTTCACCATCCACTCGCGCACGACAGGTGACAGCAGGATGAAGTCGAGGCGCATACGCCGCTTCGGCCAGTAGGTCGAAGGATTGCGTCCGGTTCTCGCCAGCGACTCGCCCATGGGATCCGACAGCGGCAGATCGAACAGCGGTGAGAGCACGTCGCTCGAGCGCGTGTCGTTGAAATCGCCCGCGAGGATGAGCCCCCGGCCGGCGTACGTATGGAGGTAGTCTCGGACCGTGTGGACCAAGTGACGGACCTCTGCGGCCCGGATCACGTCCGCCGCCCGCTGCTTCCACGGCAGGTTGGTCTTCGACTTCAGGTGCACGTTGAAGAAGGCCAGCGGTTCCGCGTCATCGAGCAGCAGCTCCGCAAGCATGAGATCACGCTGAAACCGAACCGGGCTCGCCCGACCCGCGTGCGCATCCGCCTCCGTCTCGTACTCGGTCAGTACCTCGCCGTCCTCGCCGGTGAGCACGGCTTGCCGATGAGACGTCAACTCGAACGGCTCCCGACTCAGGATCGCAAGGTGAATGCCCCTTCGGCTGTTGCCCTCCGGTGCGCTCAGATACGGATACGGCGCCGGCAACCGCTCATTCAGCGCGTCGAGCACGGCATCGCTGCCCACCTCCTGCAGCAGCAGGACGTCGGCGCGCAACTCGGCGATGGTGCCTGCCAGCGCATGCAGCTGCTGGTCGGTTTTTGCCACACCACCGGCGAGCCGTATCTGACCCTCGTCCAGCAGGTTCTGAACGTTGTAACTGGCGATGCGCACGTCAGATCCGGTCAGTTCCCTGACGATACCGGCAATCCCATGGCACCGGCCGGACCCGGAAAGACCACGGGGCTCTCGAATGCTGCTGCCGAGACCGACGAGACGCCGAAGAAGTAGTTGTCGATGACGATGTTCTCGAGCAGCGCCTCCGTCACATCGCCCACCCAGCGCTTGTGGGTCCACACCGGCGAGGTGGTGAGTCGCCAGTGCACGCAATAGCCCACCGCCCCCGGCACCCGCGTCCACTTGAGCCGCGTGCTGGGTTCCACCGCGCCTTCGATGGCGACGTCAGCCGGCGGCGCCGGCGCGCTGGCCATGGCGGCCAGCGTAATCACGTTGAGCGCCGTGAGCTTCGCGGCGTAGTCGAAATTCACACCTTCGATCACGTCGCCGTAACGAATACCGTCCTCGACGCGCACATCCTGGTGCTGCCGGTGGTAGTTCTCATTGGTTTCCATGATCCGCACCGCCGGATAACCGGCTTCGTTGAACGGCCGGTGGTGCCCACCCCGACCGAAGCGATCGAGTCGGTAGATCATCATCACGTCCAGATTGGGCAGGTACGCATCCGCCATCGCGTCGACGAAACGGGCCACGTTCCGGGAGGCGGAATCCACCTCGCCGCCCGTGAACCGGCGTAACCTGGCCTCCGCGGGCGTCTCCGTGGCCCGGGTGCCTTCAGAGAACACCCGTGCGGTGGTATTGTCGATGACACCGTTGACGCCCTCGATGTTGCCGATCATGTCGTTGTTGAGCACGGCCTCCACCTGCCAGCCGGCAGCACGGATGGCATCCGCCATGATCCGCCCACCGTAAAGACCCTGCTCCTCACCCGAGAGCCCCGCGAAGACTATGGAGGCAGGAAAACTGTGCGCCGACAGCACGCGGGCCGCCTCCAGCACGCCGGCCATGCCGCTCGCGTTGTCGTTGGCACCTGGCGAATCCGACTCCCCATCCAGCGGATCCGAAACCCGGGAGTCGATATCGCCGCTCATGATCACATAGCGATCGGGATCACTACGGCCGCGCAGCACGGCGATCACGTTGACGACTTCGGTAGGAACCGGAATCCGCTCTCCCTGCACGACCTCGCTCTGCGTGACGACCTCCAGACAGTCGCCGCAGGTCGCCGAGATGCGACGGAATTCGCTCTCGATCCAGCGCCGGGCAGCACCGATACCGCGCACGTCGGAGGTGGTGTCCGAGAGCGTGTGCCGCGTGCCGAAGCCCACCAGACGCCTGATGTCCGCCTCGATCCGCGCGGCACTCACTGCCCCGACCAGCGCAGCCAGATCGTCCGGCCGCGACAGGGGTGCCGACTGCGCTACCACGCTGACGGCCAGGAAGTTGAGCATCAGGGTGCCCATCTTCCAAAATGTTCTACATATTTTTTTATTATTTATCATTGACTTAATTAATCTTTTTCAATCTGTTCGAGGATGGGCAGCAGATACTCACGAAACCGTCCGTAATCCTCGGACATCGGGAAGTGCCCGAGTCCACGCATCACCTCGAAGTGACGGGCGCCTGTGACCTCCGCCACCTCGGCGGTCATGGCCGGTGTGGCCGACAGATCGTACTCGCCAGTCAGCAGGTACAGCGGGCAGGTGTCGAAGGCCTCCCGGCTGTTGATCCGGTTTCTCAGGTCACCGTCCTCGAAGTAGTAGTACAGGTCGCCGGCAAACACCCCGGGGCCACCCTGCATGTAGTACCAGAGCGTTTCCCAGCGATCGGCAGGTGGCGAGTTCGGTGCCGTGATAGCGGCCACCCAGGCTGCACCGATTTCCGCACCGTTGGTGTCCGTCCGGAACAGCGGCGATGCCGTCTGCCCGCTCAGATCCTCGCCGCCGCTGTCGGCGTAAAGCGCCGACTGCAGACCGATGGCGGACCGGAACCGGTGACCGTGCAGCAGCGCCAGGTGCAGCACGGCACGGCCGCCGATGGAGCAACCCATGACAACCGGCTGCACGAGATCCAGCGCGTCCACAATGGCCATGACGAAGCGGACGTACTTGTCCGTGGTGAGCACCCAGAGGTCGCCGCAATGACCCGGGGCTAGCGACGACTTCCCGTGCTGCGGCAGATCGAAGACGATGACCCGGTACCGGTCCGTCACTGCAGCGTCATTGAGCAGTCCCCGGTACTGCCGGCCGTCCGCACCCGCCGTATGCAGACAGACCAGCGGTATTCCCTGCCCGGCCTCCTCGAAATAGACCCGCTGGCGCTGACCATCGAACGTCAGGTTCAGGTACCGACCGGTGATGGGCTCCACCACCGGTGGTTTCGACGCCGGATCGTCTGGCGCCTCCGGCAGTCTGAGCCGGTGCAGCATCATCTCCAGCGCCAGCAGCTGACGGTGGTAGACCAGCGTGTCGCCGGACAGGCGCAGCACGCCCGACATCACCATGGCGTGCAGGGTCTGATAACCCGGCGCCGGATCTTCCGACAGAAACCGGCCCCAGTCCTCCGCGGCTGCGCGGAGCTGCACCGTGCCCGCCGGAGGGTCGGCCGTCACCTGCAGGCTGCCGGCTCGGTTGTCGAGCCCCAGCGCGCCATCCTCGGATTCGAAGCGGATGAGCCAGTCACCGGCCAGATCACGCTGACGGATCCCGGGCAGCCGATTACCCCGCTCCGCCGCGGCCTCCAGTGCCGCACGGAGCCGGTTGAGGATTTCCGCCATACGCACCCCCGCTGTTCTCGTGGATAATGTCGTGAGAATAACCGAAGCCCGGGCTGGTCACGCGGGTAGCAAATACAGGGGAACGGGATGAGTGACTCCGAGATGATCAGCGAGGCCATGGCGCTCGCTGCCGACCGCGCCGGTGACATCACCGAGGCCGTGTTCACGCGTTACTTCGCCCGCTGCAGCGGCTCCCGCGCGCTCATGGATCACACCGACGAGTACATGCGCGGGCGCATGATGGCTCAGGTCCTGCTGCTGCTCATGGAGCCCGGCGAAGCCGAGCTTGCGAGCTATCTCGAGTTCGAGACCGACGCCCACAAGGCCTACGGCGTGGAGCAGTACATGTACGAGAACCTGCTCGCTGCGGTCCACGAGGAGGTAGCAGAGATCCTCAACGGTTCACTCACTCCGGCAATGGACTCTGCCTTCAGATCCCGGATCGCTTACCTGCTGTCACAGATCGAGGCCGCGGCCAGCTGATGCGGCACTTGAGGGAGAGCGCAACATGACATCGCCCGCGACCACCAGCGGACCCCTGGCCGGAGTCCGCATCATCGACTTCACCGCCATCTACTCCGGACCCATCGCCACGGCAATCCTGGGTGATCAGGGTGCGGACGTGATCAAGATCGAGCCCGCCGACGGCGACCTCATGCGGCGTGGCGCACCGGCAAGGAACGGTGTGGCCGCCGCGTTCGCCATGATGAACCGTAACAAGCGGTCCCTGGTGGTGGACGCCCGGTCGGAGAAGGGCCGTGCCATCCTGCGGCGACTCATCGACGGCGCCGACGTGGTAGCGGAGAACTTCCGCCCCGGCGTCATGGACCGGCTCGGTCTCGGCTACGAGACCTTCAACGCATCCAACCCCGGCCTGGTCTACGCTTCCATCAACGGCATGGGCAGTACCGGACCCTACGCCAAGCGGAGAGTCTACGACGCTGTAATCCAGGCGGTCTCCGGGGTCGCCGCGCTGCAGGCGGGACCGGAGGAAGGCCGGCCGCAGATGGTGAATACGCTCATCTGCGACAAGGTGACCTCCCTGAACGCAGCCCAGATCATCTGCGCTGCTCTGTTTGCCCGGGAGCGTACCGGACGGGGTCAGCGGATCGAGCTGACCATGCTGGACGCAGCGCTCAACTTCATCTGGCCCGACGGCATGTTCAACTACAGCTTCCTGGGCGACGACGTCGAGGCCGTACCCAACCTCGATCATTCCACCTTCGTGCGGCAGACGGCCGACGGCTATGTCGCCGTGATGCCCGTCAAGGCGGCGGAGTGGGAAGGCACTTTCCGGGCGCTGAACATCGACAACCTGTGGGGCGACCCCCGCTTCGATTCGCCCGCCTCGAGGCGCGAGAACCGCGAGCTTCTGCAGACGCTGCTGAACGAGGCCTACCTCGCTTTCACCACCCGCGAGATCTGCGAGCGGCTCGAGGCAAATGACGTTCCCTATGCGGAGATCAACGACCGCGATGGGGTGGTCAGCGATCCGCAGATCAGCGCCATGGGTGCGCTGGAAACGTTCGAGCACAGTCACGGTGGCGCCATGCGCCAGCCGCGGCCAGCCGGGCGTTTCTACGGCACACCGGCAGGCCTGTTCCGCAACTCTCCGGCGCTCGGTGAACACACGGACGAAGTGCTCGCGGAGTGCGGCTTCAGTGCGGCCGAGATTTCCGGACTGCGCGCCGAGGGAATTGTCGCCTGATCCCGCTCGAGAGACGCCCTCCCGTGCCGATCAGCGCCCGGCCGCCACTGCTGACTGGTATCCGGGCCTGGCGGACAGCGACTTCCAGTAACGGGCTACCGCCGGTGGCAGCTCACCCGGCGCCAGCGGAGGGACCAGCATGAGCGTGTACCCCATCATGATGTCCGCGCCGGTGAGTCCGTCGCCGACCAGCCAGTCCCGGTCCGTCAGCGCCTCTTCCAGCGCCGCCACGCAGAGCCATGTCCTCACCTGCATCTCCTCGATGGCCGCGCTACTCCGCTTGGCCTCAGTAAACACCCGCCGGTGGTTGACGATCTCGCCTAAGGGCCTGGCGAAGGTCGCCTCCGCAAACCAGCTCCACTGCAGGTAGCGGGCATGGTCCGGCGTACCGTGGGGTGGCTGCAGACGCCCATCGCCATAGCGGTCGAGCAGATACTGCACCATGGCGCCGGACTCGAAGAGCGTTAGATCGCCGTCGACCAGAACCGGTACCTTGCCCACCGGATTCATCCGCCGCCACTCCGGGCTCGCGCGGTACTCGGCAGAAAAGTCGACGGGCACGACCCGGTAAGGCAGGCCCAGTTCCTCGCAGGTCCAGATGGGTCGGACACCCCGGGTCCCCGGCACATGGTAGATATCGATCATCGCAGCGCTCCTCCCCTCGATACGGCGGACCTTAGCGCGTCCCGACGGGAATCGGAACGAGCCCAGTCAACCGGGACGTGATACCGTAATCGACCGGTTAGGCGGCAGGTCCGGGGAGGCACACCGTGCAGTTCACGTTCACTGCGGAGCAGGATCAGTTCCGCGACATGGTGCGTCGGTTCGCCGCGGATCGCTCGCCCGTCGCGGAGGTCCGTCGCCTCATGGAAACGGAATCCGGCTTCGATCCGTCCGTCTGGCAGGCCCTTGCCCGGGAGCTGGGGTTGACCGCGCTGCAGATTCCGGAGTCCTACGGCGGCGCCGGGTTCGGTCCGGTGGAGGTCGGCATCGTCATGGAGGAATTCGGCCGTGCGCTGGTCTGTGCGCCGTACTTTTCTTCCGCCGTGCTCACCACCCGGCTGATTCTCGAAGCGGGCAATGACGTCGATCGGTCCGACCTGCTGCCGGCTCTGGCCGATGGCAGCAGCCGTGGTGCCTTCGCCCTGGTGGAAGCGGATGGCGACTGGGATCCGGCCGCGGTGCGCACGCTCGCCACCGAGGATGGCGACGGCTGGCAGCTGTCCGGCAGCAAACGCTTCGTCATTGACGGCCAGACGGCCGACTTCCTCATCGTCGCGGCGAAGGCACACAACCAGGTGGGGCTCTTCCGCGTCGAGGCGGACGCTCCCGGCGTGACCGTGACACCTACGGCGGTCATGGATCCCACCCGGAAGCTTGCGGACGTCCGCCTGGAGAAGGCGCGCGCCGTACGCCTGAGCGAGCCGGGCGATGCCACCGCGGCCATCGGTCGGGCCATGGACCACGCCGTCGTGGCGCTTGCCAACGAGATGGTGGGGGGCGCCCAGGCGCTGCTGGATTCGGCCGTGGCCTACGCCAAAATGCGCGTTCAGTTCGGCCGCACCATCGGTTCCTTCCAGGCCATCAAGCACAAGTGCGCCGACATGCTGCTCGACGTGGAATCCGCCCGGTCCGCTGCATGTTGCGCCGCATCGGCGCTGGCGGAGCACGATCCGGAAGCACCAGCACTGGCGTGCCTGGCCAAGGCGGCGGCTGCAGAGACTTATCTCAGCACCGCGGCACAGACCATACAGATTCACGGCGGCATCGGCTTCACCTGGGAAAACGACACCCACCTCTGGTTCAAGCGCGCCAAGAGCTCCGAAGTCATGCTGGGCGACCCGGCCTGGCACCGGGAGCGGATGCTCCGGCGCTGGGGGTATTGATCATGCGTGACCTCGAGGAACTGAAACAGGAAGTCGAGGCCTGGCTCACCGACAACTGGGATGCCGATGACCGGCTGGTGGACTGGCGCACCCGACTGGTGGACTCGGGCTGGGCCATGCCCACCTGGCCGGAGCGCTGGTACGGCAAGGGTCTCTCGGGCGCAGAGGCCAACGTCGTGGCAGAGGCATTCAGCGCCGCCGGCGCTGTCGGCGTCGCGTCCGGCGGACCCGGCCGGCTCGCCGCGGTGACCATCCTCGAACATGGCACCGACGCCCAGAAGGAGAAGTATCTGCGTCGGATCCTCACCGGCGAGGACCTCTGGTGTCAGCTCTTCAGTGAGCCGGGCAGCGGGTCCGATCTGGCCGGTGCCACCACCCGTGCCGATCGGGCCGACGACGGCTGGCGCATAAACGGTCAGAAGGTCTGGAACACGAGTGCCCACCACGCGCGGTACGGCCTGCTGGTGGCGCGCACGGACTGGGATGTACCCAAGCACCAGGGACTCTCCTACTTCGTGCTCGACATGGATCAACCGGGTGTCGTCGTAAAACAGCTCAAGCAGATGAACGGTCACGCCTCGTTCAACGAGGTCTTCTTCACCGACGCGTACGTCCCCGACGGCGAGCGGCTGGGCAACGATGGCGACGGCTGGAAGGTGGCCATGACCACCCTCGCCCACGAGCGACGCATGGGCGACGTGCTCCGCAGCGGCGAAACCGCACCTCGAACCGGCAGCATCTATGAGGAAGTGCGGCAGGAGAACGCCGTGCTGATGGCGCCCTACACCTGGTATCCCCAGCGCGCGGGACGCGTGGACCTTATCCTGCCCCGGGCCGTCGAAACCGGCGCCATCAGCGACCCGGTGATCCGCCAGGAGATCGCCCGCGTGCTGATCATGGCGAGGACGGCCGAGTGGACGGCGAAACGAGCCCGTGCCGCTCAGAGCCAGGGCAAGCCTCAGGGTCCCGAAGGTTCCCTCGGCAAGCTCGCCGCCAGCAACGTGGCGCGGGCGGCGTCCCACGTGCACACGCTGATCACAGGTGCGGACGTGCTGCTCACCGGGCCGGAAAGCCCCGAGCACGGCATCATCGCCGAGATCTTCGTCTCCGTGCCCGCGGTGTCCATCGCCGGTGGCACCGACGAGATCCAGCGCAACATCATCGCCGAGCGGGTGCTGGGTATGGACAAGGAGCCCCGTTTCGATCAGGGTCCGTTCCGCAACGTGCGCCGTAACTGAGCCAACTGACCGGGAGTATCAGGAACGTGAGTCGAACGAGGCCTCTGGATGGTGTCCGAGTCGTCGAGGTGGGTCAGCTGCTCGCCGGACCCTTCGCCGGCACGATGCTCGCGTACTTCGGCGCCGACGTGATCAAGGTGGAGCCGCCTGTTACCGGTGATCCCATCCGCACCTGGCGACTGCTCGACGACGATGGTACCTCCTACTGGTGGCGGAGCCTCGCCCGTAACAAGAAATCGGTAACCGCCAACCTGCGCAGCGACGCCGGGCGTTCGGTGGTGCGCCGTCTCATGGAATCCGCCGACGTGGTCATCGAGAACTTCAAGCCGGGCACCATGGAGAAGTGGGGGCTGGGCCCCGAGGATTTCGCGACCTCCAACCCGCAGCTGATCTACGCCCGAATCTCCGGCTATGGCCAGACCGGTCCCTATGCGAAGAAACCCGGGTTCGCCTCCGTGACCGAAGGCTTCAGCGGCTTCCGGCACCTGAATGGCTTCCCGGGCGAGGCCCCCGTGCGCCCCAATCTGAGCCTCGGCGATACGGTGGCCGGGCTGCACGCGGCGCTGGGTATCCTGCTCGCTCTGCTCGAACGACGTAACGGCGAGCAGGGCCAGGTCGTGGACGTGGCACTCTACGAGGCCATGTACAACCTCATGGAAGGCGTGGTGCCCGAGTACTCCGGCGGCGGCGAAATCCGCGGCGCGTCCGGGACAACCATCACGGGCATCGTGCCGACGAACACCTATCGCTGCCGCGACGGCAAGTTCGTAGTGATCGGCGGCAATGGTGACTCCATCTTCGTGCGCCTCATGCGGGCCATGGATCGCGACGACCTCGCGGACAATCCCGCCTACGCCAACAACGCCGGCCGGGTGACGCACCAGGACACCCTGGACACCGCCATCGCCCAATGGACCACCGGGCTCACCGCCGCCGAGGTGGTCACTGCGCTCGAAGCCGCCGACGTGCCGGTCGGCCTCATCTACGACGTGGCCGACATGATGGCCGATCCCCAGTACCAGGCCCGTGGCATGTTCGAGGAGGTCACCGTCAACGGTAAACCGCTCGCAATCCCGGCGATACTGCCCCGGCTCACGCGTACACCCGGTTTCACGGACTGGCCCGGGCCCGAGGTGGCCGAGCATCGGGATGAGGTCCTCAGGAGCGTCGGCTACACAGATGCGGAGATCGCCGCCCTCGAGGCCAGCGGTGACGTCTGAACGCGCCGGCCGGCCTCGCTCAAAGCGGGATCTCGAGTTTCAGCCGTACCCCGTCGACGTCCCGGTGCTTTGACCAGGCACGCTCGTAGTACAGCTTGACGGCGCCGCCCTGCTCGCTGATCAGATCGAGTCCAACGCTGCCACCGTAGAGTGGATCTCCCAGGTCCGAGCCGAATTCCATGGGCGAAATGCTGCCGGGAACACCTGCAAATCTCGCGACAACATCCGTGGACGAGCCATCGAGATACCACTGCGCTCCGAAGCCGGCGTTCGCGCGTAGCCGGAAATCGGCGCCGAGTTCGAACTCTTTGCCTGCCTCGAGCGCCGGACGGATCCAGGTATGCGTCTCGTTGAAATCGTCGAGAACGAGGCTCGCGCCGCCGATCCCGGATTCTTCCGCCCCGTCGACCATGAGCCGCAGCACCCCGAGATCGAGCAACGGCCGGAAATACCAGCTACCGAACTCGAAGTCGTGCTGTCCACGCAGCGTGAAGGAGAGCACATCCATGTCTCGGGAGACGCTCGACGTGAGGTCATTGGTGACGCTGACCAGTCTGTTGGCGTCAGTGTCGCTCCACCCGTAGGTGAGCGCGCCTGTGAACTTGGTGGCGCCAAACCGGCGCTTGGCCGAGAAGCCCAGATGGTAGGTGAGCGTCTCCGCGTACCAGCGACCCTCGAATCCGTGGGTGTCGGAGCTTTCCCGGTCGATACCCAGACCAAGGGTCCAGTCGTTCTCGAACGTCCGCTGGCCACCCACGGCAACGTGCTTGGTATCCCCATCTACGGCCTGGTACCCGTCGTGGGCATCGAGCGACCGATCGTCGTCCTGGAGCAGCATCCACATACAGGTGCCTTCGCGCGTGAACCGGTACTCCCCGCCGGCCTGCTCACAGCTCATCAGGCGGCGACCGAATCCGATGCTCGTGTCGATGAGCATGGCCTGGTGCTCCGCGTAGAACTCCGGCGAGAGCTGCGTCAGCAGATCCTGGTATGCCGCGAGTGTCGGGGCGTAAACCAGTTGCTCCACGTAGTCGCCGTAGCTGGCATTTCCACCGCCCGCGGTCTGCACGCGGTTTATGTACGCACCTACGATGCCGCTGCTTCCCACCAGTCCTTCGGGCATGAAGTCGACCACGTAACCGAGTGCGACGTCGTTGGCCCCGGCCTGGAGCGTGTAGTCGATAACCGCCGATGGCGCTGTCTCGAGCGTGAGCCCCTGGTCCTCCAGGCCCGCCGCCCCGCTGAACAGACTCTTGCTGTAGGAACCCGGACGGATCGACGCGACGCCGAGGAGATCGAGATCGACGATCCCGTCGACGTCCACGCTGCCTGAAGCGCTGAGTCCGTCGACAATGTCGGTCGCGAAGTCGAGTTCCAGCATCGCGGTGGCGTCCGCACCCTGCGAGTAGCTGCCGACGAGCAGCGTACGGCGCGCAACGCCTGCACCACCCGGTGCAAGGATCCCATCACTCGCGAACAGGTTCCCTGAACTGCCGAGATCTATCACAGCCCCGGAAGCAACGATGCCACCTGCGTGATTGGTCAGCGCGTTGACGCCGCTGTTGAGTCGGATGCTGCCCAGCAGGCTTCCGAAGTTCTCGATCCGATCGTCACCCGTGGTACCGAGCATAGCGAGCCCCGCTTCGCCGGCCCCGGAGGCAAGCGAGCCCGAGTTGGTGAAGACGTTGCTCGCACCACCATCGAAAACGAGACTCGCGACATCGGGACCACCCACCACGAGACCACCCGCACCGAGGGTCAGCGAGATGTCGCCCCCGCCATTCGATCCGTCGCTCTGCAGGTAGATGGCGTTCGACAGTGCCGCCGCAACGCTGCTGTTGAGCGAGACGGTCACGCTCCCGCCCGCGCCCTCGCCGCCAGCGAGCAGCGCCCCGACCCCGTCGGCATAACCGCCGCCGCCGCCGAGGGACTGGGCGAGCAGCCCGATCGAATCTACGCCGAGCGTCAGGATGTCACCATGCAGCGAGAAGTCGATCGCGCCGCCGTCACCGACATTGTCCGAAGACAGACCGGCAGTGACCTGCGTGCCTGCATCTGCGAAGAGTATCCCGCCGCCGCCACCTACGGACTGCAGCACCACGCCGTGCGATCGCGTGCCCGCCGTGGTGAGGCCGCCGGTCAGGTTCAGGCTGACCGAACCGCCGTCTCCGGCCGCCCCGTTCTGTCCGCCGAGCAGAACCCCGGCACTGCTGGCTCCGGAAACGTGCATTTCTCCACCGCCGGCACCGATGCTCTGGAGCAGGAATCCCGTCGAGTTGTCGCCTGCCGTGGCGATATCACCCGTCTGAACATGGACGACGTCGCCGCCATGATTTCCCGTGCCGCCGTCCGCTCCCAGACCCAGGGACAGCATACCCAGGGCTCCGCTAACGGGTTCCGCCGACAGGAACGCACGGCCACCACCGCCGCCGATCGACTGCAGCGCACCGGCGATGCTGTGTGTGCCGGTGGTGATGATCGTGCCGGAGTGTGTGCCGTCGATGGCACCCCCCAGGTTGTTCTCGCCGTTCGTGCCGCCAAGATCGGCTTCGAAGCTGCTTGCATTTCCGTAATCGTCAGCAAACTCGAGATTGACCAGCAGCGTGCCGCCACCACCGCCGACCGATTGAATTCCGATTCCGGTACCGTTGTTCCCGGCAACCCCATAGGTACCGCTGTTGTTGATGGTGACCCGCGCGGCGCTCGTATCGATGACGTCACCGCCACCGGCCCTCAACGTGATAACCGGTACGGTATCGTCGGTGTCCGTGAAGAGATTCGTCAGTCCGTTCACGTCGAGTACGAGACCACCACCGCCGCCGTTGATGCTCTCTGCCTTGACGGCCTGAGATCCCGCTCCCATGACGGTGATGTCGCCACTGTGATTGACGACGACCTCCCCACCAGTGCCACCGGCGCCTCCGCTGGCCCCCGTCGCGCCGAGGAGACCGAAGATGGCATCGCCGATCAGCGTCGGCACACCGCCTGCCGTGTTGCTCAAACCCAGACCCACGTTGGCGTTACCGCCACCTTCACCAACGCTCTGAGCGAAGATGCCGTGCGCATTCGCGCCACGAGTCACAATGGACCCGGTGTTGTTGACTGTCACCAGACCGGCATCACCACCACTGCCACCGAAGCCGCCAACGGTAACCGCGAGCGCACCGCTGGCGTCATTGGCACGCAGCAGACCGTTGGCTGCGACGGCAAGCCCCCCGTTTCCACCGCCGCCGCCAATGCTCTGGGCAAAGATGCCGTGAGCCGCCTCACCGGACGTGTCTATAGTGCCGTCGTTGCTGACCGTTGCCATGCCGCCGACGCCACCCGAGCCGCCGGTGCCGCCGACGTTCACACCGAGCGATACGACCTCGCCACCGCCACCACCACCCCCGAAAATGAGGGAAGCCACCGCGCCGCCGTTGCCGCCGCCACCGCCCACGCTCTGGGCGAAGACACCGTAGGCGTTTGCGCCCTGGGTCGTGATGATCCCACCTGCGTCATTGGTGACATCGACCGTACCGCCAATACCTCCGGTACCGCCGCGGCCACCCACGTTCACACCGATGCTGCCCGACTCCGACCCGGAGACGCCTCGGGTGATTTCCAGGTTCCCGACGAGACCGCCGTCACCGCCTCCGCCGCCCACACTGCGCGCATGAATGCCAATGGCATCGAGTCCGGTGGTCGTGATCTGGTTGGAATTGGTGACGGTCACGGTGCTGCCGTCACCACCGGTGCCGCCATTGCCCCCTACGTTCACGCCGATCCCCGTTGGCGCCGTCTTCCAGGCGAGCGCGCCGTCAAGTACCAAGCCCCCGTCGCCGCCGCCGCCGCCGCTGCTCTGCGCGTTGATGCCGTACGACTTACGGCCGTTCGTCGTGACGACGCCCTGGTTGTCGACCACGACCTCGCCGCCGTCCGCCCCGGTGCCTCCCACCCCGCCGACGCTGACGCCGATGTTGTTGCTGCCATTGGGCGAAGAGCCCGCGGTCTGCAGACTCAGCAGCACGGCGGAACCGCCCGTGCCGCCGCCACCACCCACACTCTGCGCATAGATACCGTGTGCGGTCTCGCCGCTGGTCGTGAGCGTGCCGTCATTGCGCACGTCGACCAGCGCACCGACCCCACCGGTGCCGCCGGTGCCGCCGACGCCCACACGCGCCGTCGTCGCATCGAGAAAGACGAGGTTGAACGCGCTGCCACCGACGCCACCGCCGCCGCCGACACTCTGGGCCTGAACCGCATGCGCGTCCTTGCCCTGGGTGGTGATCGTAGCTCGCGTATCCACGCCAACCGTGCCCGCCGTGCTTCCCGAACCGCCTTCGAGGCCGACGCTCAGGTTGCCGCTCGCGGCGCTGGCGGTGTCACCTTCACCCGAGGTGCCTTTCGCACCGACCGAGAAAGAGCCACTCTTACCGCCGCCTCCGCCCACGCTCTGCGCGAATATGCCCACCGAACGATCGCCCGACGTACTCAGGTTGCCCGCCGCATCGACGATCACGTTTCCACCTGTCCCGCCTGTCCCGCCGTAACGGCCAAGTCCGATCGAGAAGGAGTTGCTCGACTTGAACGAAACCGACGTGCTGAGCGCCGCGTTGCCGCCGCCGCCGCCGACGCTCTGCGCAAAGAGCGCGGTAGAGTCCGCGCCCATCGTCGTGATCGATCCGTCGTGCTCCAGGTCGACGATATCGCCATTGCCGCCGTCGCCGGGCGCGCCGCCGATAGCAACGTCGACGACCGAGGCCGACAGATTCAGCCCGAGACCGAGATTCACGGCGGCATTGCCGCCACCACCGCCGATGCTCTGGGCGAGCAACCCGTTGCTCTGCTCACCTTCGGTGAGCACATCACCCGTATGACGCACGGTCACCGTGCTGCCGTGACCCGGATCACCGCCGGCGCCGCCGATCGCGATCTTGCCCGCGAATGCCTCGGCACCGCTGAGACCGCTCAGCGACGTCACGAAGTTCCAGCCCGCGTCGCCGCCACCCCCACCGATACTCTGGACCGTGAGCCCATTCGACTGGTGGCCGAGGGTGTGAAGCAGCGACGAGAATTCGTTCCCACGCGTTACCGTCACGGCGCCCGCGTTGCCGCCGCCACCGCCCTTGCCGCCGACGCCCATCGCCAGCGGCGTCGCCTCCGGCGCAATCACCCCTGATACGTTCGCGCCACCGGCGCCACCGCCGCCGCCGATGCTCTGCACCAGGATGCCGTTGGCCCGATCCTCGTAGATCGTGATTTCCGGATCCGTTGCCACCGGAGCACCAGCCATGTCGAGCGTGCGCCCGTCTGCCGTCACGGCGCCGTTGCTGGTGAGCGTGACGGCACCCGCATCCGCTCCGGCACCGCCGGTACCACCGATGCCGATCGCCCCCGCATAACCGGTACCGGCCGCCAGCGTACCCGCAACGTTGAGGGCACCCGCACCACCACCGCCTGCAACACTCTGCGCGAGCACACCGATCGCATCACGACCGGTCACGTACACGGTACCGCTCTGGGAGGCACTCACCGAACCGCTGATGTTGCCGGCGCCACCGAAGCCACCAAGGCCGAAGATCAGTGCCTGATAGTTGATGCCGCCGCTGATGTTGATGCCGCCGTTGCCCCCACCACCACCGACGCTCTGAGCGAGCAGACCACGCGCTCCCGCCCCGTTCGCGATGATGTCACCCGACACATCCGCAATCACCGTGCTCGACGAACCGCCATCGCCGCCGAACCCGCCGACGCCGAGCGTGACCTGGCCGCTGCCCGTGATCCCGCCTGAGACGTTGAGCGCGCCGTTGCCACCACCGCCGCCGATACTCTGTGCCGTGACCGCGTTGCGAAGATCGCCCACCGCCTCGACCCGGCCCGCATCCACGACAAGGTTCACGGTGCCCGCATTACCGCCGCCTCCGCCGAAACCACCGATACCCAGATTGAACGCGCCGCTCGTCGACGCCCCTCCGCTGATTCCGGCCGACACGTTGAGGCCACCGTTTCCACCCGAGCCGCCGACGCTCTGCGCGATGATCGCGTTGGAACCGCCGTAGCGGACGCGCGTGAGCGCCTCGCAGATATGCGGAAACTGCACGCACGTGCTTTCCGGGAGATCCGCGTCCAGGGTCTCGAGCAGGTCGTAAGTGAGCCCGGTGGCCACCACGTCACCCGTGATCGAAGCCGTCACGTTGCCGGCGTCGCCGCCACCACCACCGAAGCCGCCGAGACCGAGCGAGGCGCCGAACGCGCTGCCACCCGTGCTCATGCCGAGATTTCCGGAGATGTTGATGCCACCCTTGCCGCCACCACCGCCGACGCTCTGAATCGTGACGGCATCCGTGTTCGCCCCGGTCGTCCGCGTGTCGCCCACGAGTGTGAGCAATGCAGCCCCCCCGTTGCCACCACCGCCGCCGAAACCGCCGACGCCGACGGAAAGGGGTACCGCCGTGGTCGCAGACAGGCCGACGTTGCCCGAGACGTTCAGCGCACCGTTACCACCGCCGCCACCCACACTCTGCACGAAGACGCCGTCGGCACCGTAGCCGTTGGTGGACACGTTGCCAGCCACGGTGAGATCGGCCGTGTCGCTCGTACCACCACCACCGCCGAAGCCACCGACGCCGATCGAGAGTCCACCGGCGGGTCCTGACGCCGAGAAGCTCACGCCCCCCGAGACGTTGATGCCTCCGTTGCCGCCGCCACCGCCTGAGCTCTGCGCGACCACCCCGCGAGCGGCAAGCCCATGCGTGGTCACGTCACCGGTCATCGTCGCGGTGACGATCCCCGCGGAACCGCCGTCACCGCCCGCACCGCCGACACCGAACGCCAGCGTGCCACTCCCTGAGCTCGAGACCGCCGCGCCGCCCGAGATGTTCATGCCGCCCTGGCCACCACCACCGCCGCTGCTCTGAGCGACGAACGCGTCGGACCGGCTGCCCCACGTGACCAGGTCGCCGGTGACGTCGCTCTCGACCGCTCCGGCATCACCGCCACCGCCACCCGCGCCGCCGAAACCGATCATCACGGCACCAGCTCCCGTGGCCGAGCCGGCGAGACCGCCCGACACGTTGAGCGCACCACGGCCGCCACCGCCGCCCACGCTCTGGGACAGCACACCCACCGCGTCGTCGCCGAAGGTCGCCACGTCGGCGTTCACGGTCGCATCCACCAGGCCGCCGTCGCCACCGTCGCCGCCGGCACCTCCGACGCCGATCGACAGGCTGCCGCCACCCGAGCTGGATATCGCCACACCCCCCGAGACGTTGACGCCGCCCTTGCCGCCGCCACCACCCGTGCTCTGAGTGATCACACCGTCAGAACGGAGGCCGTGGGTCGTCACCGTGCCCGTGACACTGCTGGTGACGGATGTGCCGTCACCGCCACCGCCACCCGCACCACCGACGCCGACGCTACCGGCGAAACCGGCACTTGCAGAACCGGCGATGCTTCCGGAAACGTTCATTGCGCCCTTGCCGCCGCCGCCACCGGCGCTCTGCGCGAGGATGGCATCCGCGTCTTCGCCCATCGTGATCGCGTTCCCGACGTACGTCAGGCTCGCAGTACCACCGTCACCGCCATCGCCCCCCGCACCGCCGACACCTACCGAGACACCGCCTGCACCGGAACCGGCGCTGATGTTTCCGGAGATATTGAAACCGCCGCTACCGCCACCTCCACCGTTGCTCTGCACCACCATGCCGTCGGAAAGATTGCCTTGCGTGGTGATGTCCCCGGTGAGGTTGCCCATGACTGTCGAGCCGTTACCTCCTCCACCACCGGCGCCGCCGACACCGACCGCGATGCCGGCGCTGACTCCGGTTCCGCCCGCAATCACGCCGGATACGTTGAACCCACCCTGGCCACCACCACCGCCGACGCTCTGCGCTGTCCACGCATCCGCATTGAGTCCGGAGGTGCTGACGTCGCCCGCGTAGGTCGCGTCTACCGTGCCCCCCTGACCGCCGTCGCCGCCCGTACCGCCAACACCTACGCCGACGCCGACACTGAGCGCAGCACTGCCGGCCACACTCGCATTCACGACCCAGCCACCCTTGCCGCCACCGCCGCCAACGGACTGAGCAATGAAGCCTTCCGAGAGGTCCCCAGTCGTGACGATGTTACCGCCAGCATTCGTGGTTACGGTGCCGCCGATACCGCCGTCGCCGCCGCTGCCACCGACCCCTACTGCGACGGAGCCCGCGCCGGGTCCGCCCGCAACACCAACCGAGATTGCGCCGCCGCCGCTGCCACCGCCGCCACCGACGGACTGCACGACGACGCCATCCGCGTCCTCGCCCACTGTGGTGACCGTGGCGTTGCCGTTGAGATTCGCAGCGCCACCCACACCGCCGCCACCACCCGTTCCGCCCACCGCGACAGAAACGGCACCGAACGCGCCCCCGGTCACCTGCACCGCGAGCCCGCCATTACCGCCGCCACCGCCGACCGACTGCACGTAGATGCCATTCGCCCGATCGCCCTCGGTCTCGATGAGCGGTGAGACCATGATCGGAACGCCGTCGACCTCACGCGTGTAGTCGCTGGAATTGACGGTGACCACGCCACCATCGCCACCGCCTGCCGCACTGCCGCCGATTGCCACACCGGCAAACGCCGAACCCGAGAAGCTGCCGCCGCCGTTACCGCCACCACCACCGACGGACTGCGCGAACACACCGCGCGCGTCGTCACCCGTCGTGGAGAGGTTGCCGCTGTTGTTCACCGTGACCGCACCGCCATCGCCGCCGCCACCGCCGGAGCCACCGAGTGTGAAGAACACGCCACCCGTGGTTCCGCCGTCACCGCCGCCGCCGCCGATGCTCTGCGCCTGAATCGCGTGCGAGCGCGCGCCTCCGGTGTCGATCTCTCCGCTGTTCGTGACCGTCACCGTGCCGCCGGCGCTGGTGCCGCTGCCCGTTCCGCCGATCGCGACGAGCCCGCCGCTGTCGCCACCGAAACCGCCGCCGCCACCCACGCTCTGAGCGTACAGTGCCCGGGCGAGGGCGCCGAGCGTGGTGACCTGGCCGTGATTCTCGAGAGAGACACTGCCGCCCGCACCCCCCGAGCCACCACCGCCACCGAGGGCCACCACGCCGCCGGTGCCGCCACCCGCGCCGCCACCACCGCCGACGCTTTGGGCGACGATGGCGTTGCTGCCGGGCCCATCGGTCTGGACCCTTCCCGAGTTCACGACGTTCACGACGCCGCCGGCGCCACCGCTGCCGCCGTCGCCGCCGAGCGCAACCTCGCCCCCCGAACCCCGCGCGGTGCCGCCACCCCCACCCACGGATTGAGCGAACAATGCTGTGGAGAGAAGGCTGGTCGTGCGCAGTGCCGCGCCGTTGATCACGGTCACCGTGCCGCCGACACCTGCCGCGCTGCCATCGCCGCCGAGCGCGACGTAACCGCCACTGGTACCGCCGTCACCGCCGCCGCCGCCGATACTCTGTGCCACAAGGGCATCCGAAAACGGTCCTTCGGTGACGATCAGACCTCCGGCCTGGGTGGTGACGTTGACGGCGCCGCCGTTGCCACCGGCCGTTCCCGTCCCGCCGAAGGCGACAACGCCACCCCCGGTGCCGCCATCGCCGCCGCCACCACCCACGCTCTGCACGAACATGCCGTGCGCGAGGGGGCCCAGCGTGCGGATGCTGCCCGTTGCACCGAGATTTCCGTTCACCGTGCCGCCGTTGCCGCCGGCGCTGCCACTGCCGCCGAAGGAGACCACACCGCCCGCATCGCCACCATCGCCGCCGGTGCCACCCACGCTCTGGGCGAGCATGCCGTGCGCCGCGAGTCCCGAGGTGATGATCGAGCCGTTGTTGGTGACCGTGACCGTGCCGCCGTTGCCGCCGGCGCGCGAGCTGCCGCCCGAGCCGACGATACCCCAGCTGTCTCCGCCACTGCCTGCGGCACCGCCCATGCTCTGGCCGTAGATGCCCTTTGCACCCGCGCCAAACGTGGTGATGTCACCATCGTTGGTGATCGTAACGGTCCCACCCGCGGCTGCAGTGCCGCCGGTGCCTCCGCCACCCAGTATGTAACCCGAGCCGCCGCTACCGCCAAGTCCGCTGCGACTCTGCCCGAAGATGCCGTGCGCGAGAACGCCGCTGGTGGTGATATCGGTAGCCGAGGTGATTGTGACGGTCCCACCCGCGCCCGCGTCGCCGCCGGGAAGACCGTCGAAGTTGCCGTAGGCGTCGCCGCCGGTGCCGCCATCACCGCCGATGCTAGAGCCCGTGATGCCCGGCAGTCCCGGGCTCACCGAGGTGATCGGTCCGTGGGACGTGTCCACGTCGATGGTGACCGTCGGCCCGGTGCCGCCATTACTGCCGGCGGTGCCGCCGTAGCCGATGATGAAGCAGCCACCGAAGATGCCGGTGGGATCACAGATCTCGATGCCGTACCCGTCGTTGCCGTCCGCACCCCGCGAGCCGACGAGCTTGACCGCAATCACGCCGACGTTGCCCGCCGGAATCGGCACCGCGATAGGGCCACCGGGGTCACCCGGAGCTCCTTCGGCACCAGGGGGAACGCTCGTGTCAACGGGGCGCGCGACCTCGATGACATCGCCGCTGTCGAGCGTATAGCGCTCGGGATATCCCGTGGTGGCGTTGACCTCAACGCTGGTGATCGTGACCGTGGCGGGTGGGACATTGGGATCATTCGGATCTTCGAACGTATCGCCGACCGTGTAGTAGATCATGATCACGTCGTCGTTGTCGGTCAGCACGGAGTTGTCCATGATCGCAACCACCGTCGCATCCACGCCGGTTACCGGGTGGGTCACAACGTCGCCGACCACGGTTGCGGGTGTCGGCAGAAGCGCCATCGCCGAACCGGCGAGGAACGTCGCGAAGATGCCCGACACGAGCGAAAGGGGCCGCCTCCCGATCAAACGGGATGCCGTAGTCGCCAACATTAATCTCCCCCCAGGACTACTTCGTCCTTCGTGACCGGACCTGTTAAAAATGGCCGGCAATTGATGTCCCAACCAACGAGTGTCGTCAATTGAGGCCGCGGTGCTGTAAGAGAAATGTAACCCGATGCCTAACAAGCATGTTAGTCTCGGAGCCTCCACCGGAGATCCCCTGGCGGACAGGCCTAGAGCGGTTGCAGCAGATAGTGGCCCTGTGAGAGAGCAATGGGCCTGTCTCGGCTCTCCTGCCAGATCTCGGAACGGACGTTGGCGACCCGACGCCCTTGCCGATTGACGATGGCCCGGCCGTAGGTGGTCACGGCACGACCCGAGCGCAGGTAGTCGAAGTTCACATCAACGGTTTTCGGCAGCCGTTCGCTCGCAGTCTCGTAGAGAACCTGCAGCAGGGCCGTGATTTCCAGCAGCGCGCCGATCACACCTCCGTGAATGGCCGGAAGAATCGGGTTGCCGATGAGCTTTTCGGTAAACGGCAGCACGGTGATCACCTCGTTGCCCTGCTGCTGCACCTCCACACCGAGAAAGCGCGCATACGGAATCGCCGCCACGACCGCGGCCATGTCCTTGCCCTGGCCCCGCTCCCGAAGCTCGAGCAGCAGCTTCATGGCGCGCCCTGCGGTGCATCGGCGGCGTCTGCGGTCCGGGGTGTGTTGGGTGTGCCCAGCATGAATGCCGCCACACAGGTGGCCACGGGATCGGCCGACGTCTCGTGAAACGCCCAGGCGCGCACGAAGGCGATATTCGGCGTACGCTTGTAGCACTCTCCTGTCGCCCAGAGATCCCGTCCCGGTGTTGCGGGCCCCATGTAGTCGATCCGCAGGTCCAGGGTCGCGATGGCAGATTCTCCCGGCGGGGTATCCGGCGGACGAGCCACCATGCCGCAGGTCTGATCCAGCAGCGTCGTGATCACGCCGCCGTGAACCACGCCCGTATCCGGATCACCGATCAGGTGCTCGCCGTAGGGTAGCCGCATGGCCGGCGTGCCGTCCGGAAGCGCGTCCGGCACCATGCCGATGGCCAGACCGTGGGGGACTGCCCACTGGACGTCGTCCTCGGCGTCGACGTCGACGTCGGTCAACTCTTCGGGCCGAACAGGAACCAGAGAATGACGCCGAGGATCGGCAGCAGCAGCACGGCAACGGTCCAGCCGACCTTGGCGCCGGTGCTGGCACTGCTGCCGATGATCTTGACGATCGCGTAGACGTCGAGGATGAGGATGATGAGTCCACCAATGCCACCGACTTCGATACCCATGTGAGTCTCCTTGTTTTTCTGGTGCGTAGTACCTGCTGCCGCCGGCTCAGGTTGCCGCGCGCGCAGCCGCCTCCCGGGCCTTGCGGACCTTGTCATTGGTCTGGTTGAAAAGCAGCTCCCGACGGGCCTTCTCCTCCTCAGGAGTCAGCTCGCGCTTGCCGAGATCGCGCCCTA
>QJYB01000075.1 GCA_003247835.1 Gammaproteobacteria bacterium | reverse complement strand
TCCAGGAACGACTTCATTCCCTCCTTGAAGTCCTCCGACGCGAACAGCGGCAGCAGCTGCAGATAGACATGGTGCACGTGATCGTTGAAGGTCTCGTCGAGGCCCATGCGCATCATGCGCTTGGCGGCTTGCACGGCCATGGGTGCGTTGGTGGCGATTTCCCGGGCGAGGTCCTGTGCGGTGTCGCCCACCGCTTCGGGATCCACCACTCTGGAGACCAGGCCGAGCTCGAGACACTCCTCGGCCAACAGGGTCCTGCCCGTGAAGATCAGCTCGGCGGCCTTTTCCCAGCCGAGCAGTCGCGGCAGGATCCAGGTGCCGCCGGACTCGGGGACGATGCCGCGCGCCGTGAAAGCTGCCGCAAGCTTGGCTTCGCTGGACATCACCCGGATGTCGCAACCCATGGCGAGGTCCATGCCGTAACCGGCGGCCGAGCCGTTCAGCGCGCAGATGGTCGGCGTGTCCAGCGCATGCAGCACCGTGGGCGGGGTGTTGCGCAGATCGAGCCCCCGCTTCGTGTTCGACTTCCTGCCGCCGCCGAGACTCGATGTGCCGGCGTTGAGATCGAGACCAGCGCAGAAGAACCTGCCCGTTCCCGTGATGACGATGGCACGCACGTCGCCATCCTCTTCCGCCTGCAGAAGCTTCTCGCAGAGCTCCTCGAGCATGGGTCCGCTGATGGTGTTGCGTTCGTCCGGGCGGTTGAAGGTGATGGTGGCGACGTGATCCGTCACGTCGTAGAGCATGTCCTGATCTGCCATGGTTGACCTCGTTTTCGGTGTGCTTTCGTGGGCGCGGCCGGCGACTCAGTCGGCCCGCTCCGGCATCTTTTCTTCGCTGATGTCGTAGTCTGCTTCCGGTGGTATGCAGAGGTACGTGCCGTCGGCGCGCTGCTCTGTCCAGGGCAGCACCCGGACGGGTGTCGTCGTGGCAGCCGCGGCGAGGGCATCCGCTACCGTCTGCCAGCGGGCCAGCTTTTCGATGTTGCGCAGGGTTGGAAAGATGACCGTACGCTTGCCTGATGCCGCATCGGCCAGGGCCTGTGCCGGCGTGATCCACACGGAGTCGACGGATTCGTGACCGTCGTGAACGGCGAGATGATCGGCCGGTGCTTCCGCCAGGAAGAAATGGGTGTCGAACCGCTTCGGGACCATGGGCGGGGTGATCCAGTGCGCGAAGTGCACGAGCCGGTCGCAGGCGAGGCGCAGCGCTTCCTTCTCCAGGAACTCGCGAATACTCACCTCTCCCTTGTGCAGCCGATCCCGATAGGGCTCGAGGGATGCCAGCCGCTCGCCGGAGATCAGCGCCCGGGAACCCTCCGGTCTTGCCAGCAGCACGCCGCACTCCTCGAATGCCTCCCGGATCGAAGCGACCTGGATGGCCTTCATGTCGGGAGCCGACAGGGCGCCATCCAGGTGGGGGTCCAGTTCCGGTTCGAAATCCGCCGGATCCGTCTTGCCACCGGGAAATACCAGTGCGCCGGAGGCGAAGTCGATCTGGTGATGGCGCACCACCATGAATACCTCGAGCCCATCGTCGCCGTCCCGAAGCATCAGGATCGTCGCCGCTGGGACGGGTGTCGCCGCTTGCCTGTTCGTCATGCCGAGCCCGCGTCAGCGGCCCGCGACTTCGCGGATGAACGTATCCATGGTCGCGAGCTTCCTGTCTTTCGGCCCGAGGGTGAAGTCCGGCACGATCAGCTCGTCGACCCCGGCCGCCTGGTAGTCGGCAACGATTTCCCTGACCTCGGCCGGCGTGCCGATGATGGCCGCCTGCTGCAGGTTGGCATTCCGCATCTGTTCGAGATAGGCAGCGTCGTCGCTCATGAACAGCAGTGCCACGGCGGAACGCTGTATGGAGCGGGGATCGCGGCCGACCTCGGCGCAGTGCTGGTCGAGGATCGCCATCTTGTGCCGAAGCGTGGCCACCGTTCCCCAGACGTTCCACTCGTCCGCATATTTCGCGGTGATCCTGAGCGTCCGTTTTTCACCACCGCCGCCGATGAGCAACGGCAGCGGCTGCTGCACCGGCTTGGGCTCGAGGGAAGCGTCCTCGAGCTGGTAGTAGTTACCGGCAAAGTTACTCTTCGCCTCGGAGAACAGAGACTTGATCACCTGGCAGGCCTCGTCGAGACGTTTCAGCCGGTCCGGCACGGTGTAGAAGGGGATGCCGTACTGGGCGTGCTCGTTTTCCTGCCAGCCGCTGCCGAGACCGAGCACGACCCGGCCGCCGGTGATGTGATCGAGGGTCGCGGCCATCTTGGCGAGCACCGCCGGGTGGCGGTAGGTATTTCCGCTCACCAGCGTACCGAGCCGAACCCGGGGAATCCGGGCGCCCAGGGCGGACAGGGTTGTCCAGGCTTCGGGCCAGGGGGCTGAGGTGTCCGCAGCGTTGGGCATGAAATGGTCGGCATACCAGATGCCATCCCAGCCGGTCTGCTCGGCGTGGCTGCAGAGTTCGAGCACGTCATCGTAGGCCTGGCTGGGCGTCGGCCAGAAGCTGAATCGCATGGATTTCCCCCGGAGAATGCGGTCTGGCCGGGCATGTTCGCTTATGCCGTACGCTATGGCAAACTCGGCCGGGTAGGGAGGGATCGGATGATCATGCTGGCCACCGAGCGGCTGCGCCTGCGGCCGCTCTGTCACGACGATGTGGAGGCATTGCATCGTTTTTACAACGACCCGGAGGTGCGCCGCTATCTCTGGGACAACGAGCAGGTGTCTACCGAAACTGTCCGCCAGATCGTCGATGAAAGCGAGTCCTGCTTCGCCGACCTGGGTGCAGGATTCTTCGCCATCGAGATGCTCGACACACCGGGAGAGCTGGTGGGCTTCTGTGGCTACCGACGGTTCGAAGGCAGCGACCAGCCGGAACTGCTCTATGGCATCCTGCCGGAGTTCTGGGGTCAGGGATTCGTGACCGAAGCCGCCAGCGCCGTGCTCCGGTACGGTTTTCAGGATTGCGGTATGACACGCATCATCGCTGCAACGGATACGCCCAATCAGGCATCGGTCCGTGTGCTGCAGCGGCTTGGCATGTTCTTTACCGAGCGCCGGGAGTACCACGGCCTCGATACCGTGTTCTATGGCTTGGCCAGGGAAGAGTTTGCCGGGTGAACGTACGCCTGCTCATCGTCGACTTCCGGCTCGGCGGCTGCCGTTCGCTGAAGGAAAAGCGTCAACGTCTCAAGGGCCTGCGTGAACGGTTCGGCAAGTCCACCAATGTGGCCGTCTGCGAGAGCGCGTTTCAGGACGTGCTGCAGCGGGCGCAGTGGTCGTTCGTCGCCACCGCCGCCAGCGGTGATGTCACAGAGAAGGTGCTCTCGGAGATCCTGCAGACTCTTCAGTTTTCGGTGGATGCAGAGCTGATCGGCGTGCAGCAGGAGTTGCTGCTGCCTTGAGCAATCTTCGCCACAGAATCAATATTCCCCTCGATTGGTAGACTATCGTTGTGGCATCACTGCTCGTCGTCATCGTCGTTACCGCTCTGGTGGTCGTCTGGGTCCGCGGTACCCGTCGCAACCGTGCCCGATGGCTCGCCCGCCTGGATCTGCCGGGTATCTGGGAGCGGGACGGTGAGTGGGGGCGTATCGAGCTGACCGGCGACCTGGATCGGGGCAGCTACCGCCTGACGGACGCCAGGGACAGACCGGCGGAGAGCGGAACCTGGTTTCTTCATGGCCACACCCTGTGCCTGACGAGCACCCAGGGGGAACGCAGCGAATGCGACCTGCGGCTTTTCGAGGAGGGCAAGATCGGTATCGATGGCCCGCGCCTGGAAAGGCGCATCTATCAGAAGGTGCCGAGCAACGTGGTGCCGCTGCGAGGCAGATCCAGCCGCTGACGCCCAGGCGCGTTCAGCGATCGTCGGTACGACGGCCCCTGATGTTCGGATGGCGTCGAGGCGCGATGTCCTCGGCCAGGCGTTCGGCGTTTCTGCGATCCACCTTGGCCGTGCGTCGATCTCTGGCGCCGGTTCTCCTGTTCTCCGCCACGGGACTTCCGCCCGCTGCCGAGCGTGGGGTTTCCAGGGGCTGACCGGCAGAATTCTTATTGTCTGACATGACGCGTGGGCCCGGTTGCAACGTCCGCGGAACAGGACGGAAATTTTACCACTTTCGAGCGACAATTTGCCCCCTGAAGCGTTCGCCTCGAGGCGTCTCTTCAGTACAATGCGCGGTTTTTTTGGAGGGGACTCATGCAGACGTTGCTTGCGGACGTAGCCGAACTGGTTCGCCGTGCGCTGCGCCTGCTGCCCGCCTCCGACGGTCCGGACTGGGCGAGCACACCGGCTGCTGTCTGGCGCCCCGAAACCCTCGGCGGTCGCCTCATGGCGCATCCGGACATCGACCGCATCCGGATGGATGATCTGAAGTGCATCGATGATCAGAAAGCAGCCCTGGCGCGCAATACGCGGCAGTTTCTCGCCGGCGCACCTGCCAACAACGCGCTGCTCTGGGGCGCCCGGGGTACGGGCAAATCCTCGCTCATTCATGCGCTGCTGGATGCGTTCTACCCCGAAGGTCTGCGACTGATCGAAGTGGACAAGCTGTCGCTGGCGAAGCTGCCTGACATTGCGCTGACGATCCGCGACCTGCCGTACCGCTTCATCGTGTTCTGTGACGACCTTTCGTTCGAAGCGGACGATCCGTCCTACAAGGCGCTGAAGAGCGCGCTCGAGGGATCCATCTTCCGATCGTCGGAAAACCTGCTCATCTACGCCACTTCCAACCGACGGCACCTGGTGCCGGAGTACATGTCGGAGAACGAACAGGCGAGGTTCCAGGGCGGCGAGCTGCATCAGTCCGAAGCCGTGGAAGAGAAGATCTCACTATCCGACCGGTTCGGACTGTGGCTGTCCTTCTATCCCTTCAAGCAGGACGACTACCTGAGCGTGGCGGAGTACTGGGTCGGCGAGCTGTCGCGCAAGTTCGAGACAGAGGCGGCCTGGAGTGACGAAGCACGGGCGGAAGCGCTCCGCTGGGCGCTGGCGCGGGGCGTGCGGAGCGGCAGAACGGCACAGCACTTCGCCAGACACTGGGTGGGCAGTCGAGCCATCGGCTGACCGGACGGCTACTTTGACGTTTACGTCACGATAACAAGAAAACAATCCCCCATCGAAACTACTCAAGGAAACAAGGAGAGATGATGAGACTCACCTCAGGGATGATCAGGTATCTGTTGCTCACGATGATGCTGGCAGCGTCTGTTGCCCAGGCAGGCGTGCTGAACCTGACGAATGGCGACCGTCTGACCGGCGAGATCGACAGCATCGCGGGCGGACGGCTCGTTCTCAACACGGAGTTCGCCGGCACCATCGGCGTGAAGCTCGACACGGTGAAGAACTTCGAGAGTGACAAGACCTTCGAGATCCGTACGGAGAACGGACAGAAATCCCGGGGTCAGTTCGTGGTGACCTCCGACGCCCAGCAGTTCCGTTCGGAGAGCGGTGAGCTGGCGGATCTGGACCTCTCCACATTGAAAGCAGCCGGGGAGAATCATCTCGGCATCGCGGATCTCGGCTCCGACTGGGAGACCCGGTTCGATGCCGGCATCTCAGCGTCCACCGGTAACACGGAGACGTCGGCCCAGAACTACCTGCTGGAGTCCGTTCTGACCCGTTCCCGCTCCGACCACACGTTGAGCTTCACCTACAACACCCAGGAAGACGACAACGTCAAAACCAAGGAAAACACCCTGGCAGGTTACCGATACCGGCGATTCTTCGGTGAACGATGGTACGGTCTGGGTAACGTCGGGTATCAGAAAGACCAGTTCAAAGGCATCGACTACCGGTGGACACTCGGTGTGGGTGGCGGTTATCAGTTCTGGGACAACAGCCAGGGCGCGCTGTCCACCGACCTCGCGTTCAACTACGTGATGGAGAAACTCGAAGGGGAGAAGGATGAGAACCCTGCCGTTCGCTGGGGCCTCAACTGGAACCGCTTCCTGTGGACGAAGAAAGCGGAGGCCTTCTACGACCAGAGCGTGCTGTTCATCTACTCGAATCCGGACAATACGGTGTACAACGGTTCGCTGGGTATCCGCTTCAGTCTGACGGAGATGCTCACGGCCAACCTGCGGGTCGATGTGGCCCACGAAACGGAGCCTGCCGACGACCTGAAGAAGACCGACGTGACCTACGTGATCGGCGTGGGCCTGGTGCTCTGACGGGATCGGCGGTGGCCGGTGCCCCGTTGCTTGACGGCAATGGGGCACCTTCTTAGAATTCGCGCCTTCCTGAAAACGTCCCCTTCGTCTAGAGGCCTAGGACTCCAGGTTTTCATCCTGGCAACAGGGGTTCGACTCCCCTAGGGGACGCCATTTCATGCCGATCCGATGTTTCCCGCTGCTGCTGACCGTGCTGGTCGCCCTCCTGCCACGCCCTGCGATCGCCGATGTCGACGACACGGTAAATCGCCTTCGTGGCGGAGATTGCGGAGCGGGCGCGCAGCCGCTTACGATGCGGCCGGCGCTGGATGAAGCGGCAGGTCGTCTGGCCGGCGGTGAAGGGCTCGCCTCCGCAGTCCCGG
>QJYB01000054.1 GCA_003247835.1 Gammaproteobacteria bacterium | reverse complement strand
GGGTCGACCCGGGTTCAGAGCCAGTTGCCGGAAGAAGGTTCCGCGTCGAGCTGGCTGAGGGCCCGCTTCAACGCCAGATAAAACGCTTCGGGTGGAGTATCGTCGGATTCCAGCAGTTCCTCGATATCCGCTTCCATATCATCCAGTTCGTTCGGCGAAGACATCCCTGCTCCTTGCGTGGGTCGAATTTGGACGGCTCAAATCTAGAGCGGCAGTACGACGGGAACCGAGAACCAGTTCGCTTTTCTAATACGAGGGCTGGCAGCTTTCGCGGACACGGGCCGGCTTTGAATCTCTGCATCAGGCGCTATCATCCGCCTCCCTTCAACCCGACAAGGCGTGAGAAGCCACCCGACGTGCGGATACAGCGAACTCTGATCGCACTGAGCCTGCTGCTCTCTGTTTCCGCCGTTGCCGACGTACGTCTGGAAGGCGTGCAGGGCGAGCTCGCGGACAACGTCCGCGCCCACCTCCGGCTCGACGACGAGCCCTGTGATCAGGATGCGGTGCGGATCCGCTACCGGTTCGAGCAGTCCCGTCGGACCATCCGTCAGGCGTTGAAGCCCTTCGGCTACTACGAACCGGTCATCGACGCGGCGCTCGAGACCCCGGAGGACGGCTGCTGGCAGGCCGTGTTCCGGATCCAGACCGGACCGCCCGTCATGATCACCAGGGTGGACCTGGCGGTGCAGGGAGAGGGCAAGACGATGTCGGTATTCCAGCACCTGCTGGAAGAAACGAAGATTCAGTCCGGCGCACAGCTGAACCATGGTCGCTACGAAGACCTCAAGGATGGTCTGCTGGTAGCGGCCCGGGAGTTCGGTTTCTTCGACGCGAGACTGGTAAAAAACGAAATCGCCGTGGACGTGGCGCAGCATTCGGCGCACATCGACCTGGTCATGGATACCGGTGACCGCTACCGCTTCGGGGATCTGGACGTGCAGGGCGGCGGACTTGATCCGCGACTGGTCAAACGCTACGTCGACTTCGAATCCGGCGTTCCCTTCGAGCAGCGTCGCCTGAGAAAACTGCAGAACGATCTGGTACGGGGTGACTACTTCACCTCGGTGGACGTGCGTACGTTGCCGCAGGAAGACAGGACCGTGGACGTGCTGCTGCTGCTCGAAGAGGGCCGTCGGTATCGATACGGCATCGGCGCCGGTTACGGCACGGACACGGGTGTCATCGTCCGGGGTGACTGGGTGCAGCGTCGCGTGAACCGGGAAGGCCACCGTCTGGAGATCGACACGGAGCTGTCCAAGGTGCGGCAGAACGTCACCGCGGACTATCGAATACCCGGCAAGCGTCCTCAGTATGACTGGTACTCGATCTACGGTGGTCTGATCAGGGAGAACACGGATGCCATCGAGCGGGTTGCCTGGAAGACGGGTATCCGCGAAAACCGGTTTCATACGATCCACTGGAACTCGACCCCCTTCGTCGAGTTCGTGGTGGAACGCTACCTCCAGGATGGGGAGTGGCTGGCACAGACATCGCTGGTGCCCGGATGGGGTATCCAGTACCTGAATGCCAACGAGCCGTCCCGACCGACGCGGGGCATCCGGCTGAAGGCGGAGATCGCCACTGCGGCGGAGAAGGTGCTGTCCGATGCGTCCTTCGTCCGCCTGCTGTTCACCGGCAAGACCATTCTCCCTCTGGGTCCGCGGGGCCGACTCCTCACCCGTGGTGAGGCCGGCTGGATGGCGACCAACGACTTCAACGACGTGACACCGACGTGGCGGTTCTTTGCCGGCGGTGACCGCAGCGTGCGAGGCTACGATTACCAGTCACTGGGTCCGGTCGACGACGACGGCAAGGCCATCGGCGGACGCCTGCTGCTGACGGCCAGCGTGGAGGGGGACTGGCGCCTGCGTGAACGGTGGTCGGCGGCCGTGTTCACCGACGCGGGTAACGTCGGTGAGGACAACATTCTCCAGAACCTGCCCTGGAGCATCGGGTTCGGCGTGCGCTGGTACTCACCCGTAGGTCCCATCCGTCTCGACTTCGCCTTTCCCCAGGAAGGTGGCGACGCGTTCCGCATCCATATTTCCATGGGACCGGATCTGTGATCTTCCGCAGTGTGCTGGCCGCGTTTCTGCTGCTGCTGTTGCTGGCCGTGATCCTTACGGCCGGTGTGCTCGGCAGTCGCGCGGGCAACGCATTCATCGTCCGCTGGGTGGAGCAGCAGCTCGAGCCGCGCCTCGTCGTCGATGGTCTGGACGGTAGCCTGCTGACCGACCTCTGCGCCGAACGCGTGCGCTACGAACAGCCCGGCGTACGGGTGGTGATCGACCGGGTTTGCATAGCCCCGAACCTCTGGTCTTCCATCGACTTTCTTCATGTCAGCCTGCAATCGCTGGAAGCGGAATCGGTGCTCGTCGAAACGACGCCGGTGGCGTCCGCGGAGAGCGGGGCGTTCGCGCTACCGGTAGCCATTGGCGTCGAGAGTCTGCGGATCGGTGAGCTGACGGTGAACGGTGTCAGGATCGACGGGCTGGATGGTGCGCTGGATATACGCAACTCGGGTCTGGCGTCCACCAGCAGCTTCACCTTCCAGGGGCGTCGGGTAACGCTGCGAACCCGGGGACCGTGGGACGCGATGCGTGCCGAAGTGAACGCGCTCGGCGTGAAAGCCGAGCTGGTGGCAGACGTGCTCGCCGACGGTCTGCCTTTCCGGCTGACCGCAGAAACGCCGGCTTTCGATCTCGAACCATACATCGCCCGATCCGTCGAGCTTGCGGACGTCCGGCTCACCGGCTCAGGAGATCTGCACGGGTACCGGTTCGACGTGGAAGGCAATGTGGCCGATCCTGCCGCGCGCGGTCATGCCCAGGCGTCCGGTCGGGGTGACTGGTCCGGCATGACGCTGTCTGCGCTGCGTCTGGCGAACGTGACGGTGACCGATCTGCCCATCTCTCTGGAGGAGGTGACCGGTCGGGCCCGCCTCGATTGGTCCGAGGATTTTTCGCTGCTGGCGGAAGGCGTGCAGGCCCGGGGATTGCTCACCGGTCGCGTCGCCAGGATCGAGGCGCCCGTTCTGCGTATCGACGGGCAGGGGGTGGGATTCGAACCCGCTACCTTGAGGCTGTTTCAGGGCGCCGTGGCGGGACTGCTGAGACTCCAGGGTCATGTGGATGGAAACGGGCTTCTCGAGGTGCGCGTAGCGGGGGAGCATCTACCGCTCGCGCTGCTGGATCCCGGTGTCGGGGGTTCAGGAGCGCTCGAGCTGTCGCTGGTCGGACCTGCAGAGCGCCCGCGGCTGCGGGGCAGCGTGACGCTGGAAGGCCTCAGCTACGGGGGGCAGGTGATCGATCGGGTCGCCGCGGAAATCGAGGGCTTTCCCGATAGCGCGCGGCTCACCCTCACTGCCCGGCATCCGGAAGGCGATCTGGAAAGCCGGCTGTCCTACCAGCGCAAGACGCCAGGTGAAGTCATTGTCGATCTGCAGTCGCTGGAGGTGAAACTGACGAGCCTGCCTGCGGGCGCGCGGCTGCTGGCCGAGTCCCTGGTGACCGTGCGGGACGGGTCCGTCTCGGTTCCGGAAACCTGTGTGCAGTTCTTCCCGACCGGGGAAGAGATGGAATCACTGCTGGAGTCGGCCCGGTTGTGCTTGGCGTTGGACTATCCGGACGGTGGAATGAAGCTGAATCTCGAACCCTGGACGCTACCGGAGCTGCCGCTGCCCGCCGGTGGAGTGACGATCCGGGGAACGGCCACGGCCAGTGCGAGCCTGTCGGCATTCCGGCCGTTGACCGGTCGGGCGAGCATCGAACTCGTCGATCTCGTGGCGGACCACGAAGGCGACGACCGGTTGACGCTGGGCCGCGTCGATGCGGCCGTCACCGTGCATGACGGTGTGCTCGAAGCACTGCTCAACACACCGGCCGGAGCGGATCAGGAGCTGCGCATGGATGGACGGCTATCGGCAGTGATGGCCGACGCCTTTCCGGAATCCACGCTGTCCGGCGAGCTGGAGCTGACGCTGGACGGTATCTGGGCCGCACGCAGCCTGCTGCCGATGGAGGTGACCTACGAGCTCGACCACATGCAGGGCGTCATGGGTATTCAGGCGGACGTGGGCGGTACCGTCGCCGAGCCACTGGTCAACGGTGTGCTCACTCTAAGCGATGTGGGTGCGCTGGTGCTGGCTCTGAATGCCCGGTTCAGCAATTTCGGCGCCGAGGCGCACCTGGTGGATTCCCGGACCATCGCCTTCGAGAGCAGTGGTGCCGTCGGCTCCGGTGCGCTGGCTGTGACGGGGGAACTGGTCGGTCTCGACTCGCCGGCCCCGCGGCTGAACACGCGGTTCCGTCTGAACAAGGCCCAGGTGGTAGACCTGCCCGACTACACGGCCGTGGTGAGCGGCGAGCTCCGCCTCGGCATGGGCAGCGACGATCTGTCACTCAACGGCGATCTCACGCTGAACGAGGCGGACATCACCATCGCCGAACTGCCCGAATCGGCGGTGAGCCCGTCGGCAGACGAGGTTCTGGTGGGTGAGGACGTGGCAGCCAGCAGCCAGCAGATCCGGACGACGGATCTGAACCTGACGCTGGGAAAAGACGTCCGCCTGGAGGCGTTCGGTCTCACCGCCGAGCTGAGGGGCAACCTGCGGCTGGAGGAAGCGCCCCGTCGGCTGCAATCCGTGACGGGCACGATCTCCCTGCGTAACGCAGAGTTCGAGGCCTACGGACAGGTTCTCACCGTGGAGCGCGGCAGGCTCACGTTCACCGGTCCCATCGACAATCCGACCGTGGACGTGGAAGCTGCCAAGGTGGTGCCCTACGAGGAGCGGGACTACAAGATCAGCCTGCTGATCTCCGGTACCGCCAAAGAACTGGTGACCACCATCAAATCCTCGCCGTCACTGGCCGAGGACGACGCCCTGGCGCTGCTCCTTACGGGCAGGACGCTGTCCCAGATTTCGTCTCAGGAACGCTCGAACGTCAGCGGTGCGGCACTGTCGATGGGATTACTGAACGCCATCGGGGTGACGCAGAACATCGCCACGCGATTGAATCTGGAGGAGATCATCGTCGAGCAGGACGACGAAGGAAACATGGAGTTCGGCGCAGCAGTCCGACTTAACCGGGATGTGTATCTGCGCTACACCTATGGGGTGTTCTCGAGACTCGGCGGCGTACTGCTGCGCTACCGTCTAAGCAACCGAATCAGCGTTCAGGCCAAAACCGGTGACTCCCATTCCATAGAGATCCGTTACGGGGTGGATTGAAGCCGGACTACCGGACTGCCCGGGCAGTCCGGCCGATGTGTCCGGATATGGAAGCCTCAGGTGACGACGGAAACGATGGCGATGAGTAGAAAGGAAACTGCGATCAGCACGCCGACGTTCACCCCGATCTTCCTGAGCACCCGGGCATCCGCCGGTTCGATATAGGTAGTCATGAGCAACCTCTCTTGATGAATGGTTAAAAGCTAACGTCACGCTGGTCGGGTGGTTTTGATCCGGATCAATTTCCTGGCAGGCTCTTACCGGCGGCTCGCGTGCGCTGGTCTGCCGGCGGGAATGAGGCTAGGCTCACGCGACGGTCCTTAACCTGGCTGCCGCCAGCCGTAAGTTCCGACCTTGGGGAGAGAGGAGAGACATGCGCAGAGGAAACCCGACGGAACCGGCACTTCGAGCGGAATACCACAGCCGTCTGCGTCTGCCGATGGTCATGCTGCTCGTGCTGCTCAACGCCTGTGCCAGGGAACCCGAGCCCGACGTGACCTTCGAGGCGGTGGTGGACACCAAGCAGCTGATGGACTGGATCATGGATCCCAACTCCGACGTCGTCTGGGGATCCGCGGGCACCATCATGACCCTGGAGGGCGAGCAGGATCTGGCGCCGACCACTCAGGAAGGTTGGGATGCGGTCCGCAACGCGGCAGCGACGCTCGCGGAGGTGGGAAATCTGCTGAAGATGCCGGCGCACTCTCGCGGTGAGGACTGGAACGAAATCGCTTCGGGCCTGACCAGCACCGCGGTGCTGCTCATCGACGCGGCCGAGCAGCAGAACGATCAGCTGGTGTTCGACTACGGTGGCCAGCTCTATAACGTCTGCACGGCCTGTCACCAGCGCTACATGCTGCCTGAGTCGGAGTAGCGGTGGCGATACTGCTTCGCGGATGCTCACTGATCGGGTGGGCGATGCTCCTGATACTCCCTCAGGAGGTGAGCGCGCACAACCTGTCCGCTTCCAACGCGAGCTTCATCGAGGCGCTCAACGGGCCTGCCATAGCACCCTTTCTCTATCTCGGTGCGAAGCACATGTTCACGGGCTACGATCATCTGCTGTTCCTGGTCGGCGTGGTGTTTTTTCTGCGCCGTCCGCGGGATGTGGTGATCTATGTGTCGCTGTTCACCCTGGGACACAGCATCACGCTCCTTACCGGGGTCTTTGCCGGCTGGAACGTCAATGCCTATCTCATCGACGCGGTGATCGGGCTGAGCGTTGTCTACAAGGCCTTCGAGAACATGGGCGGTCTCGACGGGTTGCGTATCGATCCCCGGGCCGCCGTTTTCGCTTTCGGACTGTTCCACGGTCTCGGGCTCGCGACCAAGCTG
>QJYB01000041.1 GCA_003247835.1 Gammaproteobacteria bacterium | reverse complement strand
GGACACAGCGCTGGGCCGATACCGCGCGCGTATACCCGGGATCTTCCCGGCCGAGCAGCGCGTCCTTGAACTGGTTCATGCCCGCATTGGTGAACAGTAACGTGGGATCGTCTCTCGGGACGAGCGTGCTCGACGGGACGACCTGGTGACCCCGCTCCTTGAAGAAGTTCAGGTAGGCTGCTCTCAGCTCGGCAGTGTTCATGGATCCGGACGGGTTGAAAAAAAGCGGGCCAGTATAAAGGATGAGCCCCGTGGATTGCAGGGGCCCGACGGAGCGGGGCTCCTAGCTCCGTCCGGGGCCGAGGGCCCGATAGATCAGATCGGCAGGAAAGCCGCGTCTGGCCAGAAACCGGGCCCGCGTGTTCCAGGCATCGCGGTCGATCTCTACTTCGTCGGATGAGTGACCGAATTTACGCGCCAGAGCCCGACGCGCCACCGACAGCCAGAAGTCGGCCGGCTCCGTGAGCTGCCGCTCCAGCGCCTCTTCACCCAAGCCTCGGCTTGCCAGCTCCTGGCGGATTTTCACCGGACCGTAACCCTTCTGTACCCGACTGCGGACGAAACTTTCGGCGAACCGGTCGTCCGACTGCAGATCGTGCGTGTGCAGATAGTCCATGACCTGCTCGACCAGCTGGGGCGCGTGGCCCTTGCTCGCAAGCTTGCGTTCCAGCTCACGCCGGGCATGCTCCCGCTGACTGAGACTCCGGACGGCGGAATCGAGCGCGGCCCGGTAAGCCGGATCCGGCTCACCGGTCGTGTCCGCGTCAATCTTCGTAAGTTGTACGGTCACCGTCAGGAAAGTGCATCCTGCTCGGGCTCGGGAATGACCACCTCATCGGCGGAGGTTTTGTCCGGCAGCAGCTGTCGGCGGATCCTGCCTTCGATCTCGGCACAGATCTCCGGGTGCTCGACGAGGTAGTCAGACGCATTCTTGCGACCCTGGCCGATACGATCCGATTTGTAGGCGTACCAGGCGCCGGATTTCTCGACGATGCCCTGCTGCACCCCAAGCTCCAGGATCTCACCCATCCGGTTGATGCCCTGGCCGTAGAGAATCTGGAACTCGGTCTGCCGGAACGGTGGTGCGACCTTGTTCTTCACCACTTTCACCCGGGTCTCGTTGCCCACGACCTCGTCGCCTTCCTTCACGGCACCGATACGGCGGATGTCGAGCCGCACGGAGGCATAGAACTTGAGCGCATTGCCTCCCGTGGTGGTTTCCGGCGAACCGAACATGACGCCGATCTTCATCCGGATCTGGTTGATGAAGATGACCAGGGTATTGGACTGCTTGATGTTACCGGTCATCTTTCTGAGCGCCTGGCTCATCAGCCGGGCCTGGAGACCGACGTGGGAATCACCCATCTCGCCCTCGATCTCGGCGCGCGGGGTGAGGGCAGCCACGGAGTCGACCACCACCACGTCCACGGCCCCGGAGCGAACGACCATATCGCAGATTTCCAGTGCCTGCTCGCCGGTGTCCGGCTGGGAGACCAGCAGGTTGTCGGTGTCCACGCCGAGGGATTGGGCATAGATGGGGTCCAGCGCGTGCTCCGCGTCGATGAAGGCACAGGTGCCACCGGCCTTCTGCGCTTCGGCGATCACCTGCAGGGTCAGCGTGGTCTTGCCCGAGGACTCGGGCCCGTAGATCTCCACCACCCTGCCACGAGGCAGCCCACCGATGCCGAGCGCGATGTCGAGACCGAGCGAACCGGTGGAGATGGACGGAATGGCCACCTGCTCCCGATCGCCGAGACGCATCATGGAGCCTTTGCCGAACTGACGCTCGATCTGGGCGAGCGCCGCGGACAGCGCGCGATCCCTTTCCGGATCCCGTTGTTTTTTCTGATCAGGATCCGCGGTGGCTTTCTGGGTGGAGGAATCGGATTTGGATTGTGCCATTTGCAGTGACTTGCTCATCTCTGGATGTTCTCCTCAGTGCAGGCGCCTGAAGATCTTTCGCGCCCTTTCTCCCGACACACGGGCATCCGGATGCGCGAATCTGCCGCAGTCGCCGCACGCTAGGTGCGCTGCCACATCCGGCAGCGCTCGACCCGAGGTTCGCCGACCGGCGTAGGAATTCCCGAGTCGGCGAATACTGTATATTTAATCAGTATGGATGGCAACCGCTCGAGGACAGGAAACGCCATCGTCCCACCCCGGACGAGGCGCTTTACGCACCCGCCGTCGCGGCACCGCCCCAGGGTTGCCCCACCCGCATGAAGATAGGAACATCCCTCGCTCCATGAGCACCCCACCCGCCAGCACGTCATCCACCACCACGGTGGTACACACCCCCATGATGCAGCAGTACCTGCGCATCAAGGCCGAACACCCCGACGAGCTGCTCTTCTACCGCATGGGCGACTTCTACGAGCTGTTCTATGCGGACGCGGAATCTGCGGCTGACCTGCTGGACATCACCCTCACTACCCGCGGACAGTCCGCCGGAGCCCCCATTCCCATGTGCGGGGTACCGTATCACTCGGTGGATGGCTACCTGGCCCGCCTGGTCAGCCAGGGCGTCACCGTCGCCATCTGCGAACAGATCGGTGATCCCGCGACGAGCAAGGGACCCGTGGAGCGGCGGGTTGTCCGTATCGTCACGCCGGGAACGCTCACCGACGAGGCGCTCGCAGCAGGTACGGCAGACAGTCTGCTCATGGGCATCGATCCCGCAGGCGAAGGCTATGCCCTCGCCTGGCTCAACCTGTCCGCCGGCAGGCTGCAGGTGGTCCTGGTCAGGGACGACGCCAGCCTCACGGCCGAGCTCGCGCGGATCCAGCCGAGCGAGATTCTCTACCGGCAGCCCATACCCGGACTGTCGCTGCCGGGCCGCCAACTGGATCCCCTGGCATTCGACGCCACGCTTGGCTTCCGGCAGCTGACCCGCCACTTCGGCACGCGCGACCTGACCGGATTCGGACTCAGCGACGATTCACCGCTGATCGGTGTCGCCGCCGCGGTGCTCGAATACGCCCGGCAGACCCAGTGCCAGGACCTGGCCTACATCGACCGCCTGACCGTCGCCAGTGAAGACGCGGTCATCGCACTGGATGCCCATTCCCGCCGGAACCTGGAGATAGACAGGCGGCTCGACGGCACCGAGGACGGCACGCTGTTTCAGCTCTTCAACACCACGCGCACCGCCATGGGTGCCCGCCGCCTGCGCCGCTGGCTGAACGCCCCGAGCCGGGATCGCGGTCTCGTCAGTGCCCGCCACAGCGCCGTTGCCGCACTGCTCCGGGTCGGCTGCGAGCCGCTGCGCATCGCGCTCAGGGTGGTTGGTGACCTGGAACGGGTGGTTTCCCGCATAGCGCTAGGCTCCGCCACACCACGGGATCTCGGACGGCTCAGGAGCGCGCTCGGCGAGTTGCCAGGCATCCGGACCGCCCTGCCGGCGGATGATCCCACCTGCAAGGGACACGCCGACGCGATGGCCGGTTTCACGGAGATGCTGTCGTTGCTGGAACGTGCGCTGGTGGATACCCCACCGACCACCATCCGCGATGGCGGCGCGATCCGTCAGGGTTACGACAGCGAGCTCGATGCGCTCACCGGGCTGACACAGCACTCTGCCACCTGGCTTGCCGAGCTCGAACAGACGGAACGGACGCGGACCGGTATCGCCAACCTGAAGGTGGGTTACAACCGGGTACACGGCTACTACATCGAAACGGGCCGCAACCGGGATACGGCCATTCCGGCCGAATACGTGCGCCGTCAGACCCTGAAGAATGCCGAGCGCTACATCACGCCGGAGCTGAAGGCCTTCGAAGACAAGGCTCTGACCGCGAAGTCACGGGCGCTGGCGCTGGAGAAGGCCCTGTTCGACGACCTGATCGCCACGCTGCAGCAGTCCCTCACCGGTCTGCGCGACGCTGCGGACGCAGCGTCGGAGCTCGACGTGCTGACCACCTTCGCGGAGCGCGCGGAAACGCTTTCGCTCACCGCCCCGACGCTTTCCGAAGAGCCGGGCATCGACATCGAGGGCGGCTGGCATCCGGTGGTTCGCGCCCTGACGGACACACCCTTCGTGCCCAACGATCTGGTGCTCACGGATCGCCAGCGGATGCTCATCATCACCGGACCCAACATGGGCGGTAAGTCCACCTACATGCGGCAGGCCGCGCTCATCGTTCTGCTCGCCTGTACCGGTAGCTTCGTACCCGCCACGGCCGCCCGCATCGGGCCCATCGACCGGATCTTCACCCGCATCGGTGCGAGCGACGATCTCACCGGGGGCCGTTCCACCTTCATGGTGGAGATGACGGAAACCGCCAACATCCTCCACCACGCAACCGCGAGAAGCCTGGTGCTGCTCGACGAGATCGGCCGGGGCACCAGTACCTACGACGGGCTGGCACTCGCCTGGGCTACGGCGGAGTACCTGGCCCGTCAGGTGCGGGCTTTCACCCTGTTCGCCACCCACTACTTCGAGCTGACGGCACTGGCGGCGGAGCTGCCGGCGACAGCGAACGTTCACCTGGCCGCCACCGAACATCAGGGCAGCATCGTCTTCCTGCACAGCGTCGAGCCGGGACCGGCCAGTCAGAGCTACGGCATCCAGGTCGCGAGGCTCGCCGGCGTGCCGGACGCCGTTCTCGCCGGCGCCCGCGAGCGATTGCAGGCACTGGAGCAATCTCAGGCTGACCGCGATCCGAAGCAGGCCGATCTGTTTGCGACGAATGCCGGATCGACACAGCCTGCGGGCGAGGACGAGACGCTGGAAAGCGCGCGTTCCCTCTACCGCGCGCTGGCCGACGTGGAACCCGACGGCCTCACCCCGCGTCAGGCGCTGGACCTGATCTACACCCTGAAGAAGGCGCTCCGCTGAGCTGCAGGCTCGCAGCAGCCCGCACCGGTCCGGTGTTCGACAGGCGTCCCATAACGGTTAGAATAGCGCGCTTTTCCGAGCCGGCCCCACGCACCACGCCGGTCTCGGCCGTTCGAAATGAAAGGAGTCCAGCCAGAAATGACCTTCGTCGTCGGGGAAAACTGCATCAAATGCAAACTCACGGACTGTGTGGAAGTCTGCCCGGTGGACTGTTTCTACGAAGGCCCCAACATGCTCGTCATCCATCCGGACGAGTGCATCGACTGCGCGTTGTGCGAGCCGGAGTGTCCGGTGGACGCCATCTTCTCCGAGGACGAGCTCCCGGAAGGTCAGGAGATCTTCCTCGAGCTCAATCAGGAGCTCGCCGAGATCTGGCCCAACATCACGGAGAAGAAAGACCCGCCGCCGGACTCCGACGAGTGGAAGGGCAAACCCAACAAGCGCGAGCTGCTGGAACGCTGATCGCCGTCGTTCACGCCTCGAGCTTCGCCAGCAGCCAGATGACGACGGCGCCGCCGACGGCGGCGATCAGCGTCTGCCCCGGATAGGCGGACTCACCGCTCACCGCCGCATAGCCTGCCGGATCCAGCAGCGCACCCTGCCACTGCCAGGGCCAGAGCGCGAGGCTCGCACCGATCATGAAACCCGTGAGCAGCGCGAGCAGCGGCGAGCGCCAGCGGGCGAGCGCAAAGGCAAGCGCTTTCGAAAACACCAGCAGACCCGTCACGCACCCGGTCAGAAACACACCCAGCACGTCCCAGCCGGGGGACGCCAGCGATCGGATCACCGGTTCGTACAGACCCAGCGTCAGCAGCACGAAGCTGCCCGAAATGGCCGGCAGCAGCCACGCCGACACTGCCACGGCACCCGCCAGGAAGAACACCGGCAGTGTCTGATAACCGGAGAACGGCTCCATCAGGGTGAGCGCTATCCCGAACAGCACCCCCACGGGCGCCGCGACCATGAGGCTCGAGCGATCGAGCCGTCGACCGAGCATCCATACCGACAGCGCGATGAGCCCGAGAAAGAAACCCCAGACCACCGGTCGAAAGGTGGCCAGCGCCAGTGCCAGCAGCTGGGCGAGCAGCACGACGCTGGTCACCATGCCCAGCCCGAGCACCAGCAGGAAGGTCAGGTTGTGCGCCTGCCAGATCCGGACCAGTCCGGACGGGCCGCGTCGGAGCTCGAGCAGGGCCGTGGGTTTGAGGCCGGCCAGCGTGTTGATCAGCTCATCGTAGATCCCGGTGACGAAGGCGATGGTGCCGCCGGAAACGCCGGGCACCAGCTCCGCCAGACCCATGACCATGCCCCTGAGGTAGAGGCCGAGCCAGCCGGATGCGTCCCGAGGCGGCCGGTCCGCTGCAGGTTCCGGTTCGATCACTGAATGCCTTTGACCAGCGGCACGAAGCGGACCTGGTCCAGCGTCGTCTGCTGGATACCGCGATCGGTCCGGTCGTAGACGGTCAGCTGCTGAATCGTGTCGGCACCGACCGGCACGACCAGTCGCCCGCCGGGCGCGAGCTGTTCGAGCAGCGCTTCAGGCACGATCCGAGGCGCCGCAGTGACCAGAATGCCGTCGAAGGGTCCCTCCTCCGGCCAGCCCCGGTAGCCGTCGCCATGACGGAAACGGACCTGACGTAAGCCAATCGCAGTGAGCCGCTCCCTGGCCCGGTCGATGAGGGCGCCCAGCCGCTCGACGGTGAACACCTTACCGACCCGGCGGTCCAGCTTGCCGATGGTGGCGAGGATCGCCGTCTGGTAGCCGGATCCCGTACCCACCTCCAGCACACGGTCCCGGGGCTGATCGAGCAGCGTCTGGGTCATGAGCGCAACCACGAACGGCTGGGAGATGGTCTGCCCCTGGCCGATGGGCAGTGCGGTGTCTTCGTATGCCCGGTGTGCGAGGGCCTCATCCACGAAGATGTGTCTCGGCACCGCCGCCACCGCCGCGAGCACTGACTCGTCGCTGATACCTTTCTCTCTGAGCCGATCGACGAGTCGGTTACGCGTTCGCTGACTCGTCATGCCGATGCCGACCAGGTCGAACCTGCCCTTCATGCGATCACCTCACCCGGCACATCGATCCCGGCGAAAACGGTCGATTCGCCTCCGGCATTCGCGCCGGGCTCACGGAGCTCGAACACATCACCCAGCAGGCTGGTAGCGTACTCGCCGGCACCCAGACGGAACCATAACTCAATGCGTTCGCCATCCTGTTGCCAGCGGAAATCCCGGGGTCTGAGAACGAACGACCGCCGCGCCTGGGTTAGTCCAGCGTGCTCGAGACCGTCGAGCAGCGCCGCATGCGGGGCGAGCACCTGTTGTTCGATCTCAGCCGCCACCTCGGAGACCGGGCTCCGTCCTCTACCCCAGAGGGGTCCGGTGGGCATGCCCCGATCGTCGGCTGCATCGCCCGGAACCAGCCGCGCCCAGGTGCCGGCCGAAACCCGGGCCGCGAGCACCTCGTTGAACAGGAAGCTTCGCAGCACCGACAGGTAGAGCCCCTGCTTGAAGGCCGACAGCCGCACGCGACGGCGGCGACCGATCCAGGCAACCGCCCTGTCCAGATTGTCGCGACCGAAGCGCTGACCACCGAAATAGTTCGGCGCGCCCCGATCCGCGAGGGTTTGCATAGCGTCCGACGCGTCGACGTCCGCATCACGCAGCACCACCCGGAATACGTTGCCATCCACCTGTCCGCGGCGGAGCTTCTGGCGGTGCCGCCTCACCTCCAGCACCCGCACCCCATCCAGCGCCGCCACGGCGGCGTCCAGCGCTGCAACCCCACGCAGGCTGAACCACTGCGTCGCGACGGCCCGCTTGTCCTTCATGCCGGCGTAGCCGACGTCCTGGTGGTCGATGCCGTGGGCGTCCGCCAGCAGGCGGGCCAGTTCCGGCGTGCCGACCCCGGTCTTCTCGATCCTCACCAGCAGGTGCTCGCCCTCCCCTGATGGCTCGAAGGGCAGGATCTCGTCGACCTGGAAGTCACCGGGCTCGACTTTGAAGGCGACGCCAGCGGTGTGCGCCGCGGTTCGCGGCCACTGACGCACAATGGTTTCCGGAGGATTCAACGGTGCTCGGCGTTGACCAGGTAGAAGGTCTCTCCCGCCTTGACCATGCCGAGATCGCTGCGGGCACGGGCTTCCACCGCATCGAGGCCATGCTTCTGTGCCCGGACCTCCGCCGTCAGAATGCGGTTGCGCTCCTCGAGTCGATCGAGCAGGTGGCTCTGCTTGACCACCTCCTGGTCCAGCGACCGGATCCGGAAGAAGCCCACGTCGGAAAACCAGAACTTGTACTGCAGTCCCAGCCCAGCCAGGACGAGCACCGCGATGAAGACGCGCACGGCCACCTCAGAGACTCCCTCGACCGAGCCCATCGAATTCGGCACGTCCCCGGTAGACGGCCCGCTCACCGAGGGCTTCCTCGATACGCAGCAGCCGGTTGTACTTGGCGACCCGGTCAGAACGGCACAGCGAGCCGGTCTTGATCTGCCCGGCGCCGGTCGCGACGGCGAGATCGGCGATGGTCGTGTCCTCGGTCTCGCCGGAACGGTGCGAGATGACGGCCGTATACCCCGCATCCTGCGCCATGATGATGGCGTCGAGCGTTTCGGACAGCGTGCCGATCTGATTCAGCTTGATGAGAATCGAATTGGCCACGCCCCGCTGGATACCATCGGCCAGGATGTCCGTGTTGGTGACGAACAGATCGTCCCCGACGAGCTGGATCCTGCGTCCCAGGGCATCCGTCAGCGTCTTCCAGCCATCCCAGTCGTTTTCGTCCATGCCGTCCTCGATGGACAGGATGGGATAGCCGTCCACCAGCGACCCCAGGTACCCCGCGAACTCGCTGCTCGTGTAGCTGACTCCTTCGCCCGCAAGCCGGTAGGCACCATCGGAATAGAATTCGCTCGCGGCGCAATCGAGGGCCAGCGTCACGTCACGACCCAGCTCGTAACCGGCCCGACCCACCGCCTCGGCAATCATGGCCAGCGCCTCAGCGTTGGATCCGAGGTCAGGTGCAAAGCCGCCTTCGTCACCCACTGCCGTGGACAGCCCTTTTTCCGAGAGTACGCGCTTCAGGGCATGAAAGACTTCGGCGCCACAGCGCAGCGCTTCGGAGAACGCGCTCATGGATACCGGCTGGATCATGAACTCCTGGATGTCCACGTTGTTGTCCGCGTGCTCGCCGCCATTCAGGATGTTCATCATCGGCACCGGCATCACCATGTCTATGCCGCCCATCAGCGTGTTGATATGCCGGAACAGTGGCTGTCCGCTGGCCCCGGCTGCTGCCTTCGCGGCTGCGAGCGAGACGGCCAGCATGGCGTTGGCGCCGAGCACCGACTTGTTGGAAGAGCCGTCCAGCTCGATCAGCCGGGCGTCGAGGGCGCGCTGATCGGCCGGGTCCATACCGGCGATGGCCGGAGCAATCCGCTCGTGCACGTTGGCAATCGCATGACGCACGCCCCTGCCGAGATAGCGGCTGCTGTCACCGTCCCTCAGCTCCAGCGCCTCCCGGGAGCCGGTTGAAGCGCCCGACGGGGCACAGGCCGTACCCAGGCTGCCGTTGTCGGTCAGCACGTCCGCCTCCACGGTGGGATTTCCCCTGGAATCCAGGATTTCCCGCGCGTGCACCTCGACGATCCTGCTCATACGGCTTCTCTCCCCTGTTCTCCTGCGGTCACCGAGTATCCTCGCTGGAGAGCCACTCGTCTTCCAGGTACGGCCTCGATTTCACCACCCTGTCGAGGGCGACGAGCTGCTCGAGCAGCTCCGCCATGCGCTGCAGGGGCCAGCTGTTCGGCCCGTCCGACAGTGCCCGGTCCGGATCCGGATGGGTTTCCATGAACAGTCCGGCCACACCGGCCGCCACCGCCGCACGGGCCAGCACCGGCACCATTTCCCGCTGGCCGCCGGAGCGCGTGCCCTGTCCCCCCGGCATCTGTACCGAATGGGTCGCATCGAATACCACAGGACAACCGGTCTGGCGCATGATGGCGAGACCGCGCATGTCGGACACCAGATTGTTGTAACCGAAGCTCACGCCCCGTTCACAGACCATGATTCTGTCGTTGCCCGTGCTGCGTGCCTTGGCCACCACGTTGGCCATGTCACCCGGAGCCAGGAACTGGCCTTTCTTGATGTTCACCGGCAGACCCTGGGCACAGACGTGGAGAATGAAGTTGGTCTGCCTGCAGAGAAAGGCCGGTGTCTGCAGCACGTCCACCACATCAGCGACTTCCGCAAGCGGCGTATCCTCGTGCACGTCGGTGAGTACGGGCACACCCACCTGAGAACGCACCGAGGCGAGCACTCTGAGCCCCTCCTCCATTCCGGGACCACGGAAGCTTTCGTGGGAAGACCGGTTCGCCTTGTCGAAGGAACTCTTGAAGATGAACGGCACACCGAGTGTGGCGGTGAGTTCCTTCAGCGTACCGGCGGTGTCCACCGCGAGAGATTCGGTCTCCACCACGCAGGGGCCGGCAATGAGGAAGACCGGCGCGTCGTTGGCGGCTTCGAAGTCACAGAGCTGCATTTGGAGTCCTAGCGGCCCGCTTTCAGGACCTGGGTTTCGTCTGTGGGTTCGGGCTGCACCGGTATGGCCGCGGGCTCGTCTCCGGCATGAGCACGATCGTGTGCGAGCGCTGCCTCGATGAATCCGGTGAACAGCGGATGGCCTTTCCGGGGCGAGGAGGTGAACTCCGGGTGAAACTGGCAGGCCACATACCACGGATGCTCACCGAGCTCGATCATCTCCACGAGCTTGCCGTCCTCCGAACGTCCCGAGACGACCAGGCCATGGCGCTCCAGCGTGTCTACGTAGTTGTTGTTCACCTCCCAGCGGTGCCGGTGCCGTTCCGCCGCGAACGTGGCGCCGTAGAGCCGGGCTGCCAGGCTGCCCTGGTTGAGCATGCACTTCTGCTCACCGAGACGCATGGTGCCACCCAGATCGCCACTGGCATCGCGAGTCTCCGTGTGGCCATCCCGATCGGTCCACTCGGTGATCAGCGCAATGACCGGGTGCGGCGTGTCCTGATCGATTTCCGTGGAGTTGGCATGATCGAGGCCCACCACGTTCCGGGAGAAGTCGATGACCGCAGCATGCAGTCCGTAACAGATGCCGAGATAGGGCACTTTGTGGGTCCGGGCATAACCGGCCGCCAGGATCTTGCCCTCGAAACCCCGCGCACCGAAACCACCCGGCACCAGAATGGCATGGACGTCACGGAGCCGGTCCGTGCCCTGATCTTCCAGCTCCTGAGCATCGATATAGTCGATGTGCACCCGGGTTCGCGTCTGAATGCCGGCATGGGCAACCGCTTCCACCAGGGACTTGTAGGCGTCGAGCAGATCCAGGTACTTGCCGACGATGGCAATGCGGGTCTCCTGGTCGGGATGCAGCTCCGCATCCACCACCGCGTGCCAGCCGGAGAGATCCGGCGGCGGGCAGTCGAGCCGCAGGCGATCGACCACGATGTCGTCCATGCCCTGAGCGTGCATGGCTTCCGGTGCCTGGTTGATCGTCCGGAGATCCGGAAAGGACACCACCGCCCGCTCTTCCACGTTGGTGAAGAGGGCAATCTTGCTGCGTGCGGATTTGGGCAATGGCTTTTCCGACCGACACACGAGAATGTCCGGCTGCAGGCCTATGGAACGCAGTTCCTTCACCGAGTGCTGGGTCGGCTTGGTCTTGATCTCGCCGGCGGAGGGCACAAAGGGCACCAGCACCAGATGGATGATCACCGCCGAGTCACTGCCTTCCTCCAGACGCAGCTGCCGGATGGCTTCCAGAAACGGCTGGGATTCGATGTCGCCGACCGTGCCGCCGGTTTCGACGATGAGCACGTCGTGGCTCTTGCCGGCCTCGCGGATGCGGCGTTTGATCTCGTCCGTGATGTGCGGAATGACCTGCACCGTGGCTCCCAGGTAGTCGCCCCGACGCTCACGGCGGATCACCTCCTCGTAGATCTGACCGGTGGTGAAGTTGTTGTTCTTGGTCATGGTGGCGCTGGAGTAGCGCTCGTAGTTACCCAGGTCCAGATCCGTCTCCGCTCCGTCCACGGTCACGAACACCTCACCGTGCTGGAACGGGCTCATCGTTCCCGGATCCACGTTGATGTAGGGATCCATCTTGAGGATGTTGACCTTGAGCTGACGGGCCTCGAGCACGGCAGCGAGGGAGGAGGTGATGACGCCTTTCCCCAGGGAAGAAACGACACCGCCAGTCACGAAAATGTATCGGGTCATCTACCGGAAAACCGCCATCTTGCCAAGTGACGCATGCAGATGAGGGGGGCCCGGTGCATGCGCAAGATGGGAGGGCAAGATAGCAAAAGCGTGCTGTCGACTCAACGCGCTTCCGAGTCCCGGGCGTCAGTGGCCGGTTCCCAGGTGACGTGGACCGGATGCGCCGCAGCAGCCTCGGGGACCGATGCATCGCGCATGGCGATGCCCGGCAGAACCGCGATTCCGTCCGCATCCACGATAAGCGGCAGCACGCCCCGGGACCAGGGCGGCACACCGGCCGAACGCATCAGCTCCCGGATCTTGCGGTTCTGCGTACCCACCCGGATCGAAGCGCCGGCCGGTAGAGCGGCAGCAAAGGTCACGTGCAGCGGCAGGGTGACGTTGACGACGTCTGCATCGCTTTGTTCAGCCGGGCTCTGAACGCGCAGGCATCCGTGCGGCAGCTTGAGCTCCCCGGGGCAGGACAATGCATAGGTGCCGTCCAGAACAGGCGGTTCGTCCACCAGATAGAGCTGACGCCGATAGCGGGCCAGGCGGCGGTGACCGATCTGCATGCTCGGCTGGCGGTCGTTCGCGGATTCCAGCTGGTCGATGAAATCATCCAGCGCCGAATCGCTGACACCCGCCGCGGAATCCTGCACCACCAGCCAGTGACGCAGCACGCTCTGCCGAACCGGACGGGACAGGCCGTCCAGCACCGACAGGGGCAGCGGATTGCGGTTCAGGGCCAGCGCTTCCTCCAGCGCCAGGGAGGTGGCCTCCGCACTCTCGGTGAGCCGCGACAGCCGTTTCGGCAGCCCCGGGAACCGTTCGCACAATGCCGGCACCACGCGGTGCCGCAGGAAGTTCCGGTCGAGGCTCTCGTCGTCGTTGCTGGGATCCTCGATCCAGCGGAGGGCGTGGCTTCTGGCGTATGCTTCCAGCACGCTGCGCGGCAGTCCGAGCAGCGGCCGCACCAGCCGTCCGACACCGAGCGACCGCTCGGCCGGCATGCCGTACAGACCGCGACCCTGAAAAAGGTGCAGCAGCACCGATTCCACCTGATCGTCGGCATGGTGAGCGAGCACCAGCACGTCGTCCGTCTCGAGCAGCCCCCGGAAGACCCGGTAGCGCGCCGACCGAGCCCTGGCTTCCAGATTGGCACCGGGTGCCAGCGACAGCTGGGCGAGCCGGCTGGCAATACCCAGCTCCCCGGCCAGCTGCGCACAGTGTCGGGCCCAGTCGGCGCTGGCAGGGACCAGGCCGTGGTCCACGTGCACGGCAGTCAAACGGTCCGGGCCGTCTGGGTGCTGCCCGGCGCTGCGGGCCAGGCCGTGCAGGAGCACGGTGGAATCCATACCGCCACTGAAACCTACCCAGATCCGGCCGCGGACCTTCTCGAGTAGCGCATCACAGGCGCTGACTACCTGTTCCATCAGCCTGCCTGAGTGCCTGGGTAGCTGAGCGAGACCCGGGTGTCACCGAACTCGCGCCTGAGATGTTTGAGCAGATCGTCGCTCGGATTCACACGCCAGTCCGGTCCGAGCAGAACCCGACCCCGGGCGGTCAGGCCATCGCCACCGGCCGACCGGCAGAGCACCGCCACGAGGCAGCCGGCATCCGCGCGACGGTGCGGCTCCAGGCTGGAGCGCAGCCGTCTCACCAGGTCCGGACTGACCGAGCCTTCGAGGTCGATGGTCACTCCCCGGGCGAACCGCCGCCGGGCTTCTTCGATGGTCAGCACCGACTCAGCCTCCATACGCAGCGTACCGGTGAAGTCGTCCTCCTGGACCTCCCCTTCCAGGATGAGCACCGCGTCCTTGCCGATCTTCTGACGCGCCGCTTCGTACCGGTCCGGATAGAGCACCACCTCCAGACGGCCGCTGCGATCGTCCAGGGTCAGTACGGCGATGGAGCCGCCGCGGCGGCTCTTGATGGTGCGGCTGGCGACTACCAGGCCGGCCACGTACTGTTTGCGCCGTTCCGCCTTCAGTCGCGCGAGGCTCGCGCTGCAGAACTGTCGGATCTCTTCCAGATACTCCTCGATGGGATGGCCGGTGAGGTAGAGGCCGAGCGACTCCTTCTCGAACTCGAGCCGTTCACGCCGATCCAGTGGTGGTACGGTCCGGCGCCGCGCCGCCGTCGGCGTGGTGAGCCCGCCGAACATGTCGGCCATCCCGGCAGCGGCGTTTTCCGCGACCTGCTCCGCGCCCTGCAGGGCGTCGGCCAGTTCGGCCAGCAGCCGGGCTCGCGTCGCGTCGATGTCCTCATCCTGGCCGGCGAACTCGTCCATGGCCCCGGAGCGGATCAACGCCTCGAGCACGCGTCGGTTCGCCTTCTTGGAATCCACACGAAGACAGAAGTCCGCCAGACTCTCGAACCGACCATCGGCTGCACGGGCGGCCACCAGCGCCGCCACCGGACCCTCCCCGACCCCACGCACCGCGCCGAGCCCGTAGATGACACCGCCATCCCTGGCCGTGAACCGGTACTCGCTGGCATTGACGCTGGGCGGCTTGAGCGGAACGCCCATGCGTCGCACCTCGTCCACCAGAGTCACCACCTTGTCGGTGTTCTGCATGTCGGCCGACAGCGTCGCCGCCATGAACTCGGACGGGTAGTGCCGCTTCAGCCAGGCCGTCTGGAAGGAGACGATGGCATACGTGGCGCTGTGCGACTTGTTGAAGGCGTAACCGGAGAATTTCTCCATGTCGTCGAAGATGTCGTCCGCCGTTTTCTGTGCCACCTGGCGCTCCGTGGCGCCGGTGACGAACTGCGCTCTGACCTTGGCCATCTCCTCGGGTTTTTTCTTGCCCATGGCGCGGCGCAGCAGATCAGCGCCGCCGAGGCTGAAACCGGACATGTCCTGGGCGATCTGCATCACCTGTTCCTGGTAGAGCATCACGCCGTAGGTGCCCTTCAGAGCTGCCGCGGTGCTGGGATGCGGAATCTCCACCGGCTCTCTGTGGTGCTTGCGGTTGATGTAGTCGTCCACCGCGCCGGATTGCAGCGGTCCGGGGCGGAACAGCGCCACCAGCGCGATGATGTCGTCGATGGTGTCGGGTTGCAGGCGCTTGATCAGATCCTTCATGCCACGAGATTCGAGCTGGAAGATCGCCGTGGTTTCCCCTTCCTGGAGCAGCGCGAAGGTCTCGGCGTCATCCAGCGGGATACGCTCGATGTCGAGCAGCGCCTCACCCCGGGCGGCTCGCCCCTCGTTGATGGTCTTCACTGCCCAGTCGATGATGGTCAGCGTCTTGAGTCCCAGGAAGTCGAACTTGACGAGCCCCGCGGCTTCCACGTCGTCCTTGTCGAACTGGGAAACCAGACCGCCACTCTGCTCGTCGACGTACAGCGGCACGAAATCCGTGAGCGCGGACGGCGCGATGACCACCCCGCCGGCATGCCGGCCGACGCCGCGGACAATACCTTCCAAAACGTAGGCCATGTCCATGATCTCGCCCACCTCGTCGCTCGCGGCGATGAACTCCCTGAGCTCGGCGCTCTGCTCCACCGCCTTGGCCAGCGTCATGCCGACCTCGAAGGGGATCAGCTTGGACAGCTTGTCTGCCAGGCCGTACGGTTTACCCTGGACGCGGGCCACGTCGCGCACCACCGCCTTTGCCGCCATGGTGCCGAAGGTGATGATCTGGCTGACCGCCTCCTCACCGTAACGCTCCGAGACGTGGGCGATCACCTTGTCGCGACCCTCCATGCAGAAATCGATGTCGAAATCCGGCATGGACACCCGCTCCGGATTGAGAAACCGCTCGAACAGCAGGTCGTAGCGCAACGGGTCCAGATTGGTGATTTCCAGCGCGTAGGCCACCAGGCTGCCGGCCCCGGAGCCACGCCCCGGACCCACCGGGATGAGGTTCTCCTTGGCCCAGCCGATGAACTCCATGACGATGAGGAAGTAGCCGGCGAAGCCCATGCTCTTGATGACGCCCAGCTCGTAGTCGAGCCTGGCTTCGTACTGTGCAATGGAATGGTTGAGCTCGCCGTGGGTTTCCAGCGCGCTCAGCCGCTGCCGCAGACCCTCTCTCGCGCACTGTTCGAGGTAGTCCTCCAGGGTGACCCCGTCCGGAACCGGATAGTTGGGCAGGAAGTACTCCCCGAGCCGCAGCCTGACATTGCAGCGCCGGGCGATTTCCACCGTGTTGGCCAGCGCCTCCGGCACATCGGCAAAGAGCGTAGCCATCTCCTCGCCAGAGCGGAGATATTGAGCAGGGCTGTAGCGCCGCTCCCGGCGTGGATCGTCCAGTACCCGCCCTTCGGCGATGCAGACCCGTGTCTCGTGCGCCTCGAAGTCGTCCTCACAGAGAAAGCAGACGTCGTTGCTGGCCACTACCGGCAGCTCCAGCTTCCCGGCGAGCGCCACCGCGAGCGCCACGTGACGCTGCTCTTCGGCACGTCCGGTACGGCAGAGCTCCAGATAGAACCGGTCGGGGAAGCTGGTTGCCCACTCTCCGGCCAGCGTCCCCGCCACGTCCATCTCGCCTTTCAGCAGCGCCTTCCCCACTTCCCCCTCGCGCCCCCCGCACAGGACGAGCAGGCCTTCTCCGAGCGCAAAGATGTCTTCGCGACGCAGAATGCCCCGTGACTGGCTGCCGACATAGGCTGTGGACACCAGCTTGAGCAGGTTCCGGTAGCCGGTCTCGTTCATGGCGAGCAGAGTCGCCCGGCAGGTTTCCGGCACGCCCTGGGAGAGCAGCCGCGACGCGTAGCGGACGTCGACGCCGATGAGCGGCTTGACGCCTTTTTCGACACACGCCCGATAGAACTTGATCAGCCCGAACAGATTCGCCCGGTCGGTGAGGGCCACCGCACCCATGCCGCTGGCGGCCACCGCCGCCGCCAGCGGCTTGACCTTGATGATGCCGTCCGCCAGCGAGTATTCGCTGTGCACACGCAGATGGACGAAGCCCGGCGACGCTACCACGGCAGCGCCTCCGTGCGTGCACCGTCTGCGGGCGCGGCTCCGGCCGCGCAGCGGCAGGGCGCAAACGAAAGCCGGTGCTCCGGACTCGGCCCGAGGCGCGCCAGTGCAGCCAGGTGTTCCGCCGTCGCGTAGCCCTTGTGACGTTCGAAACCGTAGCCGGGATAGACGGCCGCGAGTGATGCCATCTCTTCGTCCCTGGCCACCTTGGCGATGATGGACGCGGCGCTGATCTCGGGAATTCGATCGTCGCCCTTGACGACGGCCACGGCAGGCAGCGGCAGACTGGGCAGCAGGTTGCCGTCCACGAGTACCGCCTCGGGGCGGCTCGACAGACCGGCCACGGCTCTCTGCATCGCCAGGTGCGAAGCTCTCAGAATATTCAGTTCATCGATTTCGGCGACTTCCGCCCGGCCCAGGCTCCAGGCCAGCGCGGTGGCGCGGATCTCGTCCGCGAGTGCCGCGCGACGTCTGGCTGTGAGCTTCTTGGAGTCCCTGAGCCCGTCGGGTACGGTGCCCCGGAGAATCACGGCGGCGGCGATCACCGGCCCGGCCAGCGGCCCGCGACCCACCTCGTCAACACCAGCGACGAAGGTGGGCGGTCCGAGATCTTCAAACAGCACCGGTGGTCTCCCTCACGGGCGCTCCGTCTGGCTGGCGGGCGCTGGATTCATTTTTCAACAGACGCCCGGTCTCCTGATGTCATTGTCCGGTGACTCCCCTCGAGCCAGCCCAGCACGGTCTCCGCGGCCCGATCGTCCGCGCCCTGACGGAGCGACGCGTGCAGCGATTCGAATGCCCGCAAGTATTCGGCGTCGCCCGCGCGCTTGTCCAGCTGGACGAGCAGATTTCCGGCAAGCGCCTGGGCCGTTGCGTCGTGCTGCAGCAGCTCGGGCACCAGTTCCCGGCCCGCGAGGATGTTGGGCAGGGCCACGTAGGGTGTCCGCAACAGAAACTTCACCACCCGGTAGGTGAGCTCGCCGAGTCGATAGCTGACCACCATCGGCCGGTGCAGAAGCATGGCCTCCAGCGTGCTCGTACCCGACTTCACCAGCGCGACATCGCATGCGGTCAGTGCCATCCGCGCGTTGCCATGTACCAGGGTGACCTCCAGAGTCTGGTGTGCCTCGAGCAGGGCGGTGACCGCTTCGAAGATGGGCGGACGCAGACAGGGCACCACGAACGTCACCTGGCCGAGTGCGGCACGCACGACCTCGCAGGCGCCGAAGAACACGGGGCCCATCAGCCGGACCTCAGAGAGACGGCTGCCGGGCAGCACGGCAATGACCGGACCCGCTTCCGGCAACCCGATGGCCTGCCGCGCTGACTTCCGGTGCGTTTCGTCCCCCATCTGCGGCGAGATCTCGTCGGCCAGGGGGTGGCCCACGAAAACCGCATGGACGCTGGTACCCCGGTAGAAATCCGGCTCGAAAGGATAGAGGGTGAGCAGCAGGTCGGTGCTGCGGGCAATCCGCTTGATCCGACCACGACGCCAGGCGTAAACGGAAGGGCTGACATAGTGCACGGTCGGCATCCCACGCCGCTTCAGCCGACCCTCCAGGAGGAAGTTGAAGACATTGAAATCAACGCCGATGAAGGCCGCGGGCGGTTCTCTGCGGTAGGTGTCCAGCAGGAGTTTCAGGATACGGATGAGATCGGGCAGGCGCCTGACGGGTTCGACGAAACCGTTCATGGACAGCCGCTCCATGGGCACCAGGCACTCCAGTCCGGCGGCGACCATCTGCGGGCCGCCGATCCCGACGAACCGCACGTCAGCGTGACGCGCCCGGATTGCCGACATCAGACCGGCGCCGAGTCGGTCTCCTGACGGCTCTCCGGCGAGAATTCCAAGGATCATGTCAGCCGTAGTCGGCGTCGTTCGACTGCCGACGGGGGCGGACGATGCCCCATTCGGAACTCCTGATGGACTCGAGAAAGAGCGCGATCTCCGGATGACGGGCGGCAACGGGTTCGAGCTCCTCACAGGCTTCCTTGATGGTCAGGCCCTTGCGGTAGACCACCCTGTGGGCGTCCTTGATGACGTCGATGAGCGCTTTCGAATAACCCCGGCGACGCATGCCTTCCAGGTTGAGGCCGATGGCGGAGGCGGGATTTCCCATCACGGTCATGTAGGCGGGCACGTCCTTCAGCACAAGGCTCATGCCGGCGATGTGCGAATGCGCACCGATGTTCCGGTACTGCGGCACACCGGCGTAGCCTCCGAAATTGGCGTGATCGCCCACGTTGCAGTGTCCGGAGACGGCGGCGTTGTTCGCCATGATGACGTCGTCGCCGAGCACACAGTCATGGCCAACGTGCACATAGGCCATGAGCAGACAGCGGTTACCGATCACCGTCATACCGCGGTCCTGCACCATGCCGCGATGAATGGTCACCCCCTCCCGGAACACGTTGTCGTCGCCGATGACCAGTCGCGTGGCTTCACCGCCGTACGCCAGTGCCGGCGTGTCCTCGCCGATGGTCGCAAACTGATAGATGCGGTTGTTCCTGCCCATGACCGTCGGCCCCTTGACGATCACGTGAGAGGCGATCCGGCAGCCGTCGCCGATCTCCACATCAGGCCCGATGATGCTCCAGGGGCCGATTTCCACGTCGACACCGACCTTCGCGGTGGGATCGATGATCGCCCGGGGATCGATGCCTGTGTGCGTGCTCAAGTCAGACCCCGGACGTCACTGGAGGCGGCGTTCCATGCAGATGATCTCCGACGTGCAGGCCATTTCTCCATCCACATAGGACTGGCAGTCGAACTTCATGACACCACGCTTGTCGGCCAGAATACGGCTCTCCATCATCAGCTGATCCCCCGGAACAACGGGTCGCTTGAACCGCGTCCGGTCCGTGCCGGCCAGATAGTAGGTATAACCCTCGGCGGGGCGCCGGTTTTTTGTTTCGAATGCCAGCACGCCGGAGAGCTGAGCCATGGCCTCGACGATGAGCACACCCGGCATGATCGGATGCCCGGGAAAGTGGCCGTTGAAGAACGGCTCGTTGATGGAAACGTTCTTGTACCCTCGGATGGTCTCACCCGGAGTAAATTCGAGCACACGGTCGACCAGCAGGAACGGGTAACGGTGAGGCAGGAATGTGAAGAGTTCGTTGATGTCTTTCATTGGGCGCCGTCGTCGTCAGGAGCTGAGTGGTCCTGCCCTGAACCGGCGTGACGGTGTGGAGTCACTCCGGGTCGTCCGTCGACCCCCCGGTCACCGCTGATCGTTCCAGTCGGGCTACCCTTCGGAACAGCTCGTCCAGCTTGAGCAGGCGAAGCGCATTACGCTTCCACTGTCTGGTGGGACTATGTATCACCCCACCGGAGTAAATGCCAGGTTCGGTAATGGAGGCAGACACGTGGGTCATGCCACTGACCACCACGCGGTCGCAGATCTCGATGGGGCCGTCACCACCCACACCAACCCCGCCGGCAAGCACGACGTGTGCGCCGATCCGAGTGCTGCCGACGATACCGACGCAACCACAGATCACGCAGTGGTTGCCCACACGGACGTTGTGTCCGATCTGCACCTGGTTGTCGATCTTCACGCCGTCGCCGATCACGGTGTGATCGATGGCGCCGCGATCGATTGTGGTCGACGCGCCAATGCTCACGTCGCTGCCGATCCGCACGCCGCCGAGCTGGGCTATGGCAACGAGGACGCCACGTTCGTCCGGTGTGTATCCGAAGCCGTCCGCGCCGAGAACCGCGCCGCTGTGCACCACGCTGCGTGCGCCGATCTGCACATCCGCATAGAGCACGACATTCGGCATCAGCACCACGTCGTCGGCAACCACGCACTCGTCACCCACCACGGTGTTGGCATGGATGCTGACATTCGCGCCGATGCGCGACCGTTCACCAACGACTACGCCCGGACCAATCGCCGCGGAATCTTCCACCTGCGCGCTCGCGGCGATGTGCGCGCTCGGGTGGACGCCGGCAGACAGCCGGGGGGTACTGGAAAACTGCTGTGAGATCCGGGCGAACGCGAGGTAGGGATTCGGCGTGACAAGTTTGTCCCCAGCCCACCGGTGCGCGTCTTCCGGCGCCAGTATGATGGCCCCTGCGCGTGTCGTCGCCAGAAGATGCCGGTACGCGGCGCTCGACAGGTGGCTGATCTCTTCCCTGCCGGCGCCTTCCAGACTGCCCAGGCCTCTGATGACACGGTTTCCGTCACCAGAGATCTCCGCCCCGACCAGCTCGGCCAGCTCCTCGAGCGTGAACGAACGTCCCGCGCCGGTCATCGGGAGAACTACTGCTTTTCGTTCAGCTTTTCGGTGACCCGACGGGTGATGTCGTGCTTCGAGTTCGCGTAGCGCAGGTTGCCGCGCTCGAGTATCAGGTCGTAGCCTTCCAGCTCGATGATGTCCTTCAGCACCACGTCGATCTTCGGCACCATCTGCTGCAGCAGCTCCTGGCGGCGGTCGTTCACCTCTTTCTGCAGCTTGTTACCGAGAAACTGCAGATCGATCTGTTTGTCCTCGATGTCCTTCTGCAGCTTGCGCTGTTCTGCCGGGCTCATGACCTCGCCGTCCGTCTGCAGCTTCTGATTGAGCGAGACGATCTCGTCCTGTAGTGCCTGCAGCTGATCCTGTTCGCCCTGGAGATCCGACTGAGCCTGCTTGAGAAGCTTCTGTGCCTCCTCGCTTTCCAGCAGCGCCCGCTGCGTGTCGAGCACGGCGATCTTGAGCTCGGCGGCCGCCGGGCCTGCCACGAGCAGCAGCAGGAGAGTAAAAATCGTCAACTTCTTATACACACGAGTCTCCTTGTTTTGACCGGGCTCATGGCCCGGACACTGGTCCTGGCGTCGGAAAACGCGCGCCAGGTCGCTTGGCGGGGCGCATTCTACATCAGAACGTTCGCCCCAATTCAAACTGAAAAGCCTGTACCTCATCGACCGGACTGTCGTTGA
>QJYB01000047.1 GCA_003247835.1 Gammaproteobacteria bacterium | reverse complement strand
GATACGTTGAGGTTGCGCAGAATGCCCGTGACATGGATTTTCACGGTGTTGTTCGAGATACCAAGCAGCTCACAGATTTCCCGATTCGACAACCCGCGCGCCAGGAGACGGAAGATTTCCATCTGCCGGGGGGTGAGCGGCAGCCTTTCTGCAGATTGGTCGGCGGCAGCCATGGGCGTTCGGGACGGTTACCCGTGAGTCTGCTAAGTTGCCAGACCTTACTAGAGCGACCGTTGGGGAACAATGGAACAGGTCACGGAGGAGTTCGAACGGTTGCTGTCGTGTGAAGCCCTGCCACACCGACATGTCGCCGTGATCGGCGGGGGGATCTCCGGCCTGGTGGCGGCGCATGTGCTGGCGCTGCTCGGCCAGACGGTCACCGTCTTCGAGGCCAGCGGCAGGGTGGGTGGACGCATTCTCACGCATCGCTACGCAGGACAGGTCGCGGAACTCGGTGCGATGCGGATCCCGGAGACCCATCAATACACCTTGTTCTACTGCCGGTTGCTTTCGCTGGCCATGGAGCCCTTCGTCAACAGTGACCGCAATGCATTCTATCGGCTCCGCGGACAGGTCATCCCGATGCGTGAACCCGGGCGTCTGGCGGAGATCTATGACCTGACCGAGGCCGACAGGGATCTCGTCGCGCGCGCACCAGCGGGTGTGCTGCTCAAATTCGTCAACGCCATGCTGGACGGTCTCACCGAGCAGGACAAGGCGCACGTCGTGAGTGGTGACATGACACACGCCAGCGCCGCCGTCCGTACGCTCGAGGCGACGTCCGTGCGTGACTATCTGCTGACGCATGCCGCCTCGCTAGAGAGCAATCGTGAAGGCGTGGAGCTGATCGGCAACACCATCTACCTGAAGGAGGTCTGGCAGGCCAGTTGTGTGGCGCTGCTGCGGGAGTTCCTGAATCACCGTGACCGACCCAGCCAGGTGGTGACTGGCATGGAGTCGCTGACCCAGGGGTTGGCCAGACGGCTTGGTGAAGACTTCCCGGACCGTGTGACGATCCTCGAGAGGACGCCGGTTGCGGGCATCCGTGTCGATCCTGCCCGACCGGAGCCCATCACCCTGACGTTTGATGCGGAGGCGGAGCGGCTCCCGACTTCCTTCACCCACGCGCTCTGCACACTGCCGTTCCCGGCAATGCGGCACCTGGTCCTCGACGGCTTCAGTCCGGAAAAGTGCACCGCCATCGATCAGTTCCGGTATGCGGCGTCGACCAAGGTGCTGCTCAACTTCCGTAGACGGTTCTGGGAAGCACTGGAACAACCGATCTGCGGTGGAGCGTCGGTCACCGATCAGATCGCCGGTCAGATCTATTACCCGAGTTCACCCGACGCGCCGGATGTACGGGTACACCCGTTGCCCGTGCAGTTTCCCTCCTTTGATCCGGACACGATGTATGCACAGCGGTCGCCATCAGCAGGAGACGGTCCCGGTGTTGTTACTGGCAGCTATGCCTGGGGCAGCGATGCGCGCAGGCTTGCCGCGCTGCCCGCCGAGGCGAGAATCGATGCGGTCCGCCGCTGCATGACGCAGATTCACGGGTCGGACGTGAACCGATACTTCGATGGCGGCGCGACGATGGCATGGGAAACACACCGCTGGAGTTCTGGTGCGTTCAGTCAGCCGGGTGTACGTGGTCTCGCGCTCTATCGGGATGCGGCCATGCGCGCAGAACACACACTCCACTTCTCGGGCGAGCATCTGTCACCTGATCCGGGGTGGATACAGGGCTCCATCAGCTCCACCTGGCGGGCGCTTGCAGCCCTGATCGACGATCTCGCCGCGGGATAGTCCCGGAGTCGGAACTAGCCCACACGGGTTATACCTGCCTTTCGGGGGCCCCCCTAGACTCGGTTCATTCGTTCCGAGGAGGGGAATCAGGTGGCGGATATTCGGAGTTTCCGACGCAGAACCATGGGTGCCGCGCTTGCGTGCCTTTCCCTGTCCATTGTCATGGACACTTTCGCCGATCTACCGACACCGACCACAGTGGTCGGCGATGTGGTGACCCATCCGGTGACCGGCGTGGACGCCACTGTCGTGGCGGTGCTGGACAACTCGGTACTTACCGAGAACGACGACGTCATAATGTTCTACTACACCGTCGGAGATATGTTCGAGGATCCGAACGACCCGAACGTACCGCCGGCCACGGTGACGATCGTCAGCGTGGTGACCAATGCGGACACGGGCCTGGCCGAGAGCTTCACGCTGGACAGCGGCGACGTCATACAGGTCGCCCGGCCGGTGGATACCGACGTGCCGCCGGACGCACAGGGCGCGCCAGGTGATCCTGGTGGCCCGGTCGACGTACCCATACCGACGGGCAACTCAGGCGTCATTGCGGTCAAGCAGAAAGGCAGCAACGGCAGCGACGGCAACAACGGTTACGGTGTGCAGATCTGCGATCCCACCGGCATCTTCGGTGGGTGCGTGATCATCGGTTACGGTGGCACCGCCGGGGGCGATGGGGGTACGGGACCCACCCTGAATCGAACGTATTCCGAGAGCGTCGGTCCCATCGAATCCGTGAGTTTCGAGCTGCCGGGAATCACCGTCTCCAGTATCGGTGGTGATGGCGGTGATGGAGGTGATGCCTACGGCAACTTTGATGGTCTGCCCGGTGGTGATGCCGGCAGAGGTGGCACCGTCAACGTGACGTCTGCGGCCACGATCACCACGCGGGGGACCCGGGCGCACGGGATCTTCGCTCAGAGTCGAAGCGGGTATGGCGGCGACGGCGGCAGCGGCTACATCTTCGGTGGCGGGGGCACTGGCGGCAGTGCCGCGAGCGGCGGCCCGGTCACCATCACCAACAACGGTGACATCACCACCTTTGGTGCCGGCGCGGTTGGCGTCTACGGTCTCAGCATCGGCGGCGCGGCGGGCAACGGCGGTGACAGCTGGGGACTCGTCGGTTCCGCGGGCAGCTCCCGGGCCGGCGGTAACGGCGGCACGGTCACGGTCACCAACAACGGCACCATCATCACCAGCGGTTTCGCGGCGCACGGCATCGTCTCGCAGAGCGTCGGCGGTACCGGGGGCGACGGTGGCGATGCTGGCGGCGTGGTGGCGTTCGGCGGCAGCGGTTCCGCGGGTGGTAGCGGCGGCACGGCCAATGGCCGAATGGGCGCAACCGGCAGCATCCGCACCCTCGGTGACTCGGCTCACGGCATGTTCGTGCAGTCCATCGGTGGTGGCGGTGGCAACGGTGGAACCAGTGGCGGCGTGGTGGCGTTCGGCGGTACCGGTACCGCCGGTGGCAACGGTGGTCGCGTGGATGTGGAGAACGCTGCGGGCAGCACGATACTCACCGAGGGAGACGGTTCTTACGCCATTCTCGCCCAGAGCGTGGGCGGCGGTGGCGGTGACGGTGGCACCAGCGGCGCGCTGGTGGCACTGGGTGGCAACGGCAGCGCCGCGGGCAATGGCGGTGTGGTCGACGTGGACAGCGCAGCCGAGCTGCGCACGGTGGGTGATGGCTCCTATGGACTGTTCGCCCAGAGCGTAGGGGGCGGCGGCGGCACGGCTCGTGGTTCGGGTGGCGCGGTGACGCTCGGTGGCGCCGGCGGCAGCGGCGGTTCGGGCGGCACCGTGGACGTGGTCAACGATGGGCGCATCCAGACCGATGGCACGGCCAGCGACGCGGTCGTCGCACAGAGCATCGGTGGCGGCGGTGGTGCCGGCGGTTCGGGCGGCGGCGTGGTATCTCTCGGAGGATCCGGATCCAGCGGCGGCGCGGGCGGTACCGTGCTGCTGACGAACAACGCCCGCGTGGAAACCCTGGGCGATCGCTCCCGGGGGCTGTTCGCGCAGAGCGTGGGTGGCGGTGGCGGTTTTGGTGGCGACAGCGGTGGTCTGGTGGCCATCGGCGGCCGCGGCAGCTCCACGAGCGGCGGCGGCGCCGTCACATTGACCAACACGGGTGTGGTCGGTACCCAGGGCGAGCGGGCCCACGCCATTCAGGCGCAGAGTATCGGTGGTGGTGGTGGTGACGGCGGCACCTCCGGCGGCGTTTTCTTCACCCTGGGTGGCAGCGGCTCCGGTGGTGGCAATGGCGGCTCGGCCACCGTTGCAAACAGCAACGATCTCTCCACGGTAGGCGATGATGCCCGCGGCATCTTCGCCCAGTCCGTGGGCGGCGGTGGCGGCAACGGCGGCGGCAGCTATTCGGGCTCTGCGTTCGCTGGTGTGGCCATCGGCGGACGCGCGGCGGCCGGAGGTAACGGCGGCACGGTTACGGTGGGCTCGTCGAACTACACCCGTATGGTGGACGGCGTGCCCGTGGAGGTGACACCCCTGATCCGCACTCAAGGCGATCGGGCCAACGGCATCTTCGCGCAGTCCGTCGGAGGCGGTGGCGGTAACGGCGGGCTCGCGGTCCAGGTCACAGGCGGCGCGTTCGGTGCCGCGTCGGTGGCGGTCGGCGGTACGGGCGGCGGCGGTGGGATCGGCGGGTCCGTGACGTTGAATGGAGATTCAACGGTCATCACCGGCGGCGTGGATGCGGACGGCGTGGTGGTGCAGTCCGTTGGTGGTGGTGGCGGCAGCGGTGGCGGCGCCGTTTCGGTGGGGGTTGCTGGTGGTCCCGGAGCGGGCTCGGTGGCGGTCGGTGTAGGCGGTTCTGGCGGTGATGGAGGTGTCGGCGGCACCGTCATCACCGATGCGGGCGGCAACATCGTCACCAGCGGCGATCTTTCGGAAGGTTTTCTCGCCCAGTCGGTGGGCGGCGGCGGCGGCAAAGGCGGCTGGGTCGTGAACGCGTCGGTCGCGGGCAGCGCGGCATTGAGTGTTGCGGTGGGAGTCGGGGTCGGCGGCACCGGCGGCGATGGCGGCCAGGGCGGCACGGTGGATGCCACCTATCGCGGCAACGTCACCACGTCGGGTGACAATGCGGATGGCTGGATCGCGCAGAGCGTGGGCGGTGGTGGCGGCCAGGGTGGCTTCAACGTCTCCGGTGTCATCGCCGGGTCGGCCGGCGGCAGCGGCGGTGCAGCCGTAGGCGTCGGTGGTGCTGGCGGTGGTGGCGGCATCGGTGGCTCCGCAACAGGTAACCTCACGGGTGACGTTACGACCGGCGGCAATCTGTCCGACGGGGTCATCGTGCAGAGTGTAGGCGGCGGTGGCGGCAGTGGTGGGGTGAACGTCTCCGGTAGCCTTGCCATCGCGCCTGCGGCTGGCGTCGGTGTATCGGTGGGGGTAGGTGGCGCCGGTGGTGATGGCGGCAGCGGCGGTGCGGCAACCCTCATTTACACGGGGCACGCGACGACTCTGGGTGACGATGCGGACGCGGTGCTCGCGCAGAGCGTCGGTGGGGGTGGTGGCAACGGCGCGCTCAATGTCTCCGCGGGTATTGGTGGTTCTGCGGGTGGCAGCGGCTCGATCAACGTGGGTGTGGGCGGTGCAGGCGGCGATGGTGGCGATGGCGGTGTCGTCGTCAGCACCGTCACCGGGATCATCGACACCACTGGCGAAGGCTCAGACGGTGTGATCAGCCAGAGCCTCGGCGGTGGCGGCGGTAACGGCGGGCTCAACGTCTCAGGTGGCGCGGCCATCTCGAGCTCCGGCAGTGGCGCGCTTGGTGTGGGCGTTGGCGGCGCCGGTGGCGGTGGTGGTGATGGCGCGACGGTGGATGCCACTATCGACGCCTCGGTCTCCACCCGCGGGGCCCTCGCCAACGCCGTGCTCGCGCAGAGTGTTGGTGGTGGTGGTGGCAATGGCGGCCTGAACGTCTCCGGCGGACTCGCCGGCTCTGCCGGCGGCAGTGCCGCCGTCATGGTCGGCGTCGGGGGTTCCGGTGGCGACGGTGGCGACGCGGGTGCCGTGACGGCGACCGTGACCGGTGACGTCACGACCCTAGGTGAGGACTCCATGGCGGTGATCACTCAGAGCCTGGGTGGTGGCGGTGGTATTGGTGGATTGAATGTCTCCGGTGGCATCGCAGCAGCCAGCAGCGGCAGTGGCAATCTCTCGGTGGGTGTTGGCGGGGCTGGCGGTGGTGGCGGCGACGGCGGCACTGCGACCGGCACCATCACCGGTGACGTGCGAACCTTTGGGTCTGACGCGACGGCGGTGCTGACTCAGAGTGTAGGCGGCGGCGGTGGCAATGGCGGTCTGAACGTTTCCGGCGGTTTGAGCATCGCCAGTGCTGGCGGCGGTGTGTCCGTCGGTGTCGGCGGATTCGGCGGCGACGGTGGTGACGCGGCAGCGGCATCAATGACGCTGACGGGCGACGTGTCCACGGCTGGTGAGCGATCCGAGGCCGTGGTCGTGCAGAGCATGGGCGGGGGCGGCGGTAACGGTGCGCTCAACGTATCGGGTAACGTCGCGCTGTCCGCGGCGACTGCAGTGCCCATCTCAGTTGGCGTGGGCGGATTCGGCGGTGGCGGTGGCAATGGTGCGGATGCCAGCCTGACCCTCACGGGCGATACGGCCACCACGGGAGCCGACACGGATGCCGTCACGGTACAGAGCGTGGGCGGCGGTGGCGGACGAGGCGGAATCAATGTCTCCGGAAACCTGGGCGTGAGCACGGGCGGTACGGCCTTCGGTGCTTCCCTGGGACTCGGTGGGTTCGGTGGCGACGGCGGTGACGCCGGTAACGTCACTGCGACCATCACCGGCAACGTAGTCGCAACCGGTTTGAGCGAGGAGGTCATCGAGCTTCCTGAATTCGGGATCACGCCGGAATCGTGCCTGATCTGCAGCCTTCTCGAGCATGTGCGTGCGGGTGGATCGAACGCCGTCATGGCCCAGAGCATCGGCGGCTCCGGTGGTAACGGCGGCCTCAACGTGGCAGCCGGTATCACCGGCGGTTCGGCGAGCGGCGGCATCAATCTGGGTGTCGGCGGCTTCGGCGGTGGCGGCGGCGACGCTGGTACCGTGAACCTCACCGTAGTCGGAGAGCAGTTCACCGCCGTAGGCGACAGCCGTACGGTGATCACCGCCCAGAGCATCGGCGGTGGTGGTGGTAACGGGGCGCTCAACGTGGCCGGTGGCATCACTGGTAACGGTCAGCTCACCGTCGGCGTGGGCGGCTTCGGTGGTGATGGCGGTACCGGCAGCGATGTGACGGCCAGCGTCACGGGTGCCATGAGCAATGCCGGCATGGGCAGCCGTGGCCTGGTCGCGCAGAGCATCGGCGGTGGTGGTGGTAACGGCGGTATCAACATCAGCGGTGGCGTCAATGCGCTGCCCGGTAGCGGTGCGCCCTCTCTCGTCTTCGGTCTGGGTGGTGCCGGCGGTGCCGGTAACAGCGCGGGTTCGGTCACCGCGGTTCAGCAGGGATCGGTCACCGTCCGCGGCCTCGACAGCATCGGCGTGCTGGCACAGAGCGTCGGCGGCGGTGGCGGCACTGGTGCGCTGAACGTGGCCGGCAGCCTGGCCGCCGGTGAAGGCTTCAATGCCGCCGTGGGCATCGGTGGCCGCGGCGGCGCGGGCGCGGATGCGGGGGCGGTGAGCCTGGTCAGCAACGGCTTCATCTCCGTGGATGGCAGACGCGACGACGCATCCGGCGCGCCGCTTCCGGATCCGGTGGACCCGGCGGACATCGACTTCACGACCCGCACCAACGGCATCCTGGTACAGAGCGTGGGCGGCGGCGGTGGCCGCGGCGGCATGAACGTCTCCGGCGTGATCATGCCGGTCGGTAACCAGCTCTCCGCGGGGGTCGGCGGCACCGGCGGTGGCGGTGGCAATGCCGGGGCGGTCACCCTCGAGCGTGGCCTGGTGGAAGCAGCCGAGCTGCATACCTACGGGCAGCAGGCCAATGGTGTCGTGGTCCAGAGCATTGGCGGTGGTGGTGGTGACGCCGGTATGAATTTCGTGGTGTCTGCCAACGGTTTCGGTGACAGCACCGCGTTCGAATCGAACATCGCGATCGGCGGCGCCGGTGGCGATCCGGGTAACGGTGACACGGTCACCGTGAATCACCTGGGTACCATCGTCACCCGCGGTGAGCAGAGCAACGGCCTGCTCGCCCAGAGTGTGGGCGGTGGCGGCGGCAACGCGGCGATCAATCTGGCGCTCGGACTGAACAAGAACGCTTCCGGCGTCAACGTGGCAGTCGGCGGTGGACCGGGTGACGGCGGCAGCGGCGAACGCGTCGACGTCACGCACGACGGAACCATCACCACCCAGGGCAACGATTCCATGGCCATCTTCGCGCAGAGCGTGGGTGGTGGCGGCGGCAACGCGGCGCTGAGCACCTCCGTGGCGCTGCTCGCCAGCAACAAGCTGGATATCGGTATCGGCCGCTACGGCGGCACGGGTGGTACCGGCGGTGATGTGATTGTCAGTGCTGCCGGATCGCTGAACACCTCCGGCGACCGCGCCATCGGCCTGCTGGCTCAGAGCGTGGGCAACGGGGGTGGTAAGAGTGGTGCATTCATGATCGGCGCCAAGGGCACGTCCGGCGAGGGCAACACCCAGAGCGCGACCAGCGCCGCATTGAGTGTCGGCCTGGAAGGAGGCAGCGGCGGCACCGCGGGTATGGTCGATGTGGATGCCACCAGCGCCATCACCACGGCCGGTCTGGACGCCCATGCCATTCATGCCCAGAGTGTCGGCGGTGGCGGTGGTATCGGCGGCGCGGCGACGAATCTCGTCATCCGGGAAACCACCACGGCTCGTGTCGGCGTGGGCGGTGCCGGTGGCACCGGTGGTCTCGGCGGGCTCGTGGATGTGGTTTCCGAAGGCACGCTCATCACGAGTGGCGACGGCGCACGGGGGGTGTACGCGCAGAGCATCGGCGGCGGCGGTGGTACCGGTGGCATGGCCGGATTGATCAACCTGCAGACTGGCGGTGCTGCGTCCACCGGTAACAACGGTATCGGCGTTTCCGTCGGCGGCACCGGTGGTAGTGGCGCCGACGGCGGTGAGGTGACTGTCGTCAATCGGGGTGTCATCGACACGGCCGGCAGCCGGGCTAACGGCATCGATGCCCAGAGCGTCGGTGGCGGTGGTGGTGACGGCGGTATGGTGATCAACGGCTCGCTGTCCGGAGCAGGTCGGCAGACACAGCTCGCCATCAACGTCGGTGGGGCTGGTGGCGCAGGCGGAGACGGTGCAGGTGTGACCGTCAGCAACGAGAACCAGGTGATTGTCCGCGGCAGCGATGCGATCGGTATCCAGGCCCAGAGCCTGGGCGGCGGTGGTGGCAACGCGGGACTGATCGCGGTGCTGGACATCAACCGGCCGGGTGCCGAATCGTCGTCCGGTACGTTTGGTGTGAACGTGGGCGGCGAAGGTGGCACCGGCGGTGATGGCGGCACGGTCACTGTCGACAACGTGGACGGTGCGGACATCACCACGCTGGGTGAAAAGGGCTACGGCGTGCTTGCCCAGAGTATTGGTGGCGGTGGCGGCAACGGTGGCTCCATTGTTGCCGTCAGCTTCAGCGGTGGTTCCGCGAAGACGGTCTCCGGCAGCCTCAACGTGGGTGGTGTGGGTGGCGTGGGCGGTGTCGGCGGCTCGTCCACTGTGAACAATGCGGGCGTCATCGACACGGCAGGAGACTACGCTCACGGCGTGCTGGCCCAGAGCATCGGCGGCGGCGGTGGCAACGGTGGCCTCGTGCTCGCGTCGAATGCCATCCAGAAGCATGGCCAGCAGGGCCGATCAGCCGCCATCGCGGTGGGCGGATTCGGCGGCGATGGCGGCGACGGCGGCAGCGTGGTTGTGAACAACAGCGGTCAGATCATCACCCGGGGCGCCAATGCACACGGTATCCTGGCCCAGAGCATCGGCGGTGGTGGCGGCAACGCGAACGTCGGTTATGGCCGCGGCAACAACCGTGCGGTCACCAAGATCGCCAACAAGCTGTCTTCACGGCTCGGCGGTTCCGAGCTGGCAGGTGGTGATGGCGGAACGGGTGGCACCGTGACGGTCAATCACAGCGGTGACATCACCGTCATGGGCGAAGGCTCCCAGGCCATCAAGGCGGAGAGCATCAACGGCGGCGGTGGCGGCCTGGTGCTCGACTTCAATGGGATCACGAGTCTACCCGGGGGCGAAGGTCTGCCTGGGGTGCCTGGCGACGAAGATCCGGGCTTCACCGTGGATCCCCTGCTGATGCTGAAAGCCGGCAGTGAACAGGCGCTCAACACCACCGCCGGCGCAGTCACCATCAACAACACGGGTACCTTCGGTGCCATCGGCCGCAACAGCACCGCGCTGGGCGTTCAGTCCATCGGTGGCGGTGGCGGCACGATGCAGCTCGACCTCGAGTTCGCAGACACCCAGGATGGTGGCCTGTTGGGTGTCGAAGCGACCCTGGGTGGCAGCGACAGCGAGAACTCGGACGGCAACGCCATCGTCAGCGCGCACCTGGGCGATCTGCTGACGGAAGGCGAGCACAGCCTCGGTGCGGCGCTGCAGTCCATCGGCGGCGGTGGTGGTCGAGCATTCCTGACCCTGGAGCGTCAGGAAGGAACGCTCGGCGAGGTGGCATTGATGATCGGCGCGGAAGGTGGCAGCGGCAATGACGGGGGTGACGTCGCCTATGATCACGCGGGTCGTATCGTCACCACGGGAAACAGCGCCGTCGGCTTCCTCGCGCAGAGCATCGGCGCAGGTGGAGGCGAGACCTACCTCACCGGAACGGACCACGCCGTTGTCACGCTGGGCGGCAGCAGCGGCGCTGACGGCAGTGCCGGCAGCATCGATTTCAGCCTCGAAGGCGAGGTGCGGACTGCTGGTGTCGGCGCTCATGGTGTGGTCCTGCAGAGCATCGGTGGCGGTGGGGGCCTCGTGCTCGGCGAAGCCGGTACCACCTTCGACGTGACCCTGTCGTCGGACAACGCCGGTGATGGTGGTGACATCAGCTTCGATCTGAACAGTGAGATCGTCGCCTCCGGTGCCGGGTCGATCGGGCTCCTCGCCCAGTCGGTGGGCGGTGGCGGCGGCTACGTGGACGGTGTCGGCGTCCTGAGCGCGGGCGGCCAGGGCCGTGGTGGTGATCTCACCTTCCGGTTGAACGGCTCTGTAGGCGCTGCCGATGCCAGCGCCGTCTACCTGCAGAGCGTGGGTAGCCTCGGCGCGGGCAACATCCAGCTGGATCTCGGCGCCGACGGAGCGATCGTCGGCGGAGGTGAGGCAGCACTGGTGTTCGACGGTGGTCTCGATAACCGGCTGACGAACCTCGGGCTGATCGGCGCGCTGGCCGGCTCGAGCGGCACGGCGATGATCGCTTCGAGCGGCAACGACACCATAGAGAACGCTGGGGTCTTCATCGGCTCGATGGATCTCGGCGGCGGAACGAACCGCTTCGACAATCTCGTGGACGGACAGCTGCTCTCCGGTGAGCGCATCAATCTCGGGGCCACGGGCGAGCTCACGAATGCCGGCAGCCTGAGCCCAGGGGGTGATGGCAACGCGCTCGTCTCTCGGCTGAGCGGTAACCTGGTGCAGTCGGCGGGTGCCATTCTGCTCGCGGATCTGGACTTCGGCACCGACACCCTGGATGGGTTGGAAGCGACGGGGACCGCGGACGTGGACGGCATGGTATCGCTGACCCTTCACAACGTCGAAGCCATGGCACCCGGAACCCACCGCAAGGCACTGTTCAGCGCGGCAGGGGGCCTGACCGATCAGGGCGTGGCGCTGGCTGCGGATTCATCGCTCGTCATCGGCTATGCACTGGTCACCGATGCGAACGCGCTCTGGCTCGACTACGACGTCGACTTCATGCCGGAGGGGATGGGTCAGGGTCCGGAAACCATCGCGGGTTACATCAACCGTATTCAGCTCGCCGGGGGCGGCAGCGGATCCTACGGCGACGTGGTGGCGAATCTCGTAACCGCTGCGGATCTCGAGTCCTATGAGGACCTGCTCACGCAGCTCTCGCCTCAGGTGTACGGCGAGCAGCAGGTGCAGCTCATCGACAGCGGTGTGGAGTTTGCGCAACGGTTGATGAGCTGCCAGCAGGTTGGCGGCGAGCATCGCTTCACCCGCGAAGGGAGCTGTGTCTGGTATCACTTCGAGGATCAGGAAACCTCGCTGGATGCACATGACGGCTACCAGTCCATAGATGGATCGACGACTCGGCTCGCCTTCGGTGGACAGTGGACGTATGACAACAACTGGTCGGTCGGTCTCGGATTCTCCCGCAGCCGCACCAAGAACGACGGCTTCGGGGGGGCATGGCGGTCCGATGCGCTGACGTATCAGGTCGGTGGCGCTCTCAAGCGCCGCTTCGGCGCGGCCAAGCTCATCGCGTCTGCGACCTATGGCTGGAGTGATTCGGATACCTCCCGCCTGCTCACCGCAGGGGACGGCTTCACCACCGACCTGTCGCGCGACATGCGGCTCGCTTCAGCGGTACTGCGGGCGCAGTACGACTTCGAGTTCGAGAGCTGGTTCCTCCGTCCCAAGCTCGATCTAGGCTTCGCCCGTCTCTGGGCGGACGGTGCGGACGAACGAGGAGCGGAAGGTGCGAACCTCGTGCTCGAAGGCTACGTGGACGATTACAGCTGGATCCGCCCGGCGCTGGAAGCCGGTAAGGAGTTCGACCTGGGATCGAACCGCTTGCGGCTCAATGCGGACTTCGGTGTTCAGCAGTATCTCGGCAACACGGATACGGTGGTGGAAGCGCGGTTTGCCGGCGCGCCCGCCAGTGCGGCACCGCTCCAGCTAGAGTCCGATCTGGGAGATCCGGTGTACGGGGCGAGTGTCGGCATCGACTTCCTGAGCCGAAACGACCTCATCATTCAGCTCTACTACCAGCGTAACTGGGCAGATCACCGGGACGTGGATGCGATACGTTTCAAAATGGAGTTCCCGATCCAGTAGTGGACGGGTGAGAGGAGTTGCTCATGAAGGGTTTTGCGAGAAGTGGGATGGCAGCTGCCGTCGTGGTCCTGATGTCTGCCTGTCAGTGGCCGTTTCCGTCCGAGCCCCCGGAGGCGGTGGTTGCTCAGGGCATGCTGGAAACGCTGCAGGACACAGGCCTGTATGCGCAGGTTACGCCGGTTGCCACCATCGGCCGGCACTTCATATTGGCGGAGGGAGCATGGCAGGTGCTCGCCTGTTTCCGGTTCAGGACTACACGCGGCGAGGAAGGCACGAGCTGCGTGGACAGCTTCCGGGCCTACGAGCTCGACACAGGTAACTGGGTCGTGGCGCTGGATCTCAACGGCAACCACCGCTGGCGAGCGATCAGCACCCGCGCCGAGGCACCGGAATCCGCGAGTGGTGGCCGTTCTTCCAGGAGTAGATCGCCCGATGCGGCGGGCGGCACTGTCGAGCGCTAGGGACCGTGAGTACCTGGTGGAACTCCTACTCCGATCGCAGCCCGTAGGCGATCACGTAGCCGCCTTCCGATGCGCTTTCCTCTGCCGCACCACCCTGATGAGCGCCGGGCATGGGCATACCACCTTCACCGGGTACGGTGACGATCACATACTGCCTGCCGGTCTTCGGGCTCACGTAGCTCATCGGCGTGGCGTTCGAAGGCGCCTCCAGCCGGTCCGTCCACACCTCCTCGCCGGTGAGGATGTCCACCGCGCGCAGCGTGGCGTCGATGGTGCCACCCATGAAGACAAGACCACCGGCGGTGACCGCCGAACCTGCCTGATACGGTGAGCCGAGGCGGACGGGGATCCCGAAACGCGCACCACCACCCAGCGGCAGCTGTGCGTTGCCCAGGGCCCGACGCCAGACGAGTTTCCGCGTCGTGAGATCGATCACCGCCATCTCCCCGAAGGGCGGTTGCAGGCAGGGCACGATCATGGGCGACAGAAACGGCAGGGTGCGGGCGGCATAGGGCGTGCCGGCCTGCCGACCGCCGATGCCGAGCCCCGCCTGCTGGGTCGCCACGTCCTCCTCTGCCTGGGCGTGTTCGTCCTCCCGTGGCAGGAGCTCCACGGTGAACGGCATGTGCAGCACGTTCACCACCAGCAGCTGGTTCTTCTCGTCCACCGCGGCGCTTCCCCAGTTCATGCCGCCGGCAGGACCGGGATAGAGCAGCGTGCCGTTAAGAGAAGGCGGCGTCATGAGCCCGTCCCAGCGCAGGCGCTTGAAGCGGATCCGGCAGCTCATCTGGTCGAACAGGGTGAAGCCCCAGATGTCGTGCTCGGTGATGTCGGGGTGGGAAAACGACGGCATGCCCGTGGAGAACGGCTGTGTCGGTGAAGAGCGTTCCTCGGGTACGTCGGTCTGGGGTGTGGGCCGCTCTGTTACCTCGGCGATCGGTTCGCCGGTCTCGCGATTCAGCAGAAAGAGCTCACCCCGCTTGGTCGGTACTACCACCGCTTTCACTGCCCCGTCCGGAGATGGAATGTCCACCAGGGTCGGCTGGGAGGGCACGTCGTAGTCCCAGATGTCGTGGTGGGTGGTCTGGAAGTGCCAGCGCGGCTCGCCGGTGCGCGTGTCGAGGGCGACCACCGAGCTCGAGTAGGTGTCCATGACGTCGCTGCGATGCCCACCGAAGTAGTCCGGTGTGGCGTTGCCCGTGGGTAGATAAATCAGCCCCAGCGACTCGTCCGCGCTGGTCAGGCTCCAGACGTTCGGGGTACCACGCGTGTAGGACTCGCCTGCGGGGGGCAACCCCTTCCGGTCGCTCTCACCCATGTCCCAGGCCCACAGCAGTTCTCCCGTCATCGGATCGAATCCGCGGACCACGCCGGAAGGTTCCTCCGTCTGCTGGTTGTCGACGACCCAGCCACCGAGCACCAGCACGTCGTTGGCGATGGTGGGCGGTGAGGTCACGAAGTAGAACCCGGGTATCACTTCTCCCATCCCGGGCAGCAGCGAGATCTCGCCGTGCTGGCCGAAGTCCTCGCAGCGCTCGCCCGTTGTGCCGTCGACGGCGAGCAGGCGGGCGTCGGTGGTGGCAGTGAATACGCGGCTCGGGCAGCTTGCCGTGCGGCGCGACTCAGGCACCGCGTAGTGAGTCACTCCCCGGCAGGTATCCCAGAATCCCCAGTGCGGTGTCTGGATCTTCGGATCGAACCGCCAGCGTTCGGCACCAGTGTCCGGGTCCAGAGAGACGATGATGTTCTGACCGGTGCAGAGATAGAGGTTGTCATCGACCTGGATGGGCGTGCCCTTGAAGGCGCCGGGCACGCCGGTGCGGAACGTCCACACCCGCTCGAGTGACGCTGCGTTGTCCACGTTGATCTGGTCGTGAGGCGCGAATCGCGTGCCGGAATTGTCAGCCCCGTAGGCCGACCAGTCGGCCGGGTTACGCAAAACCCCGGTGCCGAGCCCTGTCGCCGGTGTGACAGGCCAGCTCACGTTGAGCACGGCGAACAGCACCAGCAGCACGATCATGACGGCGGGCGGTGCGGCGAGCACGCGCATCGCAAGCGCGGGCGGGTGGTGTGTCTGCCAGAGACCACGGCGGACCCGTGGCAGCAGCATCCACAACGAGAGCAGCCCAAAGATCCAGAGCCGCGGCATCAGCGCCCAGAGGTCGGTGCCGGATTCGTAGAGCGCCCAGAGCAGGCTGAATGCCATGAAGCCGACGAACACCCAGGCGGCTCTCGGCCGGCCGGCAAACAGATCCCAGGCGCAGACGAGCAGCACGACCCCACCGAGCACGTAGTAGTACGTGCCGCCAAGGCTGGCGAGCATGCCACCCCGCCAGACCATGACGAGGCCGATGAGGCCGACGATGACGGCGAGCACCCTGGGCCGCGGGTAGCGTTTGGCTTTGGTCACTCGTTTTCCCCTCATTTCCCGAGCGCGCAGCTTACCCTGATCGTTCTATCGCCAGTAGTGCACGGGACCTTCCGCGGATCGTTCGTGCGCCTGAACGCCTGTGGTAGGTTGTCCGTTCGTCACAAGGAGCAGATGTGCCCGTCCAGCCCTATCCTGCACGCTGGCTGCCAAAGGGAATCCGGTCGCGGCTGGTGACGAACGTCAACGGACTGAGTATGCACGTGCTCGAGGCTGGCTCGCCGCGAACTGACGGACTGACCGTGCTGCTCCTGCACGGTTTTCCAGAGCTGGCCTACAGCTGGCGGTCCGTGATGCCGGGACTGGCTGATGCGGGATTTCACGTGATTGCGCCCGACCAGCGGGGCTACGGCCGAACCACCGGTTGGGACGCAGGCTACGAAGCCGATATCACCCCGTTCGGCATGCCACACCTGGTTCGCGACGTAATGGGACTGCGTCAGGCGCTGCATCTCGGGACCATTGCCGTGGTGGGACACGACTTCGGTTCTCCCGTTGCGGCGTGGTGTGGTCTGCTGCGGCCCGATGTGTTCACCCGGGTAGTGCTGATGAGCGCGCCATTTGCCGGTGCTCCGTCCATTCCGGACGGCGCGGATACTCCTCCTTCCGGTCGGGCGACGATTACGGAGGATCTTGCCCGTCTCTCGGAACCGCGCAAGCACTATCAGGACTACTACCGCACACCGGCTGCGGCCGAGGACATGCTTCACGCACGGCAAGGCGTGCACGCATTCCTGCGCGCCTACTACCATCACAAGAGTGCGGACTGGCCGGGCAACCGGCCTTTTCCGCTGAAGGCGTTCAGCGCGCAGGACCTTGCCGAAATGCCGACCTACTATGTGATGCACCTGAATCGAGGTATGGCGGAGACCGTGGCGGAGCACATGCCGGAGGCGGACAGCATCAGGGCCAACCGCTGGCTTCCGGAAGACGTGCTCGCCGTCTATGCGGCGGAATACGAACGCACCGGCTTTCAGGGCGGCCTCAACTGGTATCGTGCTGCTGCGCTGCGCAGTCCCGTGCAGGAAATCTTCTCCGGCAGAACCCTCGTTCAACCGACGATCTTCATCGCGGGTGACCGTGACTGGGGTCCTTATCAGCTTCCAGGTGCGCTCGATCGAATGGCATCGGCGGGTGTCTGCGCGGACTTTCGCGGCGTGCATTTCGTGCCGGGTGCGGGTCATTGGGTGCAGCAGGAGCAACCGGAGGCGACCCTTGCCCTGCTGCTCGATTTTCTGGCGGCTTGACCCGAAGTCGGTGACGGATGGCTGTGAATTCGCTCAAAGCGTAATCACCGCTATGATCGACTGATCACAAGAGAGGGGTTTCTGATATGAAGGTCGGACTTGCCTTTGCGAGCAGCATCGCGACGGACCATGGTAGTACGCTCGAGATCTGCCATCGGGCGGAAGCGGCGGGATTCGAATCGGTCTGGGGCGGTGAGCACGTCATCCTGCCGGACCGAATCGAATCGAGGTATCCGTACACCGCTGACGGGAAGATTCCGGCGGAGCCGGAGACGCCTATTCCCGATCCGCTGATCTGGCTCGCCTTTGCTGCTGCCGCCGCACCTTCGCTCCGACTCGGTACCTGCATCCTGATCGTGCCGCAGCGGAATCCCGTGGTGCTCGCGAAAGCGCTGGCGACGCTCGATCAGCTATCGGGCGGCAGGGTTGAGCTTGGCCTTGGCGTCGGCTGGCTCAAAGAGGAGTTTGATGCGCTTGGTGTCCCATGGGAACGTCGAGGTGCCCGCAATGACGAGTACGTGGCCGCCATGCGCGCGCTGTGGGCCGGGCCGCACGCCGAGTTTCACGGCGAGTTCGTCGACTTCGCACCGGTCACCTGCAGCCCGCGACCGGTCAACGGCACGATTCCCGTCCTGGTGGGTGGTGATACGGATGCGGCCATCCGCCGCGCGGTGAGCATTGCCGATGGTTACTTCCCGGGAGAGGGCGATGCGGCACGTCTCGGTGCCCTGCTCGGGCGGGTGCGCCGCGCCTGTGAAGAGGCGGGCAGGGATCCGGCCGGTCTCGCCATCAACGCCATGTTCGGCGCGCAGTTCGCGGATCCGGCTGCGGGTGTGGAGCAGATGGCAGAGCTCGGCGTCGATCGGATCATGGTGCCGGCGTTCTTCTTTGCCGGACCGGGGGGGCTGGACCGCCTGCAAGCGTTCGGCGAACAGGTCGTTCCGCTGGCCCGTCAGGCAGGGTGAAAGGCGCCTGACGAAGCATCGGGCGCATCGGCGCCAGACAGCAGACGTTCGGCGAAACTGTTGGCGGCCCGTGACAGCACCGCGCCCTTGCGACGGGCGAGTCCGAGGCGCCGGGTGATGTCGAGGCCGGTGACCGGTACCTCGCGGACCAGCTCCTGCCCCTGCAGGCCGAGGCGGGAGACGAAGGCGAGGCTGCCCGTGGTCGTCACCATGCGCAGGATGGCGGGGATGGACCGAAGCTCCATCACCACGTTGATCTCGATGCCTGCTTCCCTGAGGCTCGTGTCCACGATCTGGCGGATGGCACTGCCACCTTCGAAGCCGACGAAGTTCTGACCGTCCAGGCTTGCCACCGGTACCCGCTGCGCGCTGGCGAGCGGGCTGTCCGGGGCGGCCACCAGCACGATGCGGTCCTCCACCAGCGGCTCGATCTCGAGACCGGTTGCTCGGACCGGCAGGGTGACCAGACCGAGCTCCAGGCGTCCGTCGGCCACGTCGCTGGCGATCTCGCTGCTGCTCGCTTCCTTCACCTGAAAGTGCACCCGGGGAAACGCCCGCTGGAAGCGGGCAATGGCATCGGGCAGCACGAAGGAGACGGCGGTGGCGCCACCGCCGATGCGCACGGTGCCGCCTTCCACGTTGCGCTGACTGGCCACCTCGGCCTTGAGGCGATCGTAGCGGTCGATGAGCAGACGGGCTTCATGCTCCACCTGGCGACCGAGCTCGGTGAGCACGGCGCCTTTCCGGCTGCGGCTCAGGAACTCGGCGCCGAACTCGGCTTCGAGCTGCTGAATGCGCCGGGTCAGGGCCGGCTGACTGATGCCGAGGCGGCCGGCGGCCTCGGTGATGGCGCCGGCATCGGCGACGGCCACCAGGGAGCGGAGCAGGTTGAGATCCAAATATGGGCTCCGGTATCGGAAGTTGCATAAATATATCGGATGTTATCTATGCAAACTATCCATTTTACGCATGTATCTGGCTCTGCTAGATTGTCGTCCCTTCTCGAAGGACGCCAGACGGAGAGGCCACCATGCTAGAAGCCTATCGTAAACACGCCGCTGAACGGGCCGCCCAGGGCATCCCGCCGCTGCCGCTCACTGCCGAGCAGACGACCCAGCTCATCGACCTGCTGAAGTCGCCGCCGGCCGGTGAGGAGGCGTTTCTGCTGAACCTGCTGACGGAGCGGGTACCGCCCGGTGTGGACGATGCGGCCTACGTGAAGGCGGCGTTTCTGGCGGATGTGGCCAAAGGCAAGGCGACCAGCCCGCTGGTGGATCGCGCCAAGGCCATCGAGCTGCTCGGCACCATGCTTGGCGGCTACAACATCCTGCCGCTGGTAGATCTGCTCGACGATGCGGAGTACGCCGCGAAAGCAGCAGCGGAGCTCAAGCACACGCTGCTGATGTTCGACGCCTTCCACGATGTGGCGGAGAAGGCCCAGAAGGGTAATCCGCACGCGCAGGCAGTGCTCGAATCCTGGGCGGATGCGGAATGGTTCAAGCACAAGAAGGATCTGCCGGACGCCATCAGGCTGACCGTCTTCCAGGTCGCTGGTGAGACCAATACAGACGACCTGTCGCCGGCCCAGGATGCCTGGTCACGGCCAGACATCCCACTGCACTCACTGGCGATGCTGAAGAACCCGCGTCCGGGGATCACCAACGCCATCGAGCAGATCGAAGCGCTGAAGAACAAGGGCAATGGCGTGGCCTACGTGGGCGACGTGGTGGGTACCGGCTCGTCGCGCAAGAGCGCCACCAACTCCGTGCTCTGGACCATGGGCGACGACATCCCGTTCGTGCCCAACAAGCGCCAGGGGGGCGTAGTCATCGGCGGCAAGATCGCGCCGATCTTCTTCAACACGCTGGAGGATTCCGGCGCGCTGCCCGTGGAGTGCGATGTTTCCAAGCTCAAGATGGGCGAGGTGATCGTGCTGAAGCCCTATGAGGGTCGCATCGAGAATGAAAAAGGCGAGCTCCTGACGGAGTTCGAGCTCAAGACTGATGTCATTCTCGACGAGGTGAAGGCCGGCGGCCGGATTCCGCTCATCATAGGCCGCAGCCTCACGGAGCGCGCGCGGGAGGTCCTGAAGCTGGGTCCCTCGGATGCGTTCCGCCGGCCGGAGAATCCGGGTGAGTCCAAGGCGGGCTTCACGCTCGCGCAGAAGATCGTCGGCCGTGCCTGCGGGTTGACCGAAGGCCAGGGCGTGCGCCCCGGCACCTACTGCGAGCCGCGCATGAGCACCGTCGGATCCCAGGACACCACGGGCCCCATGACGCGAGACGAGCTCAAGGAACTCGCCTGCCTCGGCTTCTCTGCGGATCTGGTGATGCAGAGCTTCTGTCACACAGCCGCCTACCCGAAGCCGGTGGACATCGAGACCCAGCACACGCTGCCCGACTTCATCCAGAACCGGGGCGGCGTGTCGCTGCGTCCGGGTGACGGCATCATCCACAGCTGGCTGAACCGCATGCTGCTGCCCGATCAGGTGGGCACCGGCGGTGACTCCCACACCCGGTTCCCGCTCGGCATCTCGTTTCCGGCTGGCTCGGGTCTCGTCGCCTTCGGTGCGGCGCTCGGCGTGATTCCGCTCGATATGCCCGAGTCGGTGCTCGTGCGCTTCACCGGCAAGATGCAGCCCGGCATCACGCTGCGCGATCTGGTGAACGCCATTCCGTATGCCGCCATCCAGCGCGGTCTGCTGACTGTGGCCAAGGAAGGTAAGAAGAACGTCTACAACGGCCGTATTCTCGAGATCGAAGGGCTGCCGGACCTCACAGTGGAGCAGGCCTTCGAGCTGTCCGACGCCTCGGCCGAACGCTCCGCCGGCGGCTGCACCATCGCGCTTTCGGAAGCTTCCGTTGCCGAGTACCTGCGCTCCAATGTGGTGATGCTGCGCTGGATGATCGCCAACGGTTACGGCGACGTACGCACGCTCGAGCGTCGCGCGCAGGCCATGGAGGAGTGGCTCGCCAAGCCGAGCCTGCTGCGTGCCGACAAGGACGCAAAGTACGCGGAAGTGATCGAGATCGACATGAATCAGATCACCGAGCCGCTGCTCGCCTGTCCGAACGATCCGGACGACGTCAAACCGCTCTCCGAGGTGGCCGGCACGAAGATAGACGAGGTCTTCATCGGCTCCTGCATGACCAACATCGGCCACTTCCGGGCGGCGGGCAAGCTGCTGCAGGCAGCAGATACGGCGATTCCGACCCGGCTCTGGATCGCCCCGCCGACGAAGATGGACGAGCACCAACTCATGGAGGAGGGCTACTACAACATCTACGCACAAGCGGGTGCACGCACCGAGATGCCGGGCTGCAGCCTGTGCATGGGCAACCAGGCGCGGATCCAGGCGGGGTCCACGTGTGTGTCCACCTCAACACGGAACTTTCCCAACCGGCTCGGCCAGGGATCGAACGTATTTCTGGCCAGCGCCGAGCTCGCCGCTGTCGCCTCTGTCCTCGGCCGGCTGCCGAGCCCGGAGGAGTATCTGGAGTTCGCCACCAAGATCGACTCCATGGCGCCGGAGATCTACAACTACCTGAACTTCGATCAGGTGCCGGAGTTCCTGCAGGCGGCGGAGCAGGGACGCTCCATCGCGAAGGAGATCGTGGTCCAGGCCTGAGCGTGCAGCGGTAGCGGCGGCCCCACCTGACAGGTTGGGCCGCGTCTTCCCTCTGATGCTTTGGGGCGGGTTTTTCACCGGTCTTCTCCCCCATGGAAGAATCGATCGGGCTCAGAGGATGTCATCGTTTGTCGGAGCCGTCGACGGTTGTCATTCGACTGCCGGCGCTCGAATATCACTCTCAGACGTTCGGATACGGAGGCCGATATCCATGCCCAGGTGGCGCAACTGGTCCGGCAAGCTCGCGAGCCGGCCCGCGAGCCTGCACTTCCTCAGAAGCGAGGCCGACGCGGCGGCGCTCGCCGCGTCGGCGGCCTCCGCCGGCAGCAGGATCCGGGTTGCCGGCGCCACCCACAGCCACGCGCCGCTCGTCATCAACGATGACGGCGTGATCGCCGATATCGGCGGCCTCTCCGGGGTGATCGAAACGGACGTTGGTCTCGGCAGGGCAGTCGTCTGGGCGGGTTCGCGCATCTACAGCCTGGGCAACGCACTCAATCAGCGTGGTCTCGCCTTCGCCAATCAGGGTGACATCGACCAGCAGGCCATCGTCGGCGCGACTGCCACCGGAACCCACGGCACCGGGGTGACGCTCAGAAATTTCTCCGCCCAGGTGCTGGGGCTGCGGCTCGTGCTCGCCAGCGGCGACGTGGTGGATGCCTCCGCGGAAGAGAACGCCGAGCTCTGGCAGGCGGCGCGGCTGCATCTCGGTGCGTTCGGCATCGTCACGCGGCTGACGCTCGCCGTACGTTCCCGATACCGGCTCCGCGAGCAGAGCTGGGATTCCACCCTCGATGAGGTGCTGGCGGATTGCGACAAACTCGTCCCCGACAACCGCCACTTCGAATTCTTCTGGTATCCGCAGGACGACCGGGCGGTAGTTAAGATCATCAACGAGACGGAAGACGAGGCGGAGTATCCGCTCGCAGCGGAAGGCTCACGCTGCGCCTGGAGCCACGAGGTGCTGCCGAATCACCGGCCTGTAGCGCACACGGAGATGGAGTACAGCGTACCGGCAGAGCGCGGCATCGCCTGCATGCGCGAAATCCGCGACCTGCTCAGGAACAGGTTTCCGGACGTCGCCTGGCCCGTCGAGTACCGCACGCTGGCGGCGGATGATGTCTGGCTGTCGACGGCGTACGAACGGGACACGGTCACCATCTCCGTGCATCTGGGCATGGACGAGGACGACGAGCCGTACTTCCGCGCCTGCGAGGAGATCTTCCTCGCCCACGACGGTCGACCACACTGGGGCAAGGTGCATTACCTCGACGGCGGGACGCTCGCGCGCATCCATCCGCGCTGGGCGGAGTGGTGGCGAGTGCGGGATGCGTGGGATCCAAAGGACACGTTTCTCAACGCGTATCTCACCAGTCTTCGTCCCTGAAAATTCCGCACCAGGCGCGGACGATTCCCAAACCCGATGCTCCTGAATTCTTTGCGATCCCTGCAACCAGACGCCTAAACTCCGAGGAGCGTGTTGGGAGAACGCCGTGGCCGACGTCTTTGTTTCCTATGCCTCGGAAGACAGGGATCGCGTAGCGCAGATAGTCAGCGAGCTGGAGCGACGTGGATATTCCGTGTGGTGGGACAGGAGAATCGACCTCGGGACGAGTTTCGACAGGTCAATCGAGGCCGAACTCGATGCGGCCAGCTGCGTGCTCGTCGTCTGGTCGAAGGCCTCCGTTCAATCCGAGTGGGTGCTCAATGAAGCCTCGGAGGGTCAGGGTCGCGGCATTCTGGTTCCCGTACGAATAGATGACGTGCGCGTACCGCTGGCATTCAGGCGGCTGCAGACTGCAGACGTGGATCCGCAACATCTGAGCGGCTTCGATCCGGTGCTCGATGCCGTAGCCAGACATGTGGCTGGTGGTCCGGCCTCAAGGTCAGCACCGCGAGCCGCAAGTGAAACACCTGCCCTGAGCGGGAGACGAGTCGCCGGTCTGGTCGCGCTGGTGATCGTCCTTTCCGGTACTTCAGCGGCGTGGCTGCTCCGGGGTCATACCGGAGAAAGCTCGACTGAGGATGCTTTGCGCCCGAAGCGGATAGCCGTTCTCCCCTTTCAGGACCTGAGTCCCGGCCAGGACCAGCAGTGGCTGGCCGATGGCATACAGGTACGAGTCACGCAGATCATCGCGTCCTCTACCGGTTACCGGCTCGTTCCAACCCGACTCGCGGTTCGAATGATCGACGAGGAATCGATTGGAGAACTCGATCTGCTGCTGACCGGTACGCTGCAACAGGAGCGCGACGAAAACCGCCTGATCGTCGAGCTTACCGATGTGAAGAGCAAGGCGCAGATCTGGATACAGGAATTTGTCAGCGGCTCAGAAGATCTCTTCGAGTCACAGCAACGCATGGCGCTGAGAGTCGCGAGATACTTCGATACGACACTGGACAGCACGTCCGTGCCACAGGCTCCGGGCGCATGGAGTCCCTATCTCAAGTATCTGCACTATCAGTGGGGTGGCGCGTTTGATCAGGAAGTCTATTGGTTGGACCAGACGCTTCGCGAAGATCCCGATTGGAGCCCTGGCTGGAGTGCCCTTACTAGCCAGCTGATTAGACGGGCTGGGGTTTTGAAGGACGATAACTCGATCGAACAGGCTAGAGCAGCAGCAGACATGGCCTGCCGGTCTTCCGGTTCTGGCGATCCTTTCTGCAATCAGGCGTCGGCTGAACTGGCCCTGTGGATTGACGGGGATTTTGCTCAGGCGGAGCGGATCCTTCGCGAAAACCTGATCGAAAATGGTTGGTTTTTCTCCTACGGACTTCTCTTGCTCGCGTCGGGGCTTACAGAGGAGGCGGCTGTCCTCTTCAAGCGAGGCTCTGACATCAATCTTCCGTTCTTTCCTGCAGCCTGGGACTGGCTCAGCGTCGCGCAAGGAATCATGGGTGATGAACAGAGTGCTTTGGCCACAGCGAATGTGTTTGCGAGGCTGGTACCTGAAGATTCCGTTGTGCCGGATCTCGACCGGGGGATCATCGCCGCCAAGCTCGGCAGGATCGGCGAGGCCGAAGAGATTGCTCGTCGATTCGACGAGGCGGCAAGTCGCGCAGACAACAGCTCAGATTATGAGCACTTCACCCGGTTCGGCTCGCATCTCATCTCGGCGAAAACACATACCATCGCCAACGATTACGCCCGAGCAAAGCGAGCTGCAGACGATCTACTACAGATGGGGGCGATGGACTTCGCTGCGGCGGTGTACCTGGAACTCGGCGATGAGACGGCCATCGAGCTCTTCAGAGAGGCGGCCTCACAGTCACGGTTTTATCGTCGTGGGCTGCCGTACCTGATGCTCTATCTGGAAACTGACCTGCATGATCATCCCGCCGTTGTGGATTTTCTGAGCGCGCTGGGGCAGACGCCCGAATGGAAACGGGAGTTGTGCGGGCGGATACGGGATCTCGAACAACGGCTCAGAGTCACCTGTGCGGACCGAGCCCTGTAATGCAGGTACGCTGCGTTGCTGCACGACACCCAGTCTCCGGGTTGTCGGTATCTAGAAGATTGCTGATCGAAACGACTGCCAGGCGTCACCTCTGGTAGACCGCTCGGCTCAGTAATCCCAACCCCAGTAGACCGGATCGCCGTCCGCAGGATCCACGAGATAGGCGCGCATGGTCACGGCCGGGCGCGGTGGAGGCCCTTCCGGCGCGGACAGGAAAAGGACGAGCCATGTGTCGTAATCCCAGATGCCACTCTGGGTTTCCGTTGCCAGGCCATCGAACTCGCTGTCCAGATAGGCGAACTGCGCGTTGCAATCCGTGATGCGCAGGTGGACGTCGTACACGTCATATCGACCATCGAGATGAGGAAGCAGCATGCCGTCCCCGGTGCAGCCGGAAACCTCGCTCGTGAAACTCAGCTGGCCGTCTGGCCCGATTTCAAGCGGCATTGCTTCTGCCTGCGCGAAAGGGGCGAGGCGTTCCTCGAAAACGCCAGGATACTCGCCGGGAAGACCTGTTGAAGAGGCGTAGTAGATGCTGTGGCTGCTCAGATCCAACGGCCAGCGTTCTTCTCCATTTTCGGACGCCACCACCAGCTCGCCAGCGAGGTCCTTCCGCTGGAAACCGTAAGACACTTCGAAAAACACTTCTGCCGGTGCGGGTTCGTCACAGAAGCGTGCCGAATCGCTATCGCAGATCTGTCCAATTACTGAACCAATACCCGATGCTGAAGTTCCGTCGACGCTGCCGATCGTCCCGACGAACAGCACGGATTCCTGCGGATGGAACCACTCCTCTGACGGGCCAGCTCCCGAACGCAGCCAAGCATCTGCCGCCCCACCTACATAGATCCTCACCTCGCCATCCACCGTGAGTAACGCTTCCGAAGCGTACGACCGACCGGCGACGGTGATCTCCCCCATGAAGTGACCGTGGCCAAACTCCGAGGAGTCCTTCGGGACCGGTTGAACAGCTGAAGCCGATGGGGCAGGCGCAGCTGCCAGGGAGATCTGGCCCTCGCTGTTTCCCCCGCTGCAGGCCGCAAGACAGATCGTCAGGCCGACGATTTCCAGCGCAGGAAGGGGGAAGCGACTGCGTGAGGCTATCGGCGCCATGAGTGCATCCTCCAGGAGAGTACAGGACATGACTTCCGCCGCTGAGAATCACCCGGCTCACGAGACAAAACCTGATGGAATCCTGATATTCTCCTGACATCGATCTCGTCCGGGTCAGGCACGTGAGTGACCTAAAGGCGCGTGGCGGCGAATCGGCATCGATCCGTCCCTTCAGTATCGGTGGGCTCACCGTCCAGCCGGAGGACGGGACAATCTCCGGCCCGGCCGGTCAGGTCCGGATCGACCCACAGGTCATGGCGGTTCTGGTCCTGCTGCGCCAGAGCACCGGCAAAGTCGTGTCCCGTGAGGACCTGCTCGAGCGGGTCTGGCCGGGACGAGTGGTCGGTGACGACGCGTTATCGAGGTGCGTCTACCAGCTGCGTCGGCACATGAGTCAGGCCGGAGGAAGCAGGAACTACCGGTCGCTCATCGAGACGCTCCCAAAGAGAGGCTATCGGCTGAATGGCGATCAGCCGGTCGTGAACGCTCGCTATTCGAAAGCAACGAGAGCGGCGCCCTGGGTAGTGGCTCTGCTCATGATTGCGGCGATATTGATGGTTGTTGGCGGGAAGACCTGGGTGGGCGAGCGCCCTGCCGAAGACACACCTGCGACGACGGATCGCCGGGCACTCGATGCGTATTTGAGAGCGAACGAGTACTTCTCGCGCGCCGACCATCGCACGGCCGTCCCGTACGCGGTGGAGCTCTATGAGCAGGCGACAGAGCTCGATCCCGGGTTTGTTTCGGCCTGGGCCGGTCTTGCCAGAGCCCATACCGACATGTACTGGCACGGCATTGACCGGACACCTGTCCGGCTCGACAAGGCGGAGAACGCCATCCGCCGGCTCGCCGCTCTGGACGCCGATTCGCCTGAAACACAACTCGCGAAGGCGAACTACCTGCTCAAGGGTCTCAACCGGTACCAGGAAGCTCTGGAGCAGCTCGACATGGCTGAAAGATCGATCCCCAGGGAGCGTGAGCTGTTCTTCCTGCGAGCCATGGCGCACCGACGGCTCGGAGACTGGGCGACCGCCGTCGAAGAACTGGATAAGGCGCTCGAACTGGATCCCGACAACATCACCTATCTCCGACAGCAGATGATCAACTATCAGTTCCTGCGGGAGTACGAACATGCCGACCAGCTTCTGGATCGCATCCTCGACGTTTACCCGGATGACGGTACGGCCTACGTCGATCGGGTCGCACTTGCTCTGCTCCGCGATGGCGATACTGCGCCTTTTCACTCGTATCAGCAGTCCGCGCCGAGCCAGTACTACGATGACGGCAGCGCCTACACGTACACGAGCTGGCTGGCGGCAGTGTTCGATCGGGACTACGAAACCGCATTGAGCATTCTCGACAGCACCACCGACAGTCAGATTTTTGACGGTGATTTCCGCAATGCGCCGTTCGGTCCGAAGGTGCTTTTCTACGCCCGTACGCACGCGCTTGCCGGGAACGCTGCTCAGGCTCGGGAGGAATACGCCACGGTGGTCCGGCTGCTTGAAGAGCTGTCGGTTGAAAGCGCTGACGCAGACGATCACACAGCGGCGAGCCGGTATCTCGCGCTGGCCGAAGCGCAGGCGGGACTCGGTGAGCGCGAAGCCGCCATGGAATCGGTTCGCCATGCTGCGGCCCTCCTGCCTGAGGGCTCGGATGCGCTCATGGGCCCGGCTCTACTGCTCAACTCCGCCATCAGGGTCTTTGCGCCGGCCGGATACGACCAGGCAGCGCTGGCTGTGCTCGGCACCTACCTGAGTCACGAGGGTCACTGGTCCATCGAAGGTCTGAGGAAGGATCCACGGCTGGAATCACTCAGCCGAAACCCGGGATTCAAGGAGCTGGAGAAGCAGTACGCGAGGTTGTGACGTCGGGGCGAATGTCAGGGAGAGATTGTGTATCCTGTCTGCTGGTTCCAGACGGGGAGAGGAACCGTGGGAAGAGGGGAAATCCACCGCTTCGCCATTTTCCTGGCGTTGCTGCTGTCAGCACATGCGTACGGCGCTGGTTCGTTATCCGGGACGGTGTTCCACTCCAACGGGTCGACCATTGCCGATGCGCCCGTTCGAGCCGTCGATCCGGCAACCGGAACAGACGTCCGCACGCGCAGTCTCGCCGATGGCCGTTACTCCTTTGCCGATCTGCCGGCCGGGAATTACGTGCTGTCGGTCACCATGCCCTGCTGCGAATTCATACCCTACGAGAGCGAGCCGGTCAGCGTGGCCCCGACTGGCAACAGCGAATTCGACATTCACATGGCGCCCGGCAACATCTTCGTCGAGGGTGACGATCCGGCGGCCATCAATGCCGAGATTCTCGACCGGCAGGTGGTTCCGGACCAGCCGACTCCCCGTCTGAGCAGCGGCCGGCCCGACCTGTCGGGCGTCTGGCTGGTCAGCCAGGATCCCTATCCCGAGAAGCCGAAGGCAAAGCCATGGGCGGAAAAGCTGGCCACCGAGCGAACCGAAAGCTGGTTCGTTGGACATCCGATGCTGCGCTGTCTGCCGGGATCGCCACCGGTCCCCGGCGCCTCGAGCTTCATGACGAAGTTCGTTCACAAGCCGGATCTGCTGGTGATCCTGCTGGAAGATCCGCCGGGATTCCGGCAGGTGTTTCTGGACGGACGTCAGATTCCGCAGAATCTGGAACCGACGTGGACCGGCTACTCGATCGGTCGCTGGGAACGCGACACGCTGGTCATCGAGACGACCGGGTACAACGATCGTGGCTGGACGGCAGACGCCTACCCACGTACCCAGCAGTTTCGCATGGAGGAGCGCTACTCGCGGCCAGATTTCGGACACCTGCGACTGCAGGTGACGTTCGAGGATCCAGGCGTGTTCAACGAACCGTGGGTGCAGAACATGACCTGGGACCTTGCGCCACAGGAAGAACTGATGGAGTACGTATGCGAAAACAACAAGTGGGCCGAGGAATCCACCGCCCATCAGTGAACAGACCGTGGTGCGCCGTGGATAAGTATCTTGCAGCGGTCGTGTTCTTCATCGGAGTCTGCTCCGTTGCACCGATCCAGGCGCATCACGCGTTCGCCGCCGTCTTCGACAGGGACGCGCCGATTCAGCTGAGCGGGACCGTTGCCCGCGTCGAGTGGATGAATCCGCATGTCTGGTTTTACGTCCACGTCAGCAGCGAGATGGATGAGGTCGAAGAGTGGGCGTTCGAGATGGGCAGCCCCAACGCGCTTGTTCGACGGGGATGGCGGAGCTCCATGCTGGTGCCGGGAACGCCCGTCAACGTAGACGGCTATCTGGCCAAAGACGGCTCCAAGCGGGCCGCGGTGGAAACCGTGACGCTCGAGTCCGGGGAGAAACTGTTCGGCGCTCAGCAGAGGTAGCAGCTGCTCGGAGCGGTCAGCGCTTCTGCATTTTCTCTCTGATTTCCGCCATCACCGACGGATCGTCGAACGTGCTCGAGAAGCAGGGAATCCCGTCCGGTGCGCTGATCCACGGGTGTTTCGTTCGTTCATAGACCGAGTGTGTCGGCGGCGGAAACTCCGGATCGGCAAAGCAGCCACCCGCGATGCCGTAATATCCGACCAGCGGGTGATCGCCCTGGGTCTGCCCTCCCCACCAGATGGACGTCCCACAGTCGGGGCAGAAGTTGAAGGTGACCTCCCGGCCCTGCTCGCCGGTGGTGCGTGTGAACGCCTTTGTTTTTCCTTCGATCGTCACGTCTTCCATCGGCCACCAGGCGCCGATGTGCACTGGAGATCCGGTGCGACGCTGACACAACGTGCAGTTGCACATGAACACGGGATACGGTTCGCCCGTGCAGGTGATCTTCACCTGGCCGCAGTGACACTGAGCAGTGTGAGTACTGGTCATCTCCCTCTCCCTCTCGATTGCGCTCGACAGTCAGCCTAGCAGATCAGACCCCTGTCTGGACCGGATCCTGAGCAACATCCACCCATTCCGCCTTCGCGAGCTGCACCATGCGCTCCGGCGCGATGCGCAGCGAAGCATTGGGCGCGCCTGCCGCGGGGATGACGACGTCGAACTTCCGGAGCGTCTCGTCCGCAAAGACCTTCATTGGACCGGGCAGGCCGAACGGACAGACGCCGCCCACCGGGTGGCCGGTGAGCTCGACCACCTCATCGGTACTCAACATCCTGGCCTTGGCGTTGAACGTCGCCTTGAACTTCCGGTTGTCGAGCTTCGCATCGCCGCCCATGACCAGCAGGATCACCTCATTCTTCAGGCGCAGGGACAGGGTCTTGGCGATCTGCGCCGGCTCGACGCCATGAGCGCTGGCAGCCTCGGCGACGGTGGCGGTGCTGGTGGGCTTTTCCAGGATCTTGAGGTCGGGGGCGTGCGCCGACAGAAAGGCGCGGACGGATTGCAGGCTCACGTCAGCCGAGCCGGTAGATCCGCTTCACGTTACCGCCGAGCACCTTCGCCCGCGTGTCCGGTGCCAATACCTCGGCGTACCGGGTCAGATCGTCCACCCAGGTGTGCGGATGGTCCGGATGCGGGTAGTCGGATGCCCACATGAAGCATTCGGCGCCCACGTGGTCGATGATGTGCGGTGCCGCGGTCTCGTCCGGATCGCCGGAGATGAAGCACTGCCGACGGAAGAGCTCTGATGCCGGTGTGCGCTGGATGTTCAGCGATTCGCTGAAGGCGTCCATGCGGTCGAGCATGGCACCGATCCAGCCCGACCCTGCCTCCAGCACGCCGAGACGAAGCGCGGGGAAGCGCTCGAGCGTGCCTAGCGAAAAAAACGAGATCAGCGCCTGCTGGACGATGGAGCGCAGCCAGATGGCCTCGCCCCAGGCCCGGCCCTCACGCGGCCAGTCGAAGATGCCGTCTGCGGCGCCATGGGGCGTGAACGTGGGATGGATGGCGAGCGGTACGTCCAGCTCGACGCACTTCGCGAAGAGCGGATCGTGCACGGGCGAGCCGTGAATCACCCGGTTGTGGTTGAACGGATTCACCCACGCACCTCTGCAGCCGTCCTTCACGGCCCGCTCGAGCTCCGCAACCGAGCCTTCCACATCCAGCAGCGTCAGCTGGGCGATGGGAATCAGCTTGCCGCCGCTGTCGCGGCAGAAGTCGGCGATCCAGCGGTTGTAGGCACGGCAGTAGGCGAGCGAGAGCTCGGGATCGGTGATCTCCACCTCCCAGAGCAGACCGATGGTGGGGTAGAGCAGGCAGTGCTCCAGGTTTTCCTGCGCCATCAGCTCGAGACGCTCTCCCGGGTCCCCGGCACCGAAGGGAATATTGTCGGAGTAGCGCCGGTCCGGACGCGGGCGCATGTCCTTCTCGCCCATGGCGCCCAGCAGTCCGAGCGAGCCTTTGCGGGAACGCAACGAAGGGGTCCGGTCGATCTCCAGATACTCGTAACCCTCGTCGTCCACGCCGATACGTAAGGCGCGCGGTTTGTACTTCTCCTCCAGATAGGTTTCCCAGAGATCGGCAGGCTCCAGAATGTGTCCGTCCGCATCCACGGTGCCGTCGAAAGGAAACCGCTTGATCTCGTAAGCCATCTCTCTCCCCCCATTCTTCTCCCGCAGCGGTGTGCCTCCCCAGGCGTTCCGCCGCTGCGAATGTGTTACTCGTTCGCGCGGATCAGGTTCAGCATTTCCTCGCGGCTCGGACCGCGGACGATCCGGGCGGACGCGTTCTTCGACCGCCCGCGCAGCATGTAGAGGAAGATGATCAGCCGCGTCTTGCGGTCCTCGAGAAACGCGCCCGGTTTCTCGAGCAGGTTCATGGTCCGCATCATGCCGCGCAGCACGTGCAGGTTGTAACGGCCGGCGGCGGCGATGGCGTCGCCGAACGCCGTGGCGAACCATTTCTTGAAGCTGTCGGGCTTCTCCAGCAGCCGACCCTCACGGCTGGCGAGCGAGCGGCGGATGCCGTTTCTGTCCTCAGCCAGGCTGGTGTCGAAGATCGGTCGGAGCGCCTCTTCCGTGCGTCTGTCGAAGGCGATGGCCCGATCGATGGGGTCCGATAACTCGGTGAGCACGTCCGCGAGCATGTGCGCATGCAGGATGCTGGTGCTGCAGCCGCGTCCGTAGAGCGGGTTCGTTCTGAGCTCGGCATCGCCTACGGCGAAGAAGTTCTTCACCAGCGGCTTACCGTTCACCACGTAGTGGCGCCACACGGCGCGGATGTCACCGATGCCGAAGGGGTGCGTGGTGGCGGTGGCCTTGCCCTCTGCGACCCACGGCTTGAGTCCCGGAATGCTGCGGCACACCTGATCGAAGACCTCACCCTCTTTGATGGCTTCCCGGAGCTCGGTCTCGGTGTTGTGCAGGCAGACGATGATGGCGAAGTTGCCGCCGTCGCCGGGAAAGACGCCGAACTTGATGTAGCCCAGGTCGCCGGCGGCGCGGTCCTTACCGCCGCGGGGCGGTTCCTCGACGCCGGGATTCAGCTTGTAGTGGCGCGTGTAGTAGACGATCTCCGCGTCGTCGTTCTCCTCCGGCACGGTGATGCCGAGCTCGGCGAACCAGCGTGGGAACTTCGTGGTGCGACCGCTCGCGTCCACCACGACGTTGGCGGGGATCTCGGCGCCGAACTCGTCCACGTTGTCGCGCCGCACCTTGAGGCCACGCACGTTGAGCGTGCCAGCAGCGTCCTGCTCGGTCACCACGCCATCGATGTGGATATTGTTGACGATGCGGATGTTGGGCAGCTTCTCGACGTAGCGGCGCAGCACCGTCTCGATGGTGGCGCGCCGGCACATCAGCACCCAGAGCTTCTCGTCACCGGGCTCCGGCGTGTACTTCTGCTCGAGCTCGGGGGAGAGCATCTCGCGGATGCCGACCCGGCGGGCGCCGGCCGCGTAGAAGTCCTCGAGCAGGTCGGGGTAGTTGTCCTGCAGCAGGTTGCACATCAGCCCGAGGAAAGCATGCGGATGCCGGAACTGTGAGGCACCGCGCCGCGGCCAGTCGAAGAAGGCCTTGTCCGCGTCACCCTCCGGCGGCGGCGTGTCCCGCTCCAGCACGGTGACGTTCAGGCCGCGCTTGGCGAGCGCCAGCGCCGTGCACATGCCGGCGATACCGCTGCCGACGATGACGATGTTTTCGCTCATGACTGGTCGTACTTCCTTCTCGCTTGAATCAGCCCAGCTGCTTCAGGAACCGGAGGATCGCGTCGTTCACCGCCTCGGGGGCTTCCTGCTGCGTCCAGTGGCCGATGCCGGGAATCAGCTCGTTGATTCTCAGATCCTTGACGTACTTCGGCATGTTCTCGAGCGCGGGTGCCGCCATCATGATCACCCCGTCCCGCTCGCCGGCGACGAACATGGCCGGCTGCTCGATGGTGGTCGGCGCTCCGGCGGTCAGCTCCCAGGTCAGATCGTGGTTGCGGTAGTAGTTGAGCGGTCCGCGCATGCCCGATCGGGTGAACTCGCCGGCGTAGAAGTCGAGATCCGCTTCCGTGAGCCACGCCGGCAGGGTGTCCGGGTTCGGCAGACCGGAGAGCAGATCGCTGTCCGGACCCCGGGCCGGCAACGCGGTGAGATCGGTCCCACCAGCACCCATGACCAGGAATTTCTTCAGCGCCGCGCGGATGTCGCGCTCGAACTCCGCCTCGGCCACACCCGGCTCCTGGAAGTAGAGCTGGTAGAAGAACTGACCCTTGAACAGCTCGCGCATGGCGGGCATGGGCTGCACCGGCGAACGGGGCGTGAACGGCACGGACAGGGCGCCGACAGCGGTGACCCTGTCCGGATGGTTCAGCGCCGAGCTCCACGCCGTCGGCGCGCCCCAGTCGTGACCGATGACGACGGCCGTGTCGTAGCCGAGCGCGGGAATCAGCCCGATGATGTCGTTGACTATCTCGACCTGATTGTAGGCGTCGATGGCCTGGGGCCTGTCGCTTTTGCCGTAGCCGCGCATGTCCGGTGCCACCGCGTGATAGCCGGCGGCCGCCAGCGGCGCGAACTGATGGCGCCAGGAATACCAGGACTCGGGAAAGCCGTGCAGCAGCAGGACGAGGGGACCTTCGCCCTGCTCGGCGACGTTGAGTTCGATGCCGTTGGTTGGGACTCTGCGCTCGGTGACGCCGTTGGCCGTCACGCACTCGCCCCGACGGTGGCGCCTGGCAGGATCGCGCCACGATGGGCCGGCAGGTAGCCGTCGCCGGCCGTCCAGGCCACCTCACCGCCGACGATGACCGTGTCCACACCGATGGAATCACGCACGTAGCGGCTGCCGTCCCCGGGCACGTCCTGCACGTAGTATTCGGCGCCCCGGTCGATGGTCTCAGGATCGAAGATCGCAATGTCCGCCACGTAGCCCTTCTGCAGCAGACCACGCTCCGGGATGCCCCAGATGCTGGCGGTGTCGCTGGTGATCTTCTTCACTGCGGCTTCGAGGCCGATGGCACCGAGATCGCGCACGAAGTGGCTGAACAGGAAGCCCGTGTCGCCGTAGGTGGAGAACGACAGGATGTGCGCGCCACCATCGCTGGCGCCGATGTGCACCCGCGGGTGGCGAAGCAGGGCGCTGACCCGGGCGTCGTCGTTGTGACCCATGTCCGCCGCCAGGAAGTGGGCGTCCAGATCCTCTTCCAGAGAAATGTCGATCATGGCGTCGATGGGCGTGGTCTGACGCAGCTCGGCGATCTGGGCCAGCGTCTTACCCACCAGCGACTGGTTCGCCTCCGAACCTACCTGACGCAGGACGAGACGCGGCCAGAGTGGGGAGAGGGAGGCTGCCTCCGCGACCAGCGCTTTGCGTTGTTCCGGATCCCGGAAGGCGGCGACGATGTCGTCGTGGGTGCCGAAGCGCATCACCCGATACCAGCTCGGGAAGCGGATGAAGAGCAGGCTTGGCACCGCGAAGCTGAAGCTGATGTCAATGGGCCGCGTCTGCACCTGGGGCCAGACGCGCGCGCCGCGGGCGAACTGCTCGTCCACCCGGGCCATGACCCGCTCCACGCCTGCCGCGTTGTCGCCGTTGACGAACAGCGGCGAGAACGTGGTGGGAATGCCGTGCTTCAGCGACAGCTCCGCCAGCTGGTCGATGCGGGCGATGGTCAGGTCGGGATCGTAGAACTCGGGCACGATCTGCAGCACGCGTCCGTAGTCGGCCAGGGTGGCGGACAGGGCGTCGAGCTCGCGGGTGTCCGCGTAGCGGCTGGGCACCGGCTGCAGCGTTTCGTCCATGTCCACGAAGCTGGTGGAGAGTCCAACGGCGCCGGCGTCCAGACAGCGGCGCAGCAGGTCCTGCATGGCGCCGATTTCCTCGTCGGTCGCCGTGCGCTGCATGGAAGCCTCCTCCATCACCCACAGGCGCAGCAGGCTGTGCCCAACAAGCGGCGCCACATTGATGGCGAGATCCTTGCCGATACGCGCCACGTACTCCTCGAAGGTCTCCCAGTTCCACTCGACGCCGTCTTCGAAGGCCTTGTAGGGCATCTCCTCGATCTGATTGAACATGCCGACGAGCTTCATACGGTGCTTGGCCTTGAGTGGTGCCAGCGACAGGGAGCAGTTGCCCGGCACGATGGTGGTCACCCCGTGAGACAGCGCCGGTTTGGCGTAGCCGTCCCAGAGCAGCTGAGCATCGAAGTGGGTGTGCGGGTCGATGAAGCCCGGCGTGACCACCCTTCCAGCGGCGTCGATGACCCGACGGGCCTCGCCTTCCACGCGGCCGATACGGGCGATCCGGCCGTCGGTAACGGCCACGTCGGCGTTGTAGGCGGGCAGACCCGAGCCGTCGACGATGCGGCCGTTCCGGATGATGAGATCGTACATGTCAGGTTCCTCTCCTTCGAATGGGGTGACGCTACGGCGGGGGCCGTGCGGTGTTGAATCGGTTCCACGAGACGCCGAGGGCGTCCCGGACTTTGTGCCAGGGTGCGCCGATCAGCTCTTCCGGCCCGGTGGCGTTACAGGCCGTGAGCAGCGCTGAGGTCGCGATCTGGTCCAGCGCGACTTCGGAGCGGCCGCCGCCGGCGTGTGCCAGCGTCACGACCAGCTCCGCCACGCCCTCGTGGGCGGCGGCAACCCGGGCGCTCTCGATGACCGCTTCACTCATGAGGCCTGCGGCGGCTCCAGAAAGATCACGTCGCTCGGCAGAATGGGATTGCCGTGGCGCGGCGAGCCTTCCGGTGGTGAGCGACGCATGAATACGTGCAGGTTCCAGCTCTGCAGCTGGCCCACCGCGGCGGTCGTATCCTGACCCGTGAGCTCACGGGCGGCGATGGTCTCCCAGGTATCTCCCTCACGGGGAAAGATCGAGCGGCGGACGGTGGAAAGTCCCTGGGTCATGCGGTGGTCTCCCTCTTACGTTGATCGGTCGGGCTGCGGGCGTTGCCGGCGCCAGCTTCCAGATGCTTCAGCTGGTCGGCCAGCAGCGTCCGGGTGTGTTCGTCGAGCGGTCCTTCCTTCAGCCGCCGCTTCAGCGCCGTCCGCCACAGGGTCTGCAGATCACCTTCGGCTTCCTGCAGGCGGCTTCTGAGACGCCGGCCACTGCGCTCGGTGCCGATGGCGGACAGGGTTAGAGCAAGGCCGTAGCGCAGGCGCGCGTCCATCTCCCTGAGCGGCAGCGAGCCGAGTGCCCACTCCTGAACGATCGCGGCCAGCAGCTGGGTCAGGGTGACGGCGAAGGCATCCGGGTCTGCGTCCGCATCCAGGTCCCCGGCTTCCGTCGCCTTCTGCAGCAGCTGTTTCCAGAGGGCATAGCGCGGACCGCCGATGAGCAGCTTGAGCTCGGGCCCGCCCTCGGTGACGACGGTGGAGATGAGGTTGCGATAGAAGTCCGGTTCCGCGGCAAACAGCCGGCACATGAGGGCGATGGCCTCGAACAGCGCGTCCACCCCGACGCTCGACAGCTCGGACAGCCGGTTCTGGTAATCCGCCAGGTTGTCATCGAGCAGGCTCACCAGAACCGCCTGCTTGGAACCGAACAGGTTGTAGGGCGTGGCGATGCTGACTCCGGCCTCGTCGGCGAGCGCACGCATGGAGAACGCCGCGTTGCCGGGCGCCTGCATGAGCGACCGGGCAGCGGCGAGTATCTCGCTTCTGCGCTGAGTCTTGTTTTCTTCCCGGCTGGCCACGTTCCCCCGGCCTTAAAACGCGTTTTAAAAAGTATAGAACGCGTTCTAAGTTTGTCTACTCCCACATCGTGGGCGGAAGGAATGCCGGGCGATCAGCCAGCCAGTTCCATCTTCAGATGCAGGGAGTTCAGGCGCCGGCGCTGGGCACGCAGTGCCCGGTCCAGGCTCTTCAGCTGCTCGTTGGCCGAGATCCTGAGATCACGGCCCGTGGCAGCGAGGCGCTCCCTGGTCTGGTCGAGGGATTCCAGTCTGAGATGTTTCCACTGCTCGAGGCAGTGTCGGAAGTGCTCTACCTCGGCTTCGAGCAGGGCACGCCACTTGTCGGCGTTGGCCGTACGCTCGAGCTGGGCTTCGGCACGCTTCAGCTGCATGGCCACCTGGGCTTCCCGGATCCGGATCGAGTCCACTTTTTTCAGATCCGAAGCGAGACCGAACCAGGCGGAGATGCGGATCAGCCACTTGGTCGGGTCATAGTCGAACCAGCGGATGCCGTTGCGGTAGTCGGTCTGAAAGCGGTGGTGAAAGTTGTGATACCCCTCGCCGTAGGTGAGCAGCGCCAGCACGCCGTTGTCACGGGCCGAGTTCTCGTCGGTGAACGGCTGACGGCCCCAGAAGTGGGCCAGGGAGTTGATGAAGAACGTCGTGTGGTGGGTGATCACCAGGCGGGCCACGCCCATCAGCAGCAGATTGGCCAGCCAGTCGCCGGTGATCAGTCCCACCAGCAGCGGCGGTGCCAGGTTCATGGTCCAGGTGATGGGCACATAGTGCTTCTCCTGCCAGGCCACGATGGGATCGCGCATCAGATCCTTGACGTTGGACAGGTCTTCCGTGCCGCTCGGCCAGTGCCTGAGCATCCAGCCCATGTGCGAGAACCACAGTCCCCGGCCCGCCGAGTACGGATCGAGGTCGTTGTCGTCGACGTGACGGTGGTGGCGACGGTGCCCGGATACCCAGCTCAGGATGCTGTTCTGCACCGTGGCGGCACCAAAGAGGGCGAAGAAGAGTCTCAGCGTCCAGTGGGCCTTGTAGGCGTTGTGGGCCCAGAGCCGGTGGTAGCCTGCGGTGATCGACAGGCCCGTGACCATGCAGAAGACGGCGAAGGCGACGATGGCCGACCATTCGAAACCCACGCTCAGCGCATACCAGGGCACGCCGATGACGGCCACGAGAAACGTTGCGGCGAAGACCGTGGCCTGGACCCACAGCAGCGGGGGTTTTCCGGCTTCGGCGTGAGGCGTGACGCGAACGTCCGTTTGCGTGTCTGGCACGGGTAGCTGATCTCTCTGCTTTCTGGGGCTTCGGGCGCATCCTACCATCGCCGCGAGAGATGTGAATGCGGCATTGGTCCCACCACGAATTCCGATCCCGACACATCGAGCCGGGTCTTAAAGTTAATTTAGCTGCCTATACGCTGACGATCAGCCACTTTTCGCGGTCTTCGGAGGGGTCAATCGCACCGGCGGCTCGTTGGTCACCATGTGCAGGACCTGCTCGTCCGCCAGGCCCATCATGGCTTCGTAGCGCCCGGGCGGGTAGTTGGTCATGTGTGGCCCGGGACCGGTCAGCGCCGGCTGAGGCACCTTGCCGCCCTGATCCTGGTACGCCGCCGGCCGTTTGTACCGGGCCAGCTCCTCGGCGCTGATTCCTGCCAGGGCCACGACCTCCGGATCGATCCATGCTTCCTGGGCGATGGGTTCCGCCGAGCAGGAGAGCTCGAGCGCGAGGTTCTCCGGTCCGGCGAAGTAGATCGACAGGCACATGCCGTGGTCCATGGGGCCGAGCACCGGTACACCCTTGGCCCGCAGCCGGTCCCGCATGGCGTAGAGCTCCTGCTCGTTCTTCACCCTGAGCGCGAGATGCTGCATGGTGCCGCGGGCGCAGTTGGCACCCGGGTTCCCCGCGTGGGTTTCGCCGAGGCGGACCGGAATCTCGTCGATGTCCGGATTGTGGACGAAGGCGAGAGCGCTTTCGTCGTTGAGGCGCAGAAAGCCGTGCCAGGTGTTCTCGACACCGTGCATCCAGTACAGCGCCACGAGCTCCATGCCGAGCTTGTCCGTGAAGAACTCGATCTGCTCCTTCATGTTGGCCGTCGTGATGGCCAGATGGTGCAGGCCTTCCACCTTGTTCATGGCTCGCGCTCCTCCAGAATCGAGCGCTCAGCCTGCGCCCGTGGCGCGGGGGATGCAACCTCGCGCCTGATCCGGGGTGTCAGCCCAGGAAACAGAGCGTCTCACCCCATCAGGTAGAGATACTCCTCCTGAACGATCCTGTCGTTTTTCACTGTGTAGAGGCCTACTTCGGTCATCTGGCTGCGCTCGCCACCTGTGGGGGTCAGGTCCATGGTGAACCGGACCACGAACTGATCGGCTCGATGCCCGATGAAGGGACCTTCGGCGCTGGTGCCGTGCACCGTGTGATTCGCATACCACCAGTCGTGCTTGCCATGCACCGCGTCGATGCCCTGGATCCGGGCGGGCATGTCCTCCGAACCCTGACCCTCGATGGAGACGATGTCGTCTGCGTAGTAGTCCCGGACGAAGGCCGCTTCGCCTTCCCGTCCCTGATTCACCAGATCGACCATTTTCTGTCCGACTTCCAGTGCGCCCATCTGCTCTCTCCGTGATGTGGGAGAAGCAGCTTAACCGTCGTCTGGTGACAACGTGGTGTCATGAGGGCCTGCCGGGTACCCGCAAATCGGACATCGGCCGGTCGGGGTGCACCACTGCGGGTGAAGCGGTTAGACTGCGCACCGCCGAGGAAACGGATCGACGGATGAGCACGCCCACTGGTGTCAGCGGCTTCGCTGCCTACTTTCCCCCTTACCGAGTCTGCCTCGATGCCTGGTCCGAATGGACAGGCAACAACCCCGAAAAGATACGCACCGTCGTCGGACGGGGATTCCGTATGCGGGGACCCGAGCAGAGTGTCTATACCCTGGCCGCCACCGCAGTGCTGCGGCTGATCCGCAACTACGACATCGATCCCGGCCGGGTGACCTATCTCGGCTTCGGCACCGAGTCGAGCACCGACAACTCCGCGGGTGCGGTGATCATCAAGGGCATGGTCAATGACGGGCTCCGGACGCTGGGTCTGCCCGTGCTGCCGCGGGCCTGTGAGGTGCCGGAGTTCAAGCACGCCTGTCTTGGCGGGGTCTACGCCATCAAGGGCGCGCTGCGTTATCTGGCCACGGATGGCGCTGGCGATCAGGCCATCGTGGTGAGTGCGGATCTGGCCCAGTACGAGCGCGGCAGCACCGGTGAGCAGACACAGGGTGCGGGGGCGGTCGCGATGCTGATCGAGGAAAATCCGCGCCTGGCGACCCTCTCGCTCGAGCACACCGGCAAGTCGTCCGATTACCGGACCTTCGATTTCCGCAAGCCGTTTCTGCGTTTCAACGAAACCACACCTGGCCATCTCGGCCATCTGAACGATTTCCCGCTGTTCAACGGGCCATACTCGTCCGCCTGCTACCTGGACGCGACGGTGGTCGCGCTGAGAGACATGTTCCGGAAAATGGATGTCTCCGCCGCCGACTATCTGCGTAATGTGGAAGCGATCTTCATGCATCGGCCCTACCAGCGGATGCCTGAGACCGGCCTCGCGCTGGCCTACCTGTTCGCGCTGGGCGAAGGCCCGGCGGAAGATATTGCCGAGCTTGCTCGTTACTGCGAGCTGGCGGGTGAGTCTCTCGAGGCCGTGCGTGAGGAGATGCGTAGCCATCCCGCCATCGGCGAGGCGACACCGACCCCTCAGGCGCCGGACGTGGATCCCTTCCCGAAAACCATGAGCGTACTGCGCTCCTTCCGCGCCACGGAGATGTTCGGCGCGGTGGTGGGCCACAAGCTGCGTCTCGGCGCAGAAGCCGTATCCGAGCTCGGCAACCTCTACACCGCCTCACTGCCGGCGTGGCTAGCCGCCGGTTTCGAAGATGCGCTCAACCGGGATGAAGATCTCACCGGTAAGGAGCTGCTGATGATCGGCTACGGCAGTGGTGATGCCGCGGAGGCCATTCCCATGCACGTGGTGCCCGGTTGGGCGGAGGCGGCATCCCGGATCGGCGTGGCGCAGTCGCTTGCCGACGTGGTGCCCATCGATAGAGAGCAGTACGAGATTCTGCACGCCGGCGGTTATCTCGACATCGAGCGCAGCCGGTCCGGCGAGTTCGTCGTCTCCCACATCGGTGAACGCAGTGACGGTCCGCTGGCGGACGCCGGTATCGAGTACCACCGCTTCGTCCGCTAGCGCAGCGCGTCAGTCGCCGCGTACGTCGGTCAGCGTTTCTATCTGCAGGGTGAACTCGCCCGGTGCGCCGGCAATGAGCACGGTGGGGCGGGCGATCGTGACAGAGAACGCGGCGGTCCGTTCGGCGAGGGGCGTAAGCAGGCGTACGTCCGGCCAGCTCAGCCGGTAGACGGTTGCCTTGCCCGATTCCATATCCGCACTCACATCCCGCCACCAGACGTCGGAACGGCTGTTGAAGCTGTAGACGATCACCCGCTCCGCCAGACGCGTCGCCTTGCGCAGCCGGCCTGCCGATGGTTCGCCCACCTCGATCCAGGTTGCCACCCGGCCGTCGGGACGCCGACGCCACAGATCCGGCGTGTCTGTCTCGCTGAGGCCGCCGGTGAACGTCAGATCCTCCTCATCCTCGAGGCAGCGGGCCAGCACCCGTACCAGCATGCGTTCCGGGGTCTCGGAAGGATGCAGTGCCACCGTCAGGGCGAGATCCTCGTAGCGGGCGCGATCGATGTCGGCCAGGGTGACGGCAAATTTATAGATGGTGGGTTTCAGCGCCACGCCGGAGCTCAGTCGCCGAGCGACTGTCCGATCACGGCCAGGTCGATGCGTGTGGCACTGACCCGGCCGCGGCTCACCACCTGCTGATCTGTGTCCGTTTCTTTGTCAACATCGAAAGGTTGCAGATCGTGGAAGTACTGATCTCCCCGCCGCGAGAAGCACTGCCGGTAGAAGGTTCGGCCGAGCCGGGTGCGGATGATGTCGAAGTCCCGGCAGGGATCGGGCAGGTTGAAGCTCCAGGTGACCGGCTCGCGCGTCGTCTCCACGTATTCTGACCAGATACTGGGCAGCAGCTTTTCGGTCGCCGCGGACATGCGCTCGAGTGTCGACGGACTGAAGGCACGCTCCGTGTACCAGCGGCGGAAGTCCTCCCCGGTGAGCGCCTGGGAGAGGGCGAAGGCGGGAATGCGGGCGATGTTCGCCTCGAAGCAGGCGCCCAGGGTGCCCGACGCCATGAAGAACCCGAGACCGGTGTTGATGCCGATGTTGATGCCGGAAACGACCGCGTCGGGCGGGGTGTCCATCAGGTTGTAGATGGCCAGGTTGACGCAGTCTGCCGGCGTGCCGGAAACGCTCCAGGCGGCGGTACCGTGCAGGTCGATGCGGTCGACATAGAGCTCGCCGAATCGGGTCATGGATTTGCCTTTCCAGCTCTGTTCCTGGGCAGGCACCACCACGGTGAGCTCGCCGTGGGCCTGGAGGATGCGGATGGCGAGCAGAAACAGGGGAGAGTCGTGGCTGTCGTCGTTGGTCAGCAGAATGCGCATGGACGGGTCCCAGATGGAAGCGGTGAGCGTAACCGATTACCTTGGGGGGCCACAGTCAGGAAGTGACGACATGAGCAATCAGGGCGACAAGCCGCGCAAGTTGAAGAAGCGGCGCACGACCGCCCGGGTCGGGGGTACTACCCAGAGTGGCTTCGCCAACCGGTCCATGAGCGATCTGCTGAAGCAGAGCGGCTCCAGCGAGGAAGAGAAGCCGGCGAAGGGGAGTAAGAAAGACGCGCCGGCGGAGGAGTAGGCCGCGTCTGCCTGCGAATCGTTTCGTGGACGTAAAAAAAAACGCCGGCGCGAGGCCGGCGTCGGCAGCACCGGATGTAGATCAGGCGCTGTGGCGCAGGACGTGACCTGCGCGGTTACCCGTGAGCTCGCCGTCACGCAGACTGACGACGCCGTTGACGATGGTGGCTTTGAAGCCGTTGGACCTCTGGATGTAGCGTGGTGCGCCGTTCGGAAAGTCGTGCACCAGCTCCGGTTGACGCTCGCTCACCGATGCGAGATCGAAGACGTTGACGTCCGCCCGCTGACCCACGGCGAGAGTACCGCGGTCCGTCAGCCCGACCACGCGTGCCGGACCTGACGTCATCTTCTGAATGACCTCCGGCAGGCTGAACGCGCCCCGTTCCCGGGTCCAGTAGGACAGCAGAAAGCTCGACCAGCCGGCGTCCATCACCTGGGCCACGTGCGCGCCCGCGTCGCCCAGGCCCGGATAGATGTGAGCGCTTCTGAACAGATCCGCCTGCTCGTCGATGTCCTTGGAGAACATGCGGTACAGGAACAGACCGCGGCCGTCTGTGTCGCGCGACAGACGCAGAAAGGTTTCGGCCCAGTGCTCGCCCGCCGCTTCCGCCTCGTCGGTGAGACTGACCGTGTTGAGATAGTCCGGTGTCGATCCGTTGCCCAGGAAGTAGACCTCGTTCACCGGGACGCGCGCGCAGCCCGGATCGCGAGCCTCCTCGACCAGTCGTGCGGCGAAATCGGCGTCGCGGATGGCTGCCAGACGTCCGTTCAGGCCCTGCTCGTACAGCGCCTGCCAGGCATCGCCGCGGAACGGCAGCCCGGCCTGCAGGCCGAACATGTAACCCGAGCCGCGGACGTGGGAAATGGCGGTGACGTCCCGGCCCTCGCAGAGGGCATCGAGTCGTGCGGCGGCTTCGCGGCCGGCACCAGGGGCGCCGCTGGTGCCGTAGCTGAACAGCACCCGTGCGCTTGGCGTATCGCCGATGGCCTCGAGGCAGGCGAAGTCGGCGCCGACGAGCTGCATCAGTCCGCCCCGGGGTGAGACGACCTGGGCAATGCGCTCCAGCTCGCGCACGTCGGCAAACGTGCCCGGGATCGAGCGGCCGTCCGGTGCAACATGGGGCGCGAAGCGGTTGGTCGAGAAGCCCCAGGCGCCGTTCTCCACGGCGTTCGCGACGATGCGCGTCATCTCCTCGAGTTCCGCAGGCGTGGCCTGGTCGTCGAAGGACCGCTCACCCATGACGTAGTAGCGCACGGCAGCATGGCCAACCAGACCCGCCACGTTCACCGCCGTGCCCAGGCGCTCGATGGAGTCCAGATACTCGGGATACTGCTCCCAGTCCCAGGCCAGACCGCCGAGGATGGCGTCCTTGGGAATGTCTTCCACTGTCTCCATCATGCCGGCGAGGAGCGGCCGATCGGCGGGCCGGCAGGGCGCGAAGGTCATGCCGCAGTTGCCGATCAGCGCTGTTGTCACCCCGTGCCAGCTGACCGGGGTCATGTCCGGGTCCCAGCCGATCTGAGCGTCCAGATGGGTATGGATGTCGATGAATCCGGGGCTGACGATCTGCCCGCTGGCGTCGATTTCCTCGGCACCGCGCTCCGGCACCTCGCCGACAGCGGCGATGAATCCGTCGCGGATGGCGACGTCGGCGACGAACGGCTCTGCCCCGGTGCCGTCGACCACGGTACCGCCACGAATCACGATGTCATAGTTCAACGTCCGCTCCCCCGGTTGGCTGACAGGAGCGGTATCCTGCAGCAAGGCCGACATAGTGTCTAATGCCTATGACGGCATGATGTATAACCTGATGTTATGTCTGGACGGGGAAGGGATCGATGAAGCGGATATTGGATTTCGTCAGTCCGTCGGCAACGATCTCGAGCCCGCCGGACTTCACCATCCACTCCAGTCGATGGTCCCGGTACTCGCGCTTGAAGAGCCCCTGTTCCATGGCATTGCGGACCGCATCGAGACTGACGGCTTCGCTGTCGAACGCCACCGCGGCAGCGGCCCTGGTGCAGGCGATGACGCTCGGCCGGGCGTTTGCCCGGTCCAGCCAGCCGGCCAGCGCGCCCGTGGGCGCAGCCCCGAACCCCACGGCGCCGTTGACAAAGGGCACCACGCAGAGATCGGCCCAGCCGAACCGCTCGCCATTGAACCACGTGCGGCTGCCGAGCTCGCCGGCGAGCCAGTCGAACCAGCGCGCGAGCTGCGAAAGCCCGCGTTCGAACATGCCCTCGGCGAGTGGCCCCTCGCCGCGGCCGAAGTTCCGGAGCTCGGACAGCCCCCAGGTGATTGCCTCGAAATGCGTATCCATCACATCCTCGAGCATCCGTACCCGGGCCCGTTCCAGTGGCGCCGCAGGCAGCAGGGGCGGCTCAGGCCAGCGCTCCTCGATGTACTCGAGGATGATGGTGGAATCGAAGACGTGGGCGTCGCCGTCAATCAGTGCCGGTACCTCGCCGCGCGGGCTCGCCAGTTGAAACTCCCCCGATGACGCGCCGCTGCCGATGGCGTCGGGAAGCCGGGTTTCGAAAGGTACACCTTTCTCGGCAAGGGCGATCTTCACCTTCTGGCCGTAGGGGGAGAGTGGATGGTCGTAGACGAGCATCATGAGTTGCTCCCTTGTGTTCAGCCGGCCAGTGAGACGGCGTGCCAGTGCTCGGCTATGCCATAGCCGGTGCGGTCCCCCCAGCGGAATTCGGCGAGCCCCTCGTTGACGAAGGTGGCCCCGCCAGGCATGGGAATCTTGGTCGGACAGACACTGAGCACGTCACCGTCGATCCGGATCGACTCGCCGTCCTCCGTTTCTGCGGTGAGCCGGACGGCCCGGTGGATGAGCGAGTCGGGCTCGTAGTCCGTTTCGATGACGACGTTCTTCAATGCGCCCGAAGTACCTCCCCGCTGCAACCAGCCTTCGCCGCGGATGACGCCGTCCGCGTGGCGGAAGCAGGAGCCACCCATGGCAGCGTAGTCGCCGAAGTTCATTGAGAACCAGTTGACGAAGGGTGCAGGTCCGGATCGTTCGCTGCTTTTCGGCATGCTGCTCCGATCGCCAGCGCCCCAGTCCCGCGGACCCCAGGACTTGTCGCGCACGCCGTAGCCGTCCACAGTCCAGCGCTCTTCGCCGAGCGTGATGGATCCCCTGACCCGGCCACTCTGTTCGAAGTGTCCGCGGACGCCGCTGGCGGCATAGTGGGGCGCCGTCAGGCAGTCGAACGTCACGTCCATGGCGAGTGTGGCGGGCTTGAACCAGCCCGCCGGACGTGACTTGCTGCGTTCCAGCAGGATGGCGGCATCGGCGATGTCCTGGGCAGAACCGTCGTATCGGATCCGCCACAGCTCGTGGGGCTTCTCGCAGATAATGGTCAGATCACCGGCGCTCAGGTCGCCGTTGTAGAGGGTCAGGTCCTTTTCGATGTTCCGTCGTCCGTAGGTGAACGCGACCCGTTTTCCCTCGAGATAGATCACGTGCAGCGCATCGGCCCAGCCGTTGCCCGGACGGAAGCCCATGCGGGTGAACATGCCGAGCTTCGAGGACGGATCGACGAAATTGAAGTAGTAACTCTCGCTCCACGCCGGGTCATCACCAACGGGGTGCATCAACTCGTCGTTCATCTGTTATTCCTCCCTCAGTCGCTGGACGGTGTCGCCGTCGCGCTCATCAGCGCCTGCAGCGCTGCCGACTCTTCCGGCGTGAGCGCCACCGCGTCGCAACGGGGATCCGTCTTCTGAATGGCTTTGACCATTACCGCGGTCAGCGGGATCGGATCGCAGCCGTGATTCTGCTCACAGATCATGTCGAACTCCGGACGGGCTTTGACATGACAGGCGAAGCAGTTGCCACCGAACCGGTTCACCACCTCGGCGAAGCCCCGTGCCCGGATTGCGGTGCCATCCGCGGAGACGTCCAGCTCGATGAACTCCCAGTCTTTCGTTGCCGGGTTGAAGCCCGCCTCCCGCTTCACCATGACTTCCGTGGGCACGAGCTGAACCACGGAGCCGGTGGGGTAGGTACCCTGACCGGCTTCGGCGACGGCCACCGTTGCTGCGAGGTCACCATCGAGGTTGTCCACGTAAAAGCCACGCACCGGGGTCATGTCGCGGATGCACGAAAAGTCGTTCACGGTCGGCTCCACGGCACTGGCATGACCTGCCAGTACGACGACTACGGAAACGATACAGGCTCGAAGAAATGTCATGAGGCCTCCCTGGCTCTCGAAAGGATAGTTGAGTGTAGAAAACCCGCGATTGCAGGTTCGAGTGATCGCGCCTCGGTGCTGTCAGGTGGTCAGTAAAGGTCGGTGATCCCCCAGGCCTGCATCTTCGACTGAAAACTCGCCACGTCGTGAGACAGTATGACGATGTCGTGCTTTTCTCCCGCCTGGTCGATGACGTGATCCTTCAACAGGGCTTCGGCCGTGAAGCCCATCTCTTCGAAGACGGCGATGGCACCGGTCTGGTCCGGGGTCATCTGAGCCGTGAGCTTCTCCAGGCCGAGCCCCAGGGCGATGAGAAAGCTCTCCTGAATCAGATGCCGGCCGAGTCCCCGGTCCTTGCCGGCCGGGGCGACCAGCACCCGCAGCTCACCGAGATGCGGCGACCAGCTGTGCTCGTCGGTGACAACCGCCGTGCAGCCGAGAATCTGGCCGCTTTCGTCCCGGGCCAGCAGGCTCGTGATCTCGCCGCTCTCGATCTGTCGCGCCCAGGCGGCCATGACCTTCGGTTCGGTGATGTCGCGACGCAGAAAGAGCAGATCGTGCGGCGGCAGTGTCTGAGCGAACGCGAGCACTTCCGCCTCCACGGCCGGTGTCATCAGGTTCAGTATCGCGTTGCCGTCCTTGATCTCGACGGTGCGCGGATATCGCGTGGATTCGGTCATACGGAACGCTCTCCCAGCCATGCGGCGAGCCTCGGCCACATCCTGCGCGCCGCATTCGGGCCGGCGATGAGGCTGACGTGGCCGCCTTTCAGAATCACCTCCTCCTTGTCGGTCGAGCCCACCAGCTCCATCAGCGGCTTGCTCGCCTTGTAGGAAACGATGTGATCGTGCTCCGCCAGTGCGGTGAACAGCGGCACCGTGATGTCGGAGAGCTTGGCCGTCCGGCCCCCGATCTTGAGGGTGCCTTTATAGAGCTTGTTGGCCCACATCAGCTCCTTCGTCGTGTCCCGGAAATACTCTCCGGCGAGCGGCAGGGTTTCGTTGCCCCAGCGATCGAAGGCGCGGTAGGACGCCACGAAGTCGTCGTTCCACATCTGCTCCCAGACTCGGATCTGACCTGCCGTCTTCTGGGCGGGACGAAGCATCTCGAAAGACGCTGCGATGAAATCTTTCGGGATGATCCCGAGCGTATCGACAAGGCGGTCCACGTCGAAATGCTTCTCGTCGGACCAGATTCTCGTCAGCCCCATCTCCGACCAGTCCACGGGAGTGGTCAGGCAGGCCAGGTTCTTCAGGGGTCCATCCGTGTGGCTGGCCGCATAGATGAGCGACAGCACCCCACCCATGCAGTAGCCGACGATGGACAGGTCCGGCTGCCCCGAGTCCTCGAGCACCTCCTCGACGCAGGAAGGCAGGAAATCCTGCGTGTAGTCCTCCAGCGTCAGGCTCCGCTCTTCGGGAGTAGGTGGCTCCCAGTCGATCACGTAGACGTCGAAACCTTCCTTCAGCAGGAACTCCACCATGCTCTGGCCGGGCGCCAGATCGAAGATGTAGGCCTTGTTGGTGGTGGCCATCACCATGAGCACAGGGACGCGGTAGACCTCGTCCGAGAGCGGGTGATAGTGATACAGCCGGAGCGTGCCACGCTCGTAGAGGACGTCCTTCGGCGTCATCCCCACCTTGATGGGCGGAGCGGCAAGAAATTCGAGGCCCTTGATGTTGCGCTGAATGGCCCGGTCCACCATCTTCCGGGCTCTGTCGACGATTTCCGGAGAGACGGTTTCCTCAGCCATTCGCGCCCTCCGTTGATCCGGAAGACTCCGACTTGCCGGCAGCTGCCTGCCGGGCACTGGGTGGCAGCTTGGTCCGCGGTGGCCCGTCTGAATGACCGTCCTTGTTCTTTTTCTTCTTCGAGACCTTCTTCAGCTGCTTTTCCATCTTGGCGAGCCGCTTGTCCAGCGCCCGGATGCTCTCGCCGAGGCGCAGCACGTCCTCACGGCTGGGCAGGTTGAAGTGGGAGAGCTGCTCGGCCATGGATTCGTAGAACCGCTTCTGCATGCGCAGCTGAAGGTCCTGCAGCTGGTTCATGGAACGGCTGAACTCTTCCGTGCCCATGAGCTTGTTCGCCATGGCATCGAAGCCGCGTTCCCATTCGGTGATCAGATTCCGGAATGCCTCACCCGGATCCGGCCGCTTGTCGGACATGTGCGTTCCCCCTGACAGACCCTGAAGCGGAATATGTCACAACGGACAGAAAAGTGCCCGTGACATGCGGAATCCGGCGCTGGATGGAGCGTATCAGCGGCGTTCAGGCCGCCTGGCCGATGAAATCCATGGCCGCTTCCAGTGCGGCGGTTCGCTCGGGCCAGGTCTGCCCGCCGGTGCCGAGGCGCAGCGTGTTCACGCCGGCGTCCCGGAACGCCTTGATCCGGTCGCGAACCATGTCCTTGGTGCCGATCAGGTTGGCCATGAGCACCAGCTCGTCCGGGACCCGGGCCACGGCCTCGTCGCGCTTGCCGGAGATCCACAGGCTCTGCACGGCCTTGGCGTCGTCCTCGAATCCGGCCCGGCAATAGGCATCGTTGTAGAAGTTGGTCTTCGCCGAGCCCATGGCGCCCAGGGTGAAGGCGAGTCCCGGCTTGAGCTGGGCGATGAGCCGCTCCACGTCGTCGCTCACCTCGAAATATCCGCCGGCCTCGATGTCGATGTCTGAAAGGCTCCGGCCGGCCTTCTCGGCGCCTTTGCGCAGGTCGTCGAGGAACACGTCGGCGTGCTCGGGCAGGAAGCAGGTGCCGAGCCAGCCGTCGGCAAGCTCGCCGGTCATCTGCAGGGATTTGGGTCCCAGGGTTGCCAGATAGATGGGCAGGTTGGGCCGGGGCGGCTGCGCCAGCCGGATGGGTTTGCCTTCACCGCCTGGACGCGGCAGCACGTAGTGCTCGCCCTGGTACTGCAGCTTTTCGCCGGCGAGCCCCAGCTTGATGATTTCCAGACATTCTCTCAGCCGGCCGAGCGGCTTGGCGAAAGAAGCACCGTGCAACCCTTCCACCACCTGTGGACCGCTGACGCCGAGGCCGAGTATGAAGCGGCCCTTGGAGACCGTGTCCATGCTCTGAGCGGTCATGGCGATCATGGAAGGCACCCGGGAGCTGATCTGCAGAATCCCGGTGCCGAGCTGGATCTTTTCGGTCTTCGCGGCCAGGTAGGCCAGGGGCACGATGGCGTCCATGCCCCAGGCTTCCGCCGACCAGGCCTGGTCCACGCCCATGCGGTCGGCGGCGATGGTGTAGTCCACCAGATTGTCCCAGTCGGTGCCGCTGGAGTACGCGGAACCGATGGCGATGGCCGTTTTCATGATGTGATCCCCCTTCAGACCCCTGAACAGTTGCCTCAGCAAGTAAATGGAAGGGGAGCGGGGGGTGTCAAGCAGCGAGGTCAGCGACGGCTGTGACGCCGTCGCCGATCCACCAGATCCGATTCGGTGACTCCGAGCCCGGTCTGCTGCAGGGCGCGCATGATGTAGCCGCGGATCGTCATGCCCGAGTTGAATGCCTTGCGCGTCAGCTCCCGGTGCAGCGACTCGCGCATCTTCAGCGTAACCTGGGACAGCGGCTCCTCAGACTTCCGGGGAGCCTTGGGGCGTGCAGTGGTCCTGGCGCGACTCATGAAGCGCGCTTGTACTCCTGCATGAAGGGCAGATGGCCCATGTCGAAGATCTCCTGGACGAGCAGCTGACCCTGAGCGCCGGCGGTGCCTTTCTTCGGAACCCTGCCGCTGAAGGTGAGGTCCTTGTAGGCCACCAGATGATGCAGACGCGTTTTCATCACCGGCAGGTCGAGATCGCTCACCGCCCGGCGAACCTTTTTCGCGATCTTGGTCTTGGGGACGTAGTTGGTGAATACGAGTCGCGTGTCGATTTTGTTCCCCGTCATCTGCCCTGTGCTGCGGGCGATGCGATAGGTTTTCTCGGCTTCCACCACGTCCGCGTGGGAGAGCTGCAGCGGGATGAGCACCAGATCGGATGAGCCCATGGCGAACACCGTGGACTGCGAGTAGCCGGCAGGGGTGTCGACGATGACGCAGTCGTACTTGCGACCCAATTTCTGGATCTCGTCCACGACCTGTGACTCGTCCAGAACCACCTTGGACTCGATTGCCATGGCGCTCTTCGTCAGCCAGCGGGAGAGGGTGGTGTTCGCGTCCGTGTCGATCACACCGATCGTGTAACCGCGCTGGTGAATCGCGCCGATGATCATCTGCGCGACGGTGGTCTTACCGGCGCCGCCCTTGGTGGTAGCCAGAGTGATTGTGCTCATCTTCTTCCTTGTTCGTTTTCTTTGTCCGTCCTAAGACGGATGGTTCGGTTACTGCGAGTCGCAGTATAGTCGAAACTGTATGAACATTTAAACAGTTATACATATTTTTAGTGTTCCCCAGGCGTCGATGGTCCGGATCAGGTGGTGCCCGCGGTACCGGGGGGTGAAAAAAGCTTCGGATCGGGGTATCCAACCCCGCAGTGAATGGGTCTTTAATGGTTGTGAGAGGCATGAGGAGATGCCGTGAAGGACGGTGACGAACGCACGGTGGTGATGCGTGCCCAGCAGGGCGATCGCGACGCCTTCGCTGAGCTCGTCGTCCGTTACCAGGATCTGGTGGCGGGTACGGCCTACGGCTGGCTCGGTGACGCGGAAGCAGCCAGGGACGCCGCCCAGGAGACCTTTCTCGACGCTTATCAGCATCTCGCGCAACTCAGGGAACCCGCGGCGTTCGGCGCCTGGTTGAAACGGATTGCCGTCAAGCATTGCGATCGGCAGACACGCCGCAGGACGCCTTCAGTCGAGCCGCTTCACGACCTGCCGGAGCCGGCATCCAACGATCCGGGACCGGACGGGGCCGCGGAGGCGCGCAGCGTCGGCGACCGGCTTCGCTTCGCGGTGGAAGGTCTGCCTCCGGTGGAGCGGCAGGTCGTTGCGCTTCACTACTTCGCCGAGGCGTCCGGGGAAGAGCTGGCGGCCTTCCTGGAGATACCACTGTCCACGGTGAAAAAACGCCTGCGCTCGGCAAGAGCCCGATTGCGAACGGATGGAGACAGACTGATGAAAGAGACCATGGACCGACTGCGACCCTCCCGTACTGGAGCGCTGGACCGGGTGGTGAGTTTCTTCATTGCGCTGCGTGCCGGAGACCGCGATACGGTAAGGCGCATGCTGGACGACACGCCCGCCCTGGTGGATGCGAGGGCCGAGTGGGATCCGGCGCTGGTGTTCGAAGGGGTGCTGCCGTTCGCGAATCGGGCCACCGCGCTGATTACGGCGGTGGAGCTCGATGACCTCGCCATGCTCGAGCTGCTGCTCGACGCCGGGGCCGACGTGAACGGGCAGTGCGGTTGCGAAACGGCGGAGTCGCCCCTCTGGGCTGCAACGCTCTTCAACCGCCTGGATCATGTCCGCTGCCTGCTTACGCGTGGCGCGGATCCCAACCGGCCGTCGGCGGCGGGAAATTTCCCGCTGCATCTGGCTGCCATGCGCGGGCGCGAGCAGCTTGCGCAGCTGCTGCTCGCCCACGGGGCCGATCCGGCGCTTCGGGATTCAGGTGCCCGCTACGTGCAGCCGCTGACCCCGCTCACCGATGCCGCGCAGGGCGGCAGAACGGCGGCGGACTGGGCGCGAGCCAACGGTCACGAGGCGATCGTCGCGATGCTCGAGCAATCCGGGACGGCAGACCGCCCGTTTCCCGCTTCGCGAGGCGCGGTCCAGGTGGAGGACGACCGCATACACTCCGGTATCAGAGCGCTCGATCTCTTTGCGCCACTGAAACGTGGCGGCATCGTCCGGTTTCCGTTCAAGGCCGGGGTCGGCATGGTGGTGCTGCTCGGCGAGCTGTGCAGACGGTTTTCGGCGGCGCCGCGCGGCGAGGCGATCTGGACCGGCTTTGCCCAGCCGCCGTTCGACCTCGCCGACTGGCAGGCCGAGATGGCCGAGTTCGGTCTCACCGACATCGTCCGCTGCGGCCTTGCCAGCTTCAACGAAACGGCGGCAGATCGGAGGGCTGCATTCGACAGAGGTCTGGATCTCGCCGAAGCGCTGCGCGATGACGAACGCGACGTGCTCGCGGTGGTGCTCTCCACTGAGGGCTTCGACGCAGACGTGGAGGCGAACCTGATGCGGCTGGCTGCTCCTTCGGAGCGCGGTGCCATCACCACTATTGTCGTCACGGGATTTCCGGAGCGGGACAATATCTGGGCCGAGCTGCGTCCACCCTATACCGGGCAGATCAACCTGGATCGCCGGCGCGCGCAGAGATACCTCTTTCCTGCGCTGGATCCGGAGCGGTCACTCAGCACACTGGGCGACGGTGTGCTGGGCGAGCGTCACGCGGAGCTTGCCCGAACGGCACGTCAGCAGCTGCACACCTGCCTGGAAAGCGATCCGGAGTTTTCCCTGCTCGATGTGCCTGATGGGCAGCAGTCCCGGGCGGCCAGGCTGCTCAGGTACTTCTGCCAGCCGTTCTTCGTCACCGAGGCGTTCAGCGGGCGTGCTGGAGAGTGGACGGGCCGGGAGCAGCTGCTGGACGAGTTGGAGCAGCTGCTGGGCTGAAGCGAAACGCTCCTGGCTCTATGCGTCGATCCAGGTTTCTGCGTCGGTCAGCTGGTCCGGTTCGAAGAACCGGGCGTCCACGCCCAGGACATGACGGGCGGAGGCAATCGCCCGGCGCTGCCAGCGGGCGTCGCCGACGATGGCCACTTTTTTCAGGCGGGCGCGCTCCCCGGCGACGAAGCGGACGTGCTGCCAGAGTGCTCGCAGCTCGCTCCAGCCATGGAAGTCCTCCGCTTCGATCAGTACGCGGAGCTCCGATGCATCGCCGATGCCTTCCCGGGCGAGCTTGATCAGGCTCTTTTCCGCATCCTGATCGATGGTCCCCGTGAGCCTTGCGTGCAGGTGCGCAACGTCACCCTTGTGCTCGACGGACACCTCCACGAGGTCGACCTGACGTTCCTCGATCCAGGTCTTCGCCTCATCGAGCTCGTTCAAATCGAATACCCGGACCGGACATGGCATCAGAACGCCGAAGGCACGGACGGCATCCTCGATCCAGTCACGATCCGTCACCACCGCAATCCGCTCGAAGTCGGTGAGATGACTGAAACCGAGCTTCGCATCAGAGAACATGGCACCCAGCTCAAACCGTTCCAGTTCCGGTCCGAGCACATAGAGCACGCGTGGTTTGTGGCCTGCTTCGACGATCCGTTCGACGGTGGGGACGAAACGTGCCGCATAATCTTCCGCGCTGACGACACCGGTCGCCGAGAACGCGGCTACATCCGGGCTCAGGCCTTCGATGACGTTCAGCATGTCGGCTACCTGCTGCCTGAAGAATAGATTGTGCGCCAATCCTTCTTCATGTCGACCAGAACCCAGCCGTACGTAGACGCATCGTCGAGCCCCTGGTCGAGTTTGCCCACGTGCGAGGTGCGATCGTACGCCCACTCCCGGTCGCCGTCGGTGTGGTGCACGATCAGGCCGAACCGCCTTCCGGCGAGGCATGCTTGGGAATCGTCGGGAAGCCGACAACTCCTGAAAAGCGCCGGGACCCGCGACCCTGGGAGAGGAGGAGAAGGGGGTCGCGGATCCCGGCTGAACGGTTCACGGCTCAGCTCGACTGTGCCGGTTGCGCCTCGTGCGGCGTCGGCTCGTGTGGCAGCAGCTCCGGTCCGGCAAGCCACTCACGGCCTTTCAGCATGAGATCGAAGTAGATCCAGGGCAGCAGCTTCACCTTCATGAACCAGGCTGCCCGTGTCGGTTTCCTGCCTTCGAGAAGCCACGTCGGCAGGGAAGGCAGCAGCTTTCCCCCGTAGCCGAACTCCGCCAGTACGATCTTTCCACGCTCCACGGTGAGCGGGCAGGAGCCGTAGCCGTCGTAGATGGCTCGGGGGTCATTGCCGGCCAGCACCGCGAGCACGTTCTCGGCCACCACCGGCGCCTGCTTGCGCACTGCAGCGGCGGTCTTGGCATTCGGTGCCGCGCAGGCGTCTCCCAGGCCGAAGACGTTGCCGTACTTCGGATGCATCAGCGTCTCCGGCGAGACATCGATCCACCCTGCGGTATCGGCGAGGGGCGAGTGCCGGACGAAGTCGGGCGCGCTCTGCGGCGGGCAGACGTGAATCATGTCGAAGTCCACCGCCACACGATCATCACCGCACTGGAACCAGGCCCTGTGGGCGTCGCCGTCGACAGCCACCAGATTGTGCTGGAAGTACATCTGTGCGCCGTAGTCGGACACGTACTTTTCCAGCGCCGGCACGTACTCCGGCACGCCGAACAGCACCCCGCCGGCGTTGTAGAAGCTGACGTCGATGTCCGCCAGCCGTTGCCGTTTCTGCCAGTAATCGCAGGAAAGATACATCGCCTTCTGCGGCGCGCCGGCACACTTGATGGGCATGGGCGGCTGGGTGAACACGGCACGACCGCCTTTCAGGTTCTGCACCAGCTCCCAGGTGTAGGGGGCGAGATCGAACTTGTAGTTGGAAGTCACGCCGTTCCGGCCCAGGGTTTCCGTCAGACCCTCCACCGCATGCCAGTTGAGCTGTATGCCCGGAGCGACGACGAGCGTCCGGTAGCCGACCCGTTCGCCGTCTTCCAGCACCACCGCATTGTGCTCCGGCTCGAAGCCGGCCACGGCGGACTTCTGCCACTTCACGCCTTCGGGTATGACGCTGGCCATGGTGCGTTCAGTGAGGCCGCGGTCGAACACCCCACCACCCACCAGCGTCCAGCCTGGCTGGTAGTAGTGCCGGTCGCGGGGCTCGAGGACCAGGATGTCGAGCCCGGGTCTGCGCTTGAGCAGACTGGATGCCGTGGCAAGACCACCCGCGCCGCCGCCGACGATGACGACATCGTGGACGGGCATGCTACGGCGTTCAGGCACTTCCCGGTGAGCGCCGTCGAGGCGTTCCCGCAGACTGGCGAGATCGTAACCATGGCCTGCTGCGGTGGTGAGAATGGCGTCCGTCGACAGGTGGTGCGCCTCGGACAGCGCCCACATGGAGATGGATCGGGTGCCCGTCCGGCAGAACGCGAGCACAGGTCCCTCTGCATCGCGCAGCAGTACTGCAAACTGCGCGACATCGTCGTCCGTGACCTGCCCGGCTCGTACCGGCTGGGCATGGAAGGTCAGCCCGTGCCGCTCGGCGGCCGCACCGATCTCCGCGGTGCTGGGCTGATCATCTGCTTCGCCGTCCGGGCGGTTGCAGATGATGGTCCGGTATCCCTGACTCGCCAGAATGCCGACGTCCGCCGGGCTGATCTGGGGAGACACGGAGAGAAAAGGCGAGAGTTGCTTGATGTCCATGTTGCCTGTTCCTGCTGCTTGGCCCATCCGGCTTACAGAAGCGCCGGTACGGAGCGGATGAGAATGAAAGTCCCCATGACGATGAGGAACGCACCGAACGTCTTCTTGAGGCTGCGCTGGTCGAGCCGGCCGCCAACCGCATTTCCAGCGAAGGTGCCGGCAATGCCGAGCAGGCTGACGATCGCGATGATGTGGAAGTCGAGCTCGATATGCTCAGCAGCAAGCACGTCCAGGTACTTGTAGAAGCCACTGAACGACTGCAGCGCGATGATCACGAGGCTCGTGGCCACACCCTGACGCATGGACAGACCACCGCCGAGCACCAGTGCCGGTACCACCAGAAATCCACCGCCCACGCCGACCAGGCCGGCGATCACGCCTACGGCAAGACCGGCCAGTGTGATTTTCCACATGGCTCGTGGTTCGCCCGGCCCGTCATAGCGCAGCGGTCGGATCATGAGCACCGAGGCCGCGAGCATCACGGCGGCGAAGAGCGTGAGCTGCACCGCGCCGGAGACGAACATCGCAAGCCAGGCCCCCAGATAGGTACCAGCCATTCCCGGCGCGCCGAAAATTACCACCGCTCGCCATTTCACCAGACCGGCCCGCATGAAAGGCACGCTGCCGACGGCGGCTATGAGGCCGACGATGGCGAGCGAGCTGGCGATGGCGAGCTTTTCGGGCTGGCCGAGCAGGTAGACGAGCACCGGCACCGTGAGGATCGAGCCGCCGGAGCCGAGCATTCCGAGGGACAGACCGATGGCGATGGCCCCGGGCCAGGCGAACACCATGGCAGCCATCAGGACGCGCTCCTGCCGTGGCGTATTCGGGCTCGTGCCGGTCTACGCATCACGCCGCCTCGTCCGCGGAACCGGTTGTGTCGACAGCAGGCGCCGTCGGGCGCACGGGAATCTTGAAATAGTGCATGCCGTTCTCTTCTGCGGGCGGCAGCGATGCACCGCGCATGTTGAACTGCACGGACGGCAGCAGCAGTCGGGGTGCGGCGAGCTCTGCATCGCGCTGTTCACGGAACGTGACGAAGGCTTCTTCGCTGATACCGTCGTGGACGTGGATGTTCTTCGCCCGCTCTATGGCGACCGTCGTCTGCGAACAGAATTCCAAACGATCTGCCGTTTCGTAGTCGTGGCAGAGATAGAGCGTCGTGCTCCCGGGCAGCGACAGGATGCGGCGGATCGACCGGTAAAGGGTGCGCGCGTCACCGCCGGGAAAATCGGTTCGGGCGGTGCCGTAGTCCGGCATGAAGATGGTGTCGCCGACGAAGGCCGCGCCGTCGAAGACGTAGGTCACGCAGGCCGGCGTGTGGCCGGGGGTGTGCCATACCCGCGCCTCGAGAGAGCCGATCGTGAGCGTTTCGTCTTCTGCAAAAAGATGGTCGAACTGGCTGCCATCCCGCGGAAAGGTCTTTTCGGCGTTGAAGAGGTCGCCGAAGACGCTCTGCACCGCGCCCACCTGATTGCCGATGCCGGTCTGGGCACCGAGCGCGTCCTTCAGGTAGCTCGCTCCGGAAAGATGGTCGGCGTGCACGTGGGTTTCGAGAATCCACTCGACTGAGAGCCCGCGCCGGCGAACGAAGTCGATCAGCCGGTCGGCGGACGCGGTGGAGGTACGACCGGATGCCGGATCGTAGTCGAGCACCGAGTCGATGATCGCCGCCGCATTGGACTCCGGATCCATGACCACGTAACTCCAGGTAAAGGTGGCTGGATCGAAGAACGCTGCCGTCTCTGGGGTCATAGCTGTCTCCGGAGCTTGAAATCTGTCACAACTGCCAGTCGTAATGCGGGAATCGTGCCAACCGGTTTAGTCGTTATATTTCAATGGGTTAAAAGAAGTCTGAGGTGCGCAACGCCTTCTGGGGCGCCGGAAATGTCAGTGTCTGGCAGTGAATATCTGCCATAATCGGCAGCCTGATGGATCAGTGCCGGGAGCAGCGCGGAAAGAGATGAGCGACCACACCACAGCGTCAGACGGACAGGGCATCGAAATCACCACGGAATCCGAGGTGAACCCGGACGTGAACGCCATTCTCGAGTGCCTCGACGATCCGGCCATACTGCTCGGCCGGGACTACCGGATCCTGCGCTCGAACAGCGCCTATCAGGCGCTCTACGGTGATGGAACCGCGCTGGCAAAGCGCCACTGCTACGAGGTGTCGCACCACTATCAGGTGCCCTGTGATCAGGCCGGTGAATCCTGCCCGCTGAAGCGCAGCCTCGAAACCCGGGACAACAGCCGGGTTCTGCACGTGCACCACACGCCACGTGGTGAGGAGTACGTGAACGTGGAGATGTGGCCGGTGAAGGATCCGGCGACGGGCACCATCAGCTGCTTCATCGAAATCATGCGTCCGTCCCGGGTTGCCAGTGCCCAGGCCAGTCCGCACGGACTCGTCGGCCGCTCCACTGCCTTCCAGAAGGCACTGGGTCTGGCGGAGCGGGTCGCGACCAGTGAGGCCACCGTGATGCTGCTCGGCGAATCCGGCACGGGCAAGGAGCTCATGGCCGAGGCCATCCACCGGATGAGTCCACGTGGTGGCGGACCGTTCGTGCCCGTCGAGTGTGCCGGACTGCCGGATACGCTGTTCGAGAGCGAGCTTTTCGGTTACGTGAAGGGCGCGTTCACCGGTGCGAACGCCGACAAGCCCGGCCTGGTGGAGGCGGCTGCAGGCGGCACGCTGTTTCTCGACGAGATCGGTGAGGTGCCACTGTCCGAGCAGGTGAAGCTGCTGCGACTGCTCGAGACGCACCGCTTCCGTCGTGTGGGCAGCACCGAATGGCGGCAGACGGACTTCCGCCTGATCTGCGCAACCAACAAGGATCTGGCAGCACTCGTGCGGGCGGGCGAGTTCCGGGAGGATCTCTACTACCGTCTGAACGTCTTCGAGATCGTGCTGCCACCGCTCAGGCAGCGTACGGCCGACCTGGGACCATTGAGCAGGAGCATCCTCGATCGGCTGGGACGTCCGGATATGTCCGTCTCGGACGGCGCCATGCACCTGTTGCGGGCCTACCCGTTTCCGGGCAACGTGCGCGAGCTGCGGAATCTGCTGGAACGTGCGGTGCTGCTCGCGGATGGACACACCATCGGCCCCGAACACCTGCCGGAAGTGCTGCGTGGGGGTGAGGTGAACACCGAGCTGGAATCGGATCCGTCGTCCGGCGCGGGACTCATTCCGCTGTCACGGGTGGAAGAAAACTATCTGCGGAGGGCGGTGGCCACCTTTCCCGGCGACCGCAGGCAGCTGGCGGAGGCGCTCGGTATCAGCGAGCGGGTCCTGTACCGGAAGCTCGCGAGGCTCACGGAGAAATAGTATGAAAACGGTGGTTCGGTATCTCAGCGGTTCGCTGGTCTTCGTCGCCGCATTCGGGATCGGTGCGCCGGCGCGCGCGGAATCCGCGGCCGTCACGGTCGATCAGTGGCAGTGGTCGATCACGCCGTACATCTGGTTTGCCGATACGTCCTATCGTCTGAAAGGGGATGGTCGGGACATCGGTGCCGGAGACGTCGACTTCGGCGAGCTGGCCGATTCGCTCGACGGGGCCTTTCAGATCATGGCGGAGACCGGCGGCGGGCGCTGGAGTGGTTTCATCGACTTCACGTACATCTCCACAGCGGACGAAAAGCAGATCGACATCGCCGGTCTCGGATCGCTGCGGATATCCTCTGACTCGGACCAGTACTTCGTCGACGCAGCGGTGGCGTACTGGCCGTGGCGGGACGTCAGCGGTTTCAATATGTACGCAGGGATCCGCTACACGGCGCTCGATGACCGCTTTCAGGTCGACCTCGTCGATCCCGACGTCCGACTGGGCCAGATCAGCAGCGACCGCGACTTCTTCGATGCCCTCATCGGCTTTCGGGACCGCTACAAGCTCGTCGAGCACCTGGATCTGTTCATCCGGATGGACTACGGCTTCGGCGACAGCGAAGGCGTTTTCCTCGCACAGGGTGCCGTGCGATGGGCCGTCGGGCCGCAACGCCGTCAGGGCATCGTCTTCGGGTATCGGTACAAGGACGCCGAGTTCCGCCAGAGCGGGCTCGAGGAAAGATACAAGTACAAAGGTCCCGTGGTCGGCTTCAACTTCCATTTCTGAGTCGGGCCGCTAACGGCGCGTTCGACTGTCGTCCATTTCACGGGACGGCCGAAGTGGCCCGTGCCACCAGCGTATCCCAGGGCCGGACAGGAAGCACGACGGTCCCATGGCGACGGCATTCATCGATCAGCCAGCGGCTGAACAGCACGCCGACGTCGGCCCGGGTCCGTTGCTCGCCCGCTTCCGGCTCGCGGGCCAGCAGATTGCGGACCAGCTGATCCGGGTCGTCTTCGATCAGGAAGACTGACTTCACGCGATCGGGGAAGTCCGCGATGCACTCCGGAAGGATGTAGTCTCCTTCGAGAACGATCGGCATGCGGGTCTCGATGTGGTTTCTGATCACGGCGGCGACCGCTGGACGCATCGCGCGGGAAACATCCAGTAACAGCTCGAGAATCCGCTCCGGACCTGCTTCTGCCGCTTCCGGATGGGTTCGCCAGTAGTGGATCGCGGGATGCTGTTCCGGCGTCGTAACCGATTCGATCGCACGGAACAGGTCGTCCACCTCGACGATCGGTGCGCCGAACCGGCGCGCGAGCTGATAGCTCAGCTGAGACTTTCCGACGCCTGAGGCTCCGGCAATGACGAACACGTCCCAGTCTTCCATGACGCTCTCCCTCACCGGAGTCGGGCCTGCAGTGTTGTGATCGCGCGTTCGGCGGTTCGCCGGACGAGTAGCTCGGGGTCCTGTGCCAGATCGCGGAGCCATATCGTGGAACGGGCAGTGCCCTTCCTGCCGATGGACAGCGCGACCGCCGCGCGGACTCTCGGATGCGGGTCAGATACCCTCGAGCTGGCGATTTTCTCCACCGTCGATGAATCGGCCACGAGACCGGCCGCTCGCACCGACTGCATTCGAACTCGCCATTCGGTATCGCTAGCGCCGCATGCCAGGGAATTCGCGCAGGCCGGATCTCCAATCGTAGCGAGAGCCCGGGCCGCCCAGACGCGTGGCCAGTATCGGAGGCGCTTTCCGCGGGGATCCTTCAGCAGATTCAGCGCGTGGTTGCCGCCGATGCCCTGCAGAACCGGAATCATCGTGGGATCTGTTGCCAGGTCGCGTGAAGAGATCCGGCCTGCGAGGATTTCACACAGCAGATGAGCTACTTCGGGGTAGTTGCTGCGGAGCTCAGCAGCTCCGCCTGCTGGAGTCCAGCGCATGGCGAAGAACGTTTCTTGAGACGAGTGAGCTATCTTACGGCTTTACTGCTGGTGCCATACCAGGGTTGTGCTGGTCGACCGAGTTGGCACCATATAAATGAGTTCCTGCTGCGTGAGAGACGGCCGTCCCTGGCCGATCCTGAGATGAATTGATCCATCGGCGTCGTATTTTACGACCGCACGAATGGTTTCACCTTCGTACGGGCGGACCCCTTCATCGTGACAGAAATTCACAAACGCCCAGTCGCTGATATCCCAGTCGTAGGTCGTCACCGAACCTGCGGCGGCTGTGCCGGACCAGGCAGCGAGCAGAAAGATCATCGATTTCACGAGCGTACCTCAACGGTGGCGAACCAAGCTGTGAACTTATCGGTCTCCTCGTTCGGGTCTTTTCCAAGTTCTGTTCTTGCTCTTTTCTTTGGATTTTCTGGCAGAGTCTTTGGCTCAACGCTGCTGGCTTTTCCATTCCTGATGGAGGACACTGAACCGAGTGGGGGAGCCTGTTAGGGAGAACACGCAAGACAAGGACTGTCCAGGGGGAGTCCGGGTCTGTTTTGCGGTGTGCGATGCACATCCGCTGGGGTAGTTGCTGCTTCTTCCTTTGCTTTCGAGTTCCTTTGCGTAGTGAAAATCACCAAATTGGGGAAACCGATGAAAGCAACTATGCGTCCTGAAAAACTGGCATTTGTGCTGGTACCCGTTCTGATCTTTTCCGGGCTCAATGCGTTTGCACAGTCCGAGGAGCCACCTGCTCCGGGGGTGCTGGAGTCCTTCCTGTGCTCCTACGTCGATGGCAAGGATCGGGGAGATCTCGATGCAGCCACCGATTTCTACAAGAAGCAGGCTGCCAAGGCCGGGGTCAAGACTCCACAGGCCTATCTCTGGACCAAGGTGAAGGGTACCTCGGACGCCCAGGTGATCTGGCACAGTCTTCACGCGAGTCTTGCCGCGTTCGGAGCGCAGCTGGATGCGGAAGCAGCCTCGGCAGAGATGACGGCGGTAACCGAACGCTTCGAAAGCGTCGTGAACTGCACACCCCTGTTGGGTGAGGTGATGCCGGTCCATCGGCGGGGAGAGATGGACCCTGCCGCGAATCGTTTTATTGTGTCCTATGCCTGCAGGACCATGGGCGTACCGAACCCGACTGATTTCGCGGACCTCAACCGCCATATCGCTGGCGTGCTCGGTGGCATGGGAGACGCTTCGCCGCTGGCGACGATTGCTGTCTCTCCGATCACCAGTGACCCGACGGGTCCCAATGCGGTGTACTTCAACCTGTTCGAAAACGTCTCGGGCTGGGCGGCCTTCGAGCAGCAGCTGGCGGGCTCGGAGTCGGGACAGATGCTGATCCGACACTTCACCTCGATGCTCAACTGTGCAACCAACATGTGGGCGTCAGAACAGGTCATCGCCGCCGAGTAGCCACCTCAATGACCGCTCCAGACCTATGGCGAGGTCTGGAGCGGCTTCTTCGGAAGACCCCCTTCCGAATCCAGATCCGTTCACGAGTGTGAGATGTCTGTGATTGGTGGGTAGACTCTCCCGCAGAACGCGTAGCGGCTGGCAGTCGGAGGAGAGTTCTTGAGCAGATACTGGCCGGAGTACGGCATCATCGCCGGCCCGATCGTCATGATCGGCTTTGGTTCCATCGGCCGCGGCATGCTGCCGCTGATCGAACGCCACTTCTCCTACGACCACGGCCGCATGTGCGTGATCGATCCCGAGGCTGAACACCGCACCTTTCTCAGGCAGCGCGGTGTCCGTCTGATCGAGCAGGCGATCACGCGCGACAACTACCGCACGCTGCTCGGCGGTTTGTTTGAAGGCGAGGCAGGACGCGGTTTCGTGGTGAACGTATCGGTGGACACCGACAGTCTCGACGTGATGAAGCTCTGCCGCGAGCTCCGAGTGCTCTACATCGACACCGTCGTCGAGCCGTGGCCCGGATTCTATTTCAACTCCGATCAGCCGCTGGCGGCGCGCACCAACTACGCGCTGCGCGAGAAGGTGCGGACGGAGAAAGCGGCAAACCCCGGGGGGAGCACGGCGGTTTCCTGCTGTGGCGCGAATCCGGGCATGGTCAGCTGGTTCGTGAAGGAAGCCCTGCAGAACCTTTCGCGTGACCTTGGACACGGTGCCGCGAGCCCGCGTAGTCGTGAGGACTGGGCAACGCTGATGCACGATCTCGGCGTGAAGGGCGTGCACATCGCGGAACGCGATACTCAGTACGTGCACACGCCGAAACCCATCGGCACCTTCGTGAACACCTGGTCGGTGGAGGGTTTCCTGGCCGAGAGCTTCCAGCCAGCCGAGCTCGGCTGGGGCACGCACGAGAAATGGTTTCCGGACAACGGTCGACGCCACGAGGTCGGCTGCCAGGCGGCGATCTATCTGGACAGTCCAGGCGGGCTCACACGCGTCCACAGCTGGTGTCCTACCCCCGGGGCGCAGTACGGGTTTCTGGTGACTCACAACGAGGCGATCTCGATTTCCGATTACTTCACGCTCGGCGATCCAGCCGATCCCGAATACCGTCCCACCTGCCACTATGCGTATCACCCCTGTAACGATGCGGTGCTGTCGCTGCACGAGACCTTCGGTAGCGGTGTGGTGCAGTCGACGCACAGGATCATCGATGAAACGGAAGTGATCGGCGGTATCGACGAGCTGGGGGTGCTGCTCTACGGCCACGCGAAGAACGCCTACTGGTACGGATCCCGTCTGTCGATGGCAGAGACGCGTGAGCTCGCACCGTATCAGAATGCCACGGGGTTGCAGGTGACCTCGGCGATCCTCGCGGGCATGGTCTGGGCGCTGGAAAACCCGCAGGCGGGGATCGTCGAGACGGAGGAGATGGACCACGAGCGGTGTCTCGCCATCCAGAAGCCCTATCTCGGCCCGGTCGAGGGGCATTACACGGACTGGCATCCTCTCGCCAACCGGTGGAGCAAATTCGACGAGGAGATCGACGAATCCGACCCCTGGCAGTTCATCAACGTGCTGGCGTCCTGAGGAGAAGAACATGACGCTCAATGAACTGGGTGCTTTGGGAGAGTTCATAGGTTCCATTGGCGTAGTCGCCTCGCTGCTGTTCGTGGCTATGCAGCTGCGCTCGAACACGACAGCCCTGCGTGCGACCACGTACCAGTCCATCCATGACGCCGAGGACAGATACTGGGCGGACATCTCCACCGATCCGAAGCTCGCGCGGATCTGGAGCGTCTCCGACCAGGGGTTCGACGCCATCCCGGAAGCCGAGTTGCCTCAGGCGGAGATGCTCATGAATCGGCTGGTTTTTCTCGTCCAGAATACGCACTACCAGCGAAGCCGCGGGTTCGTCGATGACGAGATGTGGCATGCCTGGGACCAGGCGTGGATCGGCATTCTGAAAGGCAACAGGGCGATGCGCGAAATGTACGAACGAAACCGCGCTGTGTTCAGCCCGGAATTCGACCGGTACTCGCAGGAGTGCATTGCGCGGGGGCTGCAGGGAGAGGGCGGACGGGCGACGCTCTCATAGTTGCCGTAAAATGCAGGACGCACACGGCCGATCGGCGTTCTGCACATGACTCAGAACTACGAAAGCAGGTACTGGGGCCTGATCTACGATCAGATGATGCAGGAGCATCTCTCCAGCTGGCTCAGGGACAATCAGGCGTACTACGCTGCTCATCTGCGCGACATGAGCGGTCCGGTGCTCGAGTGTGCCTGCGGCACCGGGCTCATCCTGTTGCCATTGCTCGAGCAGGGCCTGAACATCGTGGGCTTCGACGCGTCCGAATCGATGCTCGCGATGCTCCGACGCAAGGCAGTGGGGCTCGGATTCAGCGGTATCAACGATCGAATCTCGCAGCAGAACCTGCAGACGTTCAGATATCCAACGCGGTTCGATGCGGCGATGATCCCCACCAACTCTTTCGTGATGCTGACAACGCAGCAGGATCAGATCGACTGCCTGCGTAACATCCATTCGCATCTCGCGCCAGGCGGACGGCTGCTGCTGGATCTTCGGCTCATGGGCACCAGACCGTTCGAGCAGCGGGAGAGCATCATTTCGGGTACTTGGAAGATCTGGAAGCACCCCCACACAGGTCTGACTATCCGGCAGCGGCTCGACCAGATTGGTCTCGATCCGGTGAATCAGCTGACATTCGATCGCTGCTACATCGAGTATGGAAACGATGCCGAAGAGTTCCCTATGACGATGCGGTCCGTTTCGCTCGACGAATTCCAGACGCTCTTGCGCCGTGCTGGATTCCAGCGCTGGTCTGTATGGGGTGGTCCGAACTCAGAACCGCTC